>JASHQA010000298.1 GCA_030037785.1 Streptosporangiaceae bacterium
CTGGAGATCCGACAGGTCGGCTGCCATCGCCTTGGCCGCGGCCGGCATCGTCTTCGGCGAGTACCACAGGTGCGGGTTCGGCGTGTTGTCGGGCAGGCCCAGCAGGTTCTGCACCACGATCACCTTGCGGGTCGAGCTCGGCGACGCTGACTCAATCTTGTTGATCCAGGTGTCGTAACCGACCCCGTTCTGGACGACCAGCTGGGCCGAACTCACCTCCTGAGCCACCTGCGGGCTGGCCTCGAAGGTGTGCGGGTCGGTATTCGGGTTGGATTCGATCGCCAGGACGTGCACGTACTTCCCGCCGATCTGGCTCAGCACGTTGGCGTACTCGTTCTCGGCGCCGACGGCGCTGATGACGCCACTGCCGGTGCCGCCAGAACTGCTGGCACCGTCCGTGCCGCACGCCCCCACGGTGAGAACGAGCGCGGCGGCCGCGCCCGCCGCGGCCCACGCCCGCAGCGAGTGCAACTGCCCAGGCCGGAGGGGGGACCGACGCTGACCCTTGTGCTTCTGGATGACCACAGAACTAGAATGTAGTCTGAGACTGAGTCTCAGTGCAAGCCCGGCGGGGCTGAAAGTGCCAGCCCGGCGCAGGCCCGGCGGGCTGACAGTGCCCAGCCCGGCGAGCTGATGTCGGGCACTCGCTGCGAGAGAAGTTGCATAAATTGATCAGCACTTGTTTATATATCTCTGTGACTTCCGCGCAGACCAGAGCCTTCGAAGCAGCAGGTGAACTGCTCCGGGTGCTGGCTGCACCCGCCCGGCTGGCGATAGTCATGGAGCTAGCCGAGCAGCCGAGGTTCGTGCACGAACTGGTCGAGCGTCTCGGGCTAAGCCAGCCGCTGGTATCCCAGCACCTGCGCGTGCTGCGCGGTGCCCGGCTGGTCGGGGTAGAACGGCAGGGTCGCGCGGCGGCGTACTCGCTGACCGACCAGCACGTTGCCCACATCGTCGCCGACGCCGTCCAGCACAGCAGGGAGGAGCAGTGATGACCCCCGACCACGACACCCACCAGGGCCACGGGCACGACGATCACCAGCACGGTCCCGGCTGCGGTCACGCGAGTGTGCAGCGCGACGGACACGTCGACTATGTGCACGAGGGCCACGCCCACACGCCGCACCAGGGGCACTACGACGAGCACCCGCTGCCGCACCTGGCGCACGCCGGCCACGAACACGAGCACGGGCCGACCTGCGGCCACCATGCCGTGCCGCACGATCGCCACGTCGACTACGTGCATGACGGACACCGGCACGCTGCCGACGGCGACCACTACGACGAGCACTAGGCGGCTGCGCACCGGGCAGCTGCGGACAGGGATAGCTGCGGACAGGGACTCAGGGAGCGTCATGTCAGCCGACGAACTGGCCGGCGATCTGCACGGCGTCGCCGAGCGACGGCTGCGCCGGGTCGACCAGCGGTACACCAGCGGCCGGCGAGCCATCGTCGAGTTGCTGGTCAGCGCCCGTCATCCGGTCAGCATCAGCGATATCGCTGAGCACCTGCCTGATCTGCCGCGGAGTTCGGCGTATCGCCACCTAACCGACCTGCAGGCCGCCGGGCTGATCCGGCGCGTCGCTGCGAGCGATGAGTTCACCCGCTTCGAGTTGGCGGAGGACCTGACCGAGCACCACCATCACCTGCTGTGTGTCAACTGCGGCAAGGTTACCGACGTCACCCCGCCAGCCGGCTTCGAGCACCAGGTGGCGGGCGCCGTCAGCGATCTTGCGGCCGCGCAGGGCTTCCAGCCCCAGAGTCACCGCCTCGACATACTCGGACTGTGCGCAGATTGCCACGAGCGCTAGCCGTTACAATTCACCGGCTTCGCGGCGCATCAATTCGCGGCGCATCAAGTAGCACATCATCGTGTCGCCCTGGATCGCTCCCTTGACGGTGCGCACTAGCTCATTGATCGCGGGAGTGCACGCGCTCTTCTCCCCCGGTCCCGACACCAGCCACCCGTCGGCGCCGAGCAGGTTGGCAGACCGGAGCAGGCCATGGCAGCCCTCAAGCAGCCTCGGCTTGCCGGACTTGTCGATGACCACGCAGACTGCGGGAGCGGGCCCGACGGTATGCACGACGTAGATGTATGCGTACTCCCAGGCGATCATCGTCCAGGCTCCTCGCTGTCTTGGCCGCTCCTTGCGCTGCGCCCGCCGGCGGGTCAAACCTGCATGGCGGGCGCACCCTTAGCATCGCTGCCGAGAGGGCCGCCCGCTAGTCGTGCAGCGCGGCCTCCCGGCCGCACCGCCGCGTCAGCGACCCTCGCTACACTGGCGCTCTAAGCCGATCCCCTGACGTACGGCCGCGACGTACCGCAGCGACGTACCCCAGCGACGTACGGCAGCACTTCGACGTGCAGGACCGAACAGGAGGGACAGTTTCCGTGTGCCGCAGCATCAAGACCCTCCGCGAGCCCTACACCGAGCACGTCTCCGATGCCGACGTGCGGGCCGCCGCGCTCCAGTACGTGCGGAAGATCAGCGGCTTCCGCGCGCCCGCGAGCCACAACGCGGCGGCCTTCGAGCACGCCGTCGCCGCCATCGCCGCTGCCACCCAGGATCTGCTCGACCAACTCCAGGTGCGCGGACAGCGCGCCGCATCCTAAGCCGCATCCTAAGGAGCACCATGCCGAGTGACTGGAACACCAAGGTCATCGAGGAGTTCCGCGCCAACGGCGGGACGGTGGCGAACTTCGGTGACAGGCTGCTGCTGCTGCACACCACCGGAGCCCGGACCAGCAGGGAGCACGTCACGCCGGTGACATATCGGAAGGTGGACGGCGGGTACGCGGTGTTCGCGTCCTTCGCCGGCCAGCCACGCAACCCGGCCTGGTACCACAACCTGGTGGCGAATCCGGACGTGCAGGCTGAAATCGGGACGCAGACGCTGCGGCTGCGCGCCCGCGTCGCCGACGACGCCGAGCGCGAGCCGATCTGGGCCGCGCACAAGGCCGAGTTCCCTGGCTTCCAGGAGTACGAAGCCAAGACGACCCGGCAGATCCCCGTCGTCATCCTGGAGGGTGCTGAGCTGGACTAACGGGCAGGACCGCCAGCGTCAGGTCCTCGGCGACGGCGGCGTCCGCTAGATCCAGCAGCCGGCATCCGGCTCGGATCTCGAACCGCGCCCGCTCCGGTGAGTTCACCCCGGCCAGCCAGCGCCGCGTCGCGGCGCCGAAGATGGCCTGCACCACGGGCAGTAGCTGCTGCTGCTCGCTGCTGATCGGCTTGCCCGCGCCGGCGACGTGCTCGAGCATCCGCAGATGCAGGCGTTCGACCTGCTCGATTACCTCCCCGTAGCTCCGCCTGGTCTCGCTGATGACCCGGCTCAGCGCGGCGGTGACCCGCGGCTCGCGCTGCTGGGCGCGGAACTCCCGCAGCAGGTGGTTGGTGACCCGCTCGCGCGCGGTGCCACCGCGCGGCACCTCCGCCGTGACCCGGGCGATCGCGGCGCTGTAGCGGCTGACCAGGATGCCGAGCAGCACGTGGTCCTTCGCCGGGAAGTACCGGTACAGCGTCGCCACCGAAACGCCAGCCCGCTGCGACAGGTCCTTCATCTGCAGCGCGTCCTCGCCGCCGGCCGAGAGCATGTCGGTCGCGGCCGCCAGGATGCGGTCGCGCCGATCGTGCTGGGCGGCGGTCGACGGAATGGCCGGAGCTGCAGGCGCCACCGGGTCAGGCCGCCGTTAGATCCCGAGCGAGTCCGCCAGCCGGTCGAGCTGGTCGCCCGGCCCGCCCAGCAGCACCTTGTTGGACAGCCCGTTCTTGTAGTACAAGTGCGCGTCGTGCTCCCAGGTAAAGCCGATGCCGCCGTGCAGCTGGACGGTGTCGACGACAGCCTCGGCGTACGCGGTCGCGAGCAGCACGCGCGCCACCGACGCCGCCGGTCCGAACCGGCCAGGCTCGCGGTCGCCCGCGCGAGCCGCGTCTCGTAGCGCCGCGTAACCCAGCTCCCATGACTTCTCCATGTCGGCGAGCCGGTGCTTGACCGCCTGGAACGCGCCGATGGGCTGACCGAAAGCCACCCGGATCTTGGCGTAGTTGCTGGTCATGTCCAGACAGGCCCGCATGGCACCGGCCGACTCGGACGCGAGCGCGAGGTTGGCCAGGTCCTGGGCGGCGCTCAGCGCCGCCACCGCATCCCCGGCCAGCAGCCGGGCGGGCGTCTGGACCAGCGTGATCCTGGCCAGCGACCGTGAGTGGTCAACAGCGGTCAGCCGGGTAGCCGTCAGCCCGTCCGCGCCAGCGTCAACGAGGTAGAGACCGGTGGCACCGTCTACCTCGGCGGCCACCAGCAGCACGCTCGCCTCCGCGCCGTTCAGCACCGGGGACACGGTGCCGGTCAGCGTCGGTCCGACGGGCGAGCCGGACGCGGTCACCCGGCCGCCCGCGCTGCTGGCCACCGCGAGCGTCGCGATCAGCTCGCCGCCGGCGATCTTCGGCAGCAGGTCCGCCCTGGCCTCGTGGTCGTCCAGCCGCAGCAGCACCTCAGCGGCGAGCGCGCAGCCGAGCAGCGGCGAAGCCACCAGGCCGGCGCCCAGCTCGGTCAGCGCGACCGACAGGGCCGAGTACCCGGCCCCCACGCCGCCGTAGGACTCGGGGATCGTGAAGCCGGCGAGCCCTAGCTGCGTGGTCAGCTGCTTCCACACATCCGCGTCGTACGGTTCGCCGGACGCGATGAGCTGTCGCAGCGACGTCAGCGGGCTGCGGTCGGCGACGAACTTGCGGACCGACTCGGCCAGCGCCTGCTCTTCGTCGGTGAGAATGAGTGGCATCGGTCGTCTCCCTCGTGCGCCGGTTGCTCAGTTCTGCCGCTGCGTGCCGACCCGCAGCTGGTTGAACGGGGTGGACCGGTCGACACCGGGATCCTTCGCCAGCCCCAGCACCCGCTCACCGATGATGTTGCGCTGGATCTCGCTGGTGCCGCCCGCGATCGCGTTGCCGGGCGCCGCGACGATCATCATCGTGACGGCGGCCAGCTCGTCGCTGTCGAACCCCGCGAGCTGGTCACCGAGCACGTCCGCGGCGACGGTCCCGGCGAACCGGGCGAGGTCCGAGCCGGCCAGCTTGGCGACCGAGCCCCGCGCACCCGGCATCCGGCCCGCTTGCGCCTCCTCGCGCAGCAGCGTCGCGAACAGTCCCACCCCGCGGCTGCGCGCGTACAGTTCGGCGAGGCTGCGCCGGACGCCCGGCTCGCTGGTCCGGCCAAGCCCGGCGGCCAGATCACGCAGCGACTCGTAGCCGAGCGGGTTGGACCGGGACCCGCCCATCGTGCCGATGGCGATCCGCTCGAACCGCAGCATGACGACCACGGCGTCCCAGCCCTTGTTCTCCTCGCCGATGAGCGCGTCGGCCGGGATCCGCACGTTGTCGAAGAACACCTCGTTGAATGGCGAGTGCCCGGTCGCGACCTTGAGCGGCCGGACCGTGACGCCGGGCGCGTGCATGTTCACGATGAACATGCTGATGCCGCTGTGCTTGGGCTTGGTCGGGTCGGTGCGCGCGATGATCGCGCCGAAGTCGCTGTACTGGGCGCCCGACGTCCAGACCTTCTGCCCGTTGAGCACCCACTCATCGCCGTCGCGGACGGCGCTGGTCTGCAGGCTCGCCACGTCGGATCCCGCGCCTGGCTCCGAGAACAGCTGGCACCAGATCTCCTCGCCGCGCAGCATCGGCGGCAGATAGCGCTTCTTCTGGGCCTCCGAGCCGACCTCGAGGATCGTGTTGCCCGGCATGCTGATGCCGATGAAAAACGCGCCGTTCGGCAGGTCGAAGTCCCGCGTCTCCTGACTCCAGACGATCTGCTCCAGCCCGGTCAGGCCCTGCCCGCCGTACTCCTTCGGCCAGGTGAGCCCGGCGAACCCGGCATCGTACAGGCTGGCCTGGAACGCCTTCTGGGCTGCGATCGTCGTGGGGCCGGCCGCACCCTCGTCGTCACCGGCGCTGCGGCGCGGCGCGTTGACCGCCAGCCACGCGCGCGCCCTAGCGCGGAAGTCGTCGCTCATCGGTGTCCCTCCCTGACCGGCGGCCCGGCAGGCCGAAAACTGAAATCGGTTATGCTTTCTGTGGCACCGAGCGAAGCACGGCGCCACGTCCGTGTCAACACAGCGTGCGTATCTGCCGACCTCTCAGGAGGGAACGGGGTTCGGCGGGGTGCACCGACCTGGCCCGGCCGCGGCGCGTGGGCGGGCAGGAAGGAACTCGAGGCGATGCTCGTAACCGGCACGCGACAGCACGCCGCGTGGCTGCGCGGCGAGTTCCCGCCGGTCGAGAACGTGACCGGCGGCATTTGGTCGATCCCGGTGCCGATCATCGGCAACCCGCTGCGGTACGTACTCAGCTACCTGATCGAGCACGATTCCGGCTTTGTCATCGTCGACCCGGGCTGGAACCACCCGGATAGCTGGGAAGCGCTGACCAGCGGCCTGGCCCGGTGCGAAATTCCGCCGGCCGCCATCACCGGCATCCTGGTCACCCACGTGCACCCGGACCATCACGGCCTGTCGGGCAAGGTCACCGAGCTGACCGGCGCCTGGGTCGGCATGCACCCGGCCGAGGACGCGTTCCTCGCCGCGCGCGGCGCCGCAGCGATGCGCAACGGAATCGAGATGTACCTGCGCTGGTGCGGTGCACCGGCGAGCCACCTCCAGGAGCTCGTCACGAGCCGACAGCACACCGCCCAGGTCGGACCCATGGTGCGGGCCGACCGGCTGATCGAGCACGGCGACCTGGTCGACGCGCCGGGGCTGCGGCTCCGTGCCGTCTGGACGCCAGGTCACACGCCCGGCCATCTCTGCTTCCACGACGAGACCCGCGACGTGCTGCTCACCGGCGACCACGTCCTGCCGCGGATTACGCCGAACGTGTCGTCCTACGACATGACGTCCAACCCGCTGGCCGACTATCTCGCCTCGCTGGGCACCCTGCGCGGCATCCAGCCGTCGGAGGTGCTGCCCGCGCACGAGTACCGGTTCACCGACCTGGACTCCCGGCTGGCCGACCTGACCGAGCATCACCGCGAGCGGCTGGCGGAGGCGGAGCACGGCCTGATCGCCGCGGGGCCGGCCGGAACCACGGCGTGGCAGGCCGCGACCGGCGTGACGTGGTCACGGCCGTGGGCCGAGCTCGCCTCGTTCCAGCGCCAGGCCGCGATCGGCGAGGTGCTGTCACACCTGAGGTATCTGCAGGCTAGCGGCCGGGCGGCCGAGTCGGACCTCGACGGCGTGGGCATCTGGACCGCGACGGGCAGCTGACCGCGCCGCGCCGCTACTGGTCGGCTGCCCGCGCCTTCGCTCACCAGCCCTCGAGCCGATGTGCCGCCCTACAGGTGGTCGCGCTGGGACCCGCTGGATCCGGCCACACCGGTGTCGGGCGCGGTGTCCTGACCGTATCTATCCTCGGCGTACATGTCCGGGCGGGCCAGCCTCTCGTCGGCCGCAGCCGAGCCAGTCCGCTGGAACTCATGGTCGTCTTCCAGGGTGCTAGCGCCGTAACCGGCCCCGACCACCAGCGTCCTGGCTAGGTGATCACCGACACGCTGGTGGTACCGCGAAGCCATCATCGTGACCAGGCCGACAAGACCGAAGAAGAGGGTGTCGACGATCAGCATGACGCCGCGGACGAGGTACTGAACCATGCTGGCTGTGCCGCCGCCCTTGCTGATGACGCGGACGCCGAGCAACTGCATTCCGAAGGTCTGTCCGTGCTGGCCGGCCGGCCGCAGCACCCAGTACCAGAGGTAGACCACCAGCGCGATCAGGGTAGCCAGGGCCCAGCCGAAGCCGTGCAGGAACCCGCTGCCGCGATCGAGCAGCCAGTATGCGATCGCCGGGATGATGCCGACCAGGATGTAGTCGATGATGTACTGGACGACCCTGCGGCCGACCACTCTCGTCTCGTCCTGATGCACCGGGCTCCCCCAGGTGCTCTGGCCGCCCTGGTACGAACCGTAGGGGTCATCCGGATAGCCGCCGCTGCGCGATGTGCCGCCCGGCGGCAAGCCGCCGAATTCTCCCTGCCCAGGCGTGTCGCGCCGGCTTGCGGTCCCGGCCCAGTCAGGCGGGCTTTGCTGCCCGCCGCTCCACTGGCCGGACGCGTTGCGCTCAGGCATGCTGCTCATCTGATCCCCCGATCCATGCCGTCGAGACGACGCGCGGCCACTCCCGAAGGCCGCAGGCCGACGTACCCGCTTCGTACCCGTCGTTACTCTCCGAACACTCATGGCTACGATTCGTTGGCGTGTGCGACGATCGGCCCGCATCGGCACCGCCGCCGCCGGATCTGGCGGTTACTCGCTGTCGGCCGAGGAACACTCTGCGTAGGAGGAGCGGGGAGGCGGAGATCATGCGGTCCAAGCTCGTCGCGGCGGTCGGCATCGTGGTCGGCATCAGCCTGGCCACGACGGCCTGCACCGCGAGCACTGCGGCGCGCCAGGACAGCGCGCGGGAGACGGCATCACCACCCGCGCCGGGCGCTGACGGTCGCCAGTTTGGGAGTGGTTGTGCGCAACTGCCCCGGATCCGGGGAGTCGGCGCTCGTGGCACCCGTGGCACCCGGAGAGGCCTGCCGAGGCTGCCTGTCGCGATGGCTATGGCGCACGTACCGCTGCTGTCGGAGCTGAGCAGGGCGATCAGGCTGGCCGGACTGACCAGGATGCTCAACACCGCGCGCGCAATCACGGTTTTCGCACCCGATAACGCGGCCTTCCGGGAACTCGGCCCCGGTAACCTGCAGGCACTGTTCACCACGAGGGCTGACCTTGCCCCCGTGCTGAGGTTCCAGATCGTCGCCGGCCGGGTCCGCCCCGCCGAGCTCGCCCGGCAGCGGGTGCTGACCACGATCGCCGGGACGAAGATCTACCCGGCGCTGGCCAGGCCCAGCTACTACGTCAACAACGCGTTCGTGACCTGCGGAAACCTCCGCGCCGCGAACGCGACGGTCTATATCGTGAACCAGGTGGTCATACCGGCGACCTAGTCGCCCGCAGGTGCAGGCTGCGCCTGTGCCGTACCGTGGGCTAGGTACCGGGAAAGGTCGCATGAAGCTCAAGCTCGACCTGCACGACATCTACAACCGCGGTCAGGACATCGACCACGCGCTGCGGGGCATCATCGACGAAGCCGTCCGGACCAAGGCTCCGCTGGTCGAGATCATCCCCGGTAAGGGATCTGGCCAGCTCAAAAAGCACGTACTGCGCTTCCTCGAGCAGAAAGAGATCAAAGCGCTGTACCACCGGGTCGAGAAGGACTCCAAGAATTTCGGCCGGGTCTTTGTTCACTTCCGCTGGTAACCGCTCGCCACGCCGGCCTGCGCCAGGCAGCGCGCGGCGCGGCATGCCGCCCGGCCGACGGCTTCCACGGAAACGGACCACCCGGCCGACGGCTGCGCGGCTGTGGCCGCAACGGTCCGCCGTCCTCCCTCATCCACGCAACGCCCATGCCGACCCCCCGCGAGCACCGCCCCCTGCTGCTCCCGGCAGCAGATCCCCCGGCTGCGATCGTGGCACCGACAGCGCCGCTGTGTCCATCAGCGACACACACATTATCGCAGGTAACAATGGACAATACGAATATGTAGCCGATACTCGCCAGCACCCGGCATTTGCGGTCGCAGCGAGCCGGGCGTCTCGTACCGCACGAGCGGGGCGCAGCCGGACGGCACAGTTTGTGTGCAGGATTATGCGTCTTTAGCTGGCATGGCAGGATGTCGGCATGAAGTTCGTGCTGCACATCCTCGTCGTGGCGGCCGCCCTCGCCGTGGCGCACCTCGCGATATCGGGTATCGAGCTGCGCGGCGGCAGCGACTGGTCCGAGGCCGGCACGCTCATTGTTGTCGCGCTCATCTTCGGCATCGTGAATGCAGTGATCAAGCCCATCGTCAAGACGGTGGGCTGCGCTCTGTATGTCCTGACGCTCGGGCTGATCGGCCTTGTCGTCAACGGTCTGCTGCTGTGGCTGAGCAGTTGGGTGGCGGGAAAGCTCTCGCTGCCGTTCCACATCACGGGATTCTGGCCAGCTTTCTGGGGCGCCATCATCGTGGGCGTCATCAGCTGGATCATGGGCCTGATCCTGGACGGCCGACGCAAGGCGGGGAGTGGTCGGGGCCGCCGCGCACACGCGGCGGCGCGCTAGCAGCATCGGGCCGGTGCCGCCAGTCCGGCGCCTGCAGCGCCTAGGGTTCGGTGCTGGAGGTGGCTGGTGACGCAGGCGTGGACCGTAGTCGACCTGTTCTCCGGCGCCGGCGGTATGAGCTGCGGATTCAGCCGACATCCCGGCTTCAAGCCGATCGGTGCCGCCGACGCGCAAGTGGGCAAGCCTAGCTCGGCGGCCGGGTCACTCGGCTGTAACGCAACCTACGCGGCGAGCATCGGGCTGGCGCCGGTCGATGCTGACTTGTCTCGCGCCGACCCGGCCGACGTCTGCGCTGCCATGGGCCTGGCCGGACGGCGGCCCGCGGTCCTCGTCGCCGGCCCGCCCTGCACCGGGTTCTCCCGCGCGGTCGCCAGCAATCACCTGCGGGATGACCGGCGCAACGGCCTGGTCGGCCGGGTAGCCGACTACGCTGCGCTGCTGCAGCCGGACATCGTGCTGGTCGAGAACGCACGGGAACTCGTCACCGGCCGATTCCGCGGGCATCTGCGTAGCCTGCTCGAGCGGCTGGACAGCCTGGGCTACACGGCGGTCACCGATACCCACTTCTTCACTGACTTCGGGCTGCCGCAGCGGCGCGAGCGCGCGATCATCGTGGCCGCCCGGCGGCCGTTGCGGCCGAGCGGGCTGCGCGCCCTCTGGCGCGGGTGGCGGATCGATGCCAAGGCCTGCCATGTGCGGCGCGCGATCTGGGATCTGCCGTCCGTGCCCGCGGGGCGGCCAGACGCCGCCGATCCGCTGCACGTCAGCCCTGCCTTCAGGGCCGAGGTGAACCGGCGGCGGCTGGCCGCGGTGCCGAGCGACGGCGGCGGGTGGGCCGATCTCGTCGGCCATCCCGACCGCGAGGCGTTGCTGACACCAGCCATGGCCCGGCGCATGGCGCGTGGCGACCTCGGTAGTCACCCCGACATCTACGGCCGGATGTGGTGGGACCGGCCCGCTCCCACGATCAAGCGCGAGTGCAGCCACGTCGGGAACGGCCGCTACGCACATCCGGAGCAAGACCGGCTGTGCACGGTCCGGGAGATGTCGATTCTGCAGGGCTTCCCGCGCGACTATCAGTTCGCCGGCACTCTCGCGAATATGTACCGGCACATCGGTGACGCGGTCCCGCCACTGATCAGTTACCAGCTCGCGGGGTTGTGCGAGTGGATCCTCTCCGGCACGCGGCCGGATCCCGCGGGCCTGCTGCTGCCAGGCTGTCAGCTGACCACCGGTGATCTGCTGCGTGCCTGACCGCTCACCGCGACGGTATGCTGATGCCGTGCACCGGACTCACGGAGCCTATTGGTGGCGGTCGCGCTGAGCGGCCGCTAGTTCGTGCATCCATCCGACGGCGCGCCCGCTGGGCAGCGCCGTCGACGCGCGTTCGGGCGTGGTCTGGCCTGCTGGCGGGCTGTCGATAACCAGCAAGGAGGCAACCCGCGATGTCCGCCACGACCTTCACCCCCTCGCAGCTCGCTACCCAGCACCGCAGCGACGGGCTTACCGCGGCGATCGACCGTGACCCGGCCGCGTTCCGCATCCTGAGCGGTGACCGCCCGACCGGCGCCCTGCACGTCGGCCACTACTTCGGCTCGCTGCAGAACCGGGTACGGCTCCAGGACGCGGGCGCCGAGCTGTTCGTGCTCATCGCCGACTACCAGGCCATGACCGATCGCGCGGTCCAGCCCGACCTCCCCGACATCGTGACCGGGCTGATCGCCGACTACCTCGCCATCGGGATCGACCCCGATCGGTCCGTTATCTTCGCCCACAGCCAGGTTGCGCCGCTCAATCAGCTACTGCTGCCGTTTCTGAGCCTGGTCAGCGTCGCCGAGATCAGCCGCAACCCAACCGTCAAGGACGAAGCCGCGGCGGCCGGGCTCGCGGCGATGTCCGGGCTGATGTTCACCTATCCGGTCCACCAGGCGGCCGACATCTTGTCCTGTCACGCCAACCTGGTGCCCGTCGGCGTCGATCAGCTACCGCACCTGGAGATCGCCCGGACCATCGCGCGGCGGTTCAATGACCGCTACAGCCCTGGCGCGGCGTACTTCCCCGAGCCAGCAGCGTTGCTGAGCAGCGCGCCGCTGCTGCTCGGCCTGGACGGCCAGAAGATGAGCAAGAGCCGGCACAACACGATCCCGCTGCGGGCGACCGCGGACGAGACAGCGCGGCTCCTGCGCCGGGCCAGGACAGACTCGGAGCGGTCCGTCTGCTATGACCCGGACCGGCGCCCTGAGGTGGCCAGCCTGCTGCTGCTCACCGCGCTCTGCCGGGCCAGTACGCCGGAGGCCATCGCGGCGCAGATCGGTGACGGCGGGGCCGCGCGGCTGAAGGCCGCAGCGATCGAGGCGGTCAATGACCAGTTCGCGCCGGTCCGGGCGCGCCGCGCACAGCTAGCAGCGGACCCCGGCTACCTGCGTGCCGTGCTGGCAGCGGGGAACGAGCGGGCGACCGCGATCGCCGAAGACACGCTGCGCGCGGTTCGCGCGCTGATGCACCAGCGGTACTAGCAAGAGCCGACGGGCCGCTGCGTCGTCGCAGCGGCCCGTCGGCCTCGTGATGCGGCCTGGTCAGGACGTCGTGCCGCCCTGCAGCTTGGCCAGTTCCGCCGCCACCATCGCTTCGTGCTCATCCTCGTCGCGCTTTGCCGCGCGCGGGCTCCACCGGCCGCGCAGCAGCGGGACCGACAGCAGGAAGAAGATGATGCCGCCGAAGCAGACCCAGTACCAGGTCCGCCACTGTCCTGGCGACTCCGTCTCTGCGGTTGGCACATTCTTAGAGATGTAGGAGGTCACCGACGTTGGCACCTTGCCGAGAGCGGTCAGCTCGGCCGCGTTGGCCTTAACCGCCGCGGTCGCGGACGGTGGCACCTTGGACAGCGCGGTGAGCTGGGTCTTGTAGGGCGCCAGCGTCTCTAGCTGTGGTGCCGCGGAGATCACGCCGGTGATCGCCGCCTGGTTCGCGCTGATCGTGGCCAGAATCTGCTCACCCTTGGTGCCACCACCGGCCGCGGCGAGCAGCTGTGCCTGCAGCGACGCCGGGATGTCAGCCGGGCTCGGGTAGGCAGCAGCCTGGAGGAACAGCGCCTCGTTTGCCTCGATGACGGCCAGTTCGGGGGCGAACTTCGCCGCGTTGGCGGCCTGGGTGGCGTACTTCTCCGCGGTCGCGACGACGGCAGGATGCGCCGTTGCGAACTGGAAGTCCGTGGCGTACGTCGTGTAGTCGGCGACTACCTTGGGGTTAGCGGAGGCCCAGGCCAGCGCCGGATACTGCGTCTCGTATCCCGACGCGTTGATCAGGGGCGTCACACCCGTGATCACGACCAGAATGACCAGCGACGAGGCGAACACGACGATCCGGATTATCCAGCCCCAGATCGCGAGCCCTGCTGCCACCGCTGCCGGGTTGCGGGCCTCCACCGTCTCGGTGAAGCTCGCCATCCACGGCGTGTAAGCGACGCCGAGGAAGAACAGCATGACCGCAAGGAGCGCCGCGATCAAAGCGAAGCTCGGGTGCCCGCCGGTCTTCGACTGCAGCAGGAAGAACACGAGCACGACCGCAGAGCCGATGCCGCCGAGGATCATGAAGGGCTTCCGCACCCGGAACTTGTCGGAGGTCATGCCAACCAGGATGACGGCGCCGGCGTTGAAGGCCCAGCACCAGTAGCCCAGGTTGTCGCCCTCCTTGACGCTGTATCCGAAGACCGTGGTCACGTAGATGACCAGGAATCCGACCAGGGCGTAGTAGATCAGCAGCATGACCGAGACCGCGAACGCCGAGATGATGACGTCGGCCTTCATGAGCTGCCGCCAGTGGTTCTTCATCGCGGCCTCAATGTCGAGACCCTTGGCCCGCATCTCGATGAGGATCCGGTCACGCATGCTGACCATCAGCTGGTCGCGCAGCCCGGGTGACAGCTCGCGCAGCCCGATGAGCGCGATCACGAAGACCACCATGCCGACGACGCCGGCGATGTAGTACTCGTGTGTCCAGAACCGCGGGTTCGTGATCACGGCGGGGACCGTGATCGAACCGACGATCGCGACGACCAGACTGCCGAGTACCGGGCCACTGGTCCAGAAGCCCATGGCCGTGGCACGCCCTGTCTGCGGCGACAGGTCCCGGATCAGCGCGGGGGTAGAGACCAGAACAACGCCCTCGACCGCGCCGACGATGAAGGCAAAGATCGTGAACTCCCACCTGTTAGTGGAGATCGGCAGGAGCCACACCACGAAGACGCCCGCGACCAGCAGCCCGAACACTGTGAGGTTCGCCCGGCCGTATCTGTCACTAAGGCCGGCAAACAGCGAGGTGAAGGCGCCGATCCCGTTCGCGACTGCGGTGGTCGCCACGTAGAACGTGAAGCTCATGTGCAGGTTGGCCAGGAGCACCGTCGACACCGAGCCGCCGACGTACGCCTCGTAGTACAGCGTGATCGTGGCCAGCACGGTGATGGCCAGGTACAGCACCCTGGGACCGGTATTCGGATAAGTATCCAGCTGCCGGTGAATCAGCCAAGAGAAAGCCCCCCGCTGCCGGGAGACTGGCTCCGCGGTCGTAGCTGTCATACAGCCCTCCTTGCCGTGACCGGATGTTGCGCCTGCGTTAACGACATGCCGACTAGACGGTACGCCCACCGTCACCGCGAAATCAATGGTCTGTTTGTGCACATGTCGGACGGCGCTCAGCCGTCCGACATGCGTTTGACCCCCGAGGCCGTTGGCCTCGATTCCGCAGCGTCGGCGTTGTCGGCCAACGTTTGACCACTTTCATCACGGTGCCGCAACAGCCGGATTACAGTGCGGCTAAGTCCGGCCGATGCAAGCGATAGTGACGGCATGGCGGACCCGTATCTGGACGGGGCGTACCGCTGGTGGCACTTGACATCGCCGTCGCCCGAACTGCTCGCCGCGGAGGCCGACGGCTGGCTCGGGGCAGCCAATTCACCCGCGCCGACGCCCTGTCCCTGCCGTTCACCGCCGGGCTCCTCGCAGCCTTTGCCGGCTGGCACTGCGATGGTGTCAACCGGGCCAGGCTCGTCAGCGACACCAGGGAAATGCCCGCGCTCGTTGTCCGGCTCCAGCGCGGCCGGGAGCGTTGATCGACGCAACCGGCCTGGCGTGGAACCGTCAGGCGCCTACGTAGGCCGCAAGGTGCTCGCCGGTCAGGGTCGAGCGGGTCGCCACGAGGTCAGCGGGCGTGCCTTCGAAGACGATCCGGCCGCCGTCGTGGCCAGCGCCGGGACCGAGGTCGATGATCCAGTCGGCATGCGCCATGACGGCCTGGTGGTGCTCGATGACGATCACTGACTTGCCTGCGTCGACGAGCCGGTCGAGCAGGCCGAGCAACTGCTCGACGTCGGCGAGGTGGAGACCGGCGGTCGGCTCGTCAAGGATGAAGACGCCGCCCTTCTCGGCCATCCGGGTGGCCAGCCTGAGTCGCTGCCGCTCGCCGCCGGAGAGCGTCGTGAGCGGCTGGCCGAGGCTGAGGTAACCGAGCCCGACGTCCGCGAGCCGCTCGAGGATGGCGTGCGCGCCCGGCGTCCGCGCCTCGCCCGCGCCGAAGAACTCCCCGGCCTCGGTCACCGACATCGCCAGCACTTCGCTGATGTCCCGGCCGCCGAGGTGGTATTCAAGCACCGACGCGTCGAACCGCTTCCCCTCGCACTCCTCGCAGGTGGTGGCGACGCCAGCCATGATCGCCAGGTCAGTGTAGACGACGCCGACGCCATTGCAGCTGGGACAGGCGCCCTCGGAGTTGGCACTGAAGAGCGCGGGCTTGACGCCGTTGGCCTTCGCGAACGCAGTCCGGATCGGGTCGAGCAGCCCGGTGTATGTCGCCGGGTTGCTCCGCCGTGAGCCACGGATCGGGCCTTGGTCGATGGACACCACGCCCTCGCGGCCTGCGACCGAGCCTTGCACGAGGGAACTCTTCCCCGAGCCGGCGACGCCGGTGACCACGACGAGCACCCCGAGCGGGACGTCGACGTCGACGTCGCGCAGGTTGTGCTCAGTCGCACCGCGGACCTCCAGCGCTCCGGTGGGCGTCCGGACCGTCTCCTTGAGGGTGGCCCGGTCGCCGAGATGGCAGCCGGTGCGGGTGCCGCTGGCCCGCAGGCCGTCTACACTGCCCTCGAACACCACCTCGCCACCCTCGCGACCGGCTCCCGGGCCGAGGTCGACGACGTGGTCGGCGATCGCGATCGTCTCCGGGTCGTGCTCCACGACCAGCACGGTGTTACCCTTGTCGCGCAGCCGCAGCAGGAGGCCGTTCATCCGCTGGACGTCGTGCGGGTGCAGCCCGCTGGTCGGCTCGTCGAACACGTAAGTCACGTCGGTCAGCGACGATCCAAGCTGCCGGACCATCTTGGTGCGCTGCGCCTCGCCGCCCGACAGCGTGCCCGACGGGCGGTCGAGGCTCAGGTAGCCCAGGCCGATCTCCATGAACGAGTCGAGAGTGCGCTTGAGCGCGGCGAGCAACGGCGCCACCGACGGCTCGTCGAGGCATCCCACCCACGCAGCCAGGTCGCTGATCTGCATGCTGCACGCCGCGGCGATGTTGACCCCCGCGATCCGCGATGACCGGGCCGCCTCCGTGAGCCGGGTACCGCCGCACTCCGGGCAAGAGGTGAAGGTGACGGCGCGCTCCACGAAATCTCGCACGTGCGGCTGCATCGCCTCCTTGTCCTTCGACAGCATCGACCGCTGGATCCGCGGGATCAGCCCCTCGTAAGTCATGTTGATGCCCGCGATTTTCATTCGGACCGGCTCGTGGTACAGAAAGTCGTGCAACTCCTTCTTGGTGTACCCGCGGATCGGCTTGTTGGGGTCAACGAAGCCCGACTCCAGGTAAAGCCGCGAGTTCCAGCCGCCCCGCGTGTAACCGGGGACCGTAATAGCACCCTCGGCGAGCGACTTCGACTCATCGAAGAGCTCCGTTAGGTCCATATCGGACACGCTGCCCCGTCCTTCGCAGCGCGGGCACATGCCGCCGGTGATGCTGAAGCTCCGCCGCTCCTTCACGGTCTTGCCGCCGCGTTCGAAAGCGACCGCACCTGCCCCGCTGATCGAGGGGACGTTGAAGGAGAACGCCTTCGGCGAGCCGATGTGCGGCCGTCCGAGCCGACTGAAGAGGATGCGCAGCATCGCGTTCGCGTCGGTTGCGGTGCCGACCGTGGAGCGTAGGTCAGCGCCCACCCGCTGCTGATCGATGATGATCGCGGTCGTCAGTCCTTCGAGTACGTCGACGTCAGGCCGGGCCAGCGTCGGCATGAAGCCTTGCAGGAACGCGCTGTAGGTTTCGTTGATGAGCCGTTGCGACTCCGCCGCGATGGTGTCGAACACCAGCGAACTCTTGCCCGAGCCGGATACGCCGGTGAACACGGTCAGGCGGCGCTTCGGAATCTCGACGCTGACGTCCTTGAGGTTGTTCTCACGCGCGCCGTGCACGCTGATCACGTCGTGGCTGGGCTCAGCGTGCAGGCCAGTCGACTGGGCGCCTGTCCTCAGGGCCGGGCTCATCAGCGCTCAGCGGTCCTGGAGCAAGCCGAGGACGTTGCCATCCGGATCGGTGACGGTAGCAACGAGGCGGCCGCCGCCCACGTCGCGCACGGGGTCCTTCACGGTCGCGCCGGCAGCGGTCACCTCGGCCACCTTCGCCTCGATATCAAAGACGTGCCAGTAGGCCACCGGCGAGGTCATCCCCTGCGGCCCGCCGCCCGGCACCAGCCCGATGTGCTGGCCCTCAGCGTCGTAGCCGACGTAGTAGTCCGCGTCGGCGGACGGCTCGACGCCCAGCAGCGCGGTGTACACCGGCTTGGCCGTCGCCAGGCTGGACACGGGGTGCAGCACCGTCTTGACGCCCTGGGTAGCAGAGTTGGTCATGGTCACTCCTCAGTCGCGGGTCTCGGTCTCGTCAGGAGTATGCCGACGGCGAACCAGGGGATGCTTCTCGATTCCTGACCGGACTGGCTCCGGCCGCGTTCGCGCCCGCCGCGGGCACGGCCGGTGTTAGTCGACGCCCTGGACAGCGACCGCCCGGAAGCTCGCCGCGCCCTCCCGCAGCTTCTTGACGCTCTGGTAGGTCTCTGACTCATACCAGCGCCGCGCAGCCGACAGATCTGCAAACTCGAGCACCACCAGCCGCGGCGGATACCAGTCGCCCTCGAGCGTGACGAGTTCGCCACCGCGGACGAGAAAGTGGCCGCCGCCAGCTGCGATTGCGGCCGGTGACGCCGCCTTGTACTGCTCGTACTGCTCCGGGTTCGTGACATCGGTTTCGACGATGATGTAGGCAGGCATGACCCGACTCTACGCGTGCGATCCGCCGCTGACCTGGGCGTCCGTCACGGAGATGCCGCACGCATATCCGCAGCGATCTCCGCGGCCCGGCCAGCCGAGACGATGTTGCCCTTCGCCGCGAAGCGGTCTGCGGCCTGAGCGAGCGCTGCCTCAGCCTCCGCCGTCCGGCCGGCAAGCCGGCGAATCTCCGCGAGATCGATGAATCCCTCGCCCTGCCAGTCCAGCCAGTCCGAGTCGCCGATCAGCGTGATGGCCTCGGCCAGCACCGTGTCTGCCTCGTCGTGCTGGCCATCCCTGGCCAGCAGCTTCGCGCGCACGCAGCGCCACAGGAACTGGGACGCCACGTCGTCGGCGGACGCAAGGCTACGGCAGACTTCCGCGAACTCCGCCGACTCGTCGTAGCGACCCCGCCGATAGAGGACTTCCGCCAGCATGCCCGCGGTCGTGGAAATGTAGTTGCGCTCACCCATCTCACCGAGGGTCCGATAGTCCCGCCGCAGCTCGCGTTCCGCCGCGGCCAGGTCGCCAGCGAGCATCTCAACGGGAGCAGAGTCGAGGGAGGTGAGGGCTGCCAAGAACCGGTAGCCGAATTCCTCCAGCAGCGCCCGGCTGCGCTGGTAGCGAGTCCGCGCCGTGTCGAAGTTTGCACGCATCGCCTCGAGATGAGCGAGCAGTACCTCGGTGAGGGCAGTGGCTTTCCTGTCCTCGGCCACCCGAAGGAGTATCTCCTTGCTGTAGGCGATGGCCTCCTCGGCTGGCGTCGGCCCGTACAGCACCGACACGGCCAGCAGGCCGGTCAGCCGTCGCGCGAGCAGTTCCTCGCCCGCCAGCGTCGCGTGCCGGATCGTTTGCTCAGCGGCCTCGGCCACGGCCCCGAATTGGCTCGACGTGCCGTGCGCGTGCGCCAGCAGCCGCCAGGCGCGCGCGAGGCTGTGGTGGTCGGCAGCGTTCTCGAGGACGGGAACCATCTCTCGCACCTGACCGACCACGCGCTCGTCCACGCTCGCGGCGTCGGTGGTGTAGCGAAGATGCAGCGCTGCCAGATCTGCCGCTCTGGCTATCGCGTCGTTTCCGGCCAGCGCTGCGCCCGAACGCGCTTCCTCGAGTGTCTGCCGGGCGGCGCCAAGCTCGCCGACCTCGCAGAGAGCGTCGCCCGCCCGGAGCAGCAGCCAGGGCCGGTCCGGGTGACCGGCACCGAACAGGTCCGCGGCCCGGCGCAGCAGGCTCGCGGCCGCGGGCATGTCCTCACGATCGAAGGCACGCAGTCCCGCCGCGCCGAGGTGGCGCGCGGCGCGGTCGCCGACTGTCAGGGACTCTTCGTCGAGCGGCCCGAGCTCCGCTCGGAACCGGAACGACTGCTCTAGGTGGTATCCGACGATCTCCTCCACCTCCGTCAGCCGTGACCCGGAAAACTCGAGCAGCCAGTCGGCGAATCGCTGATGCAAGCGGGCGCGGGTGCGCTTGAGCAGTCGGTCGTAGGCGGCATCGCGAACGAGAAGGTTGTTGAACCGGTAGTCCTCCCCGCCGAGACCGCCCTCGGCTTTCCTGATCAGGCGCTTTCCGCACAGCGCCGAGAGCGGTTGAGCCAGATCCGCCGTTCCGCCTCCCGGCGGCGCGAGCGCGGCGACGGCGGCCGGCTGGAAGTCCAGCCCGATCACCGCGGCGCGCTCGACGATCCCGAGTTCGGCCGGCAGCAGGTGGTCGAGCCGGGACGCGAGCAGAGAAGACACCGTAGGCGGCACGATGATGTCGTCGTCACTGCCGACGAACCAGCGGCCAACGCCCTGCTCCTCGATCACCCCGGTGTCGCCGAGCATGGAAATCATCTGCTCGACGAAGAGCGGATTGCCGTCGGCGACAGAAAGGATCCGGTTCTGCAGCCGCCCCGGCAGGTGCAGGTCAGCCGCGAGGTTCCCGAGCACCAGGGCTGCATCGGTGCGCGAGAGCTCCCTCAGCTCAATCTGCCCGGCGTAGTGCCGTCCCGCCATGAACTCGGGTCGCTCTTCCAGCAGTTCGTGCCGGGCGGCACACAGCACCAGCACGGGAGCGGACCGGGCGCCGTCGGCGATGTGCTCGACGAGATCCAGGAAGATCTGCTCGGCCCAGTGAATGTCGTCGAAGATCAGCACGAGCGGCCTGCGCGCTGCGATGGTCTCCAGGACAGCGCGGACGCTCCAGAACAGCTCGTCCTTGCCGCAGTTGGCTGGCGAGATGCCCATGAGTGAGCCAACGCGGACGGCCACGTCCTCGTGCTCAGCGCCGACCAGCGCCCAGAGCTTGGCTCGCGCCTCCTCGCGCGGATCGTCGGGCAGGATTCCCGCGGCGGTGCGCAGGGCCTCCGCCAGCGGCCAGAAGGTGATGCCTTCGCCGTAGGACAAGCACCTGCCCCGCAGCACCTGCGCTCGATCGTCCACCTGTCGGGCAAACTCCTCGACGAGCCGTGACTTGCCGAGCCCGGCCTGGCCGAGCACCGTCACGACCTCGCACTGCGGAGTGCCGACCGCGCGCTCGAACGCGTCGAGCAAGCGGGTGAACTCCTCGTTCCTGCCGACGACGGGGAGGTCGATCCGGCGGGGGATCGCCTCACCGCGACTGACGCCGGTCACCCGGTACGCAGCAACCCGCTCAGCCTTGCCCTTCAGCTCGAGCGGTTCCATCGGCTCGACCGTGACGAGGTCCTTCACCAGGCGAAACGTCGTCTCCCCGATGAGAACCTGACCAGCGGGTGCCGCTTGCTCGAACCGGGCGGCCACGTTGACCGTGTCCCCGGAGACCAGCCGCTGTCCGGCGTGCACGTCGCCAGCGACAACTTCGCCGGTGTTGATACCCGTCCTGTTCTGGAGGCTGACACCCCACGTGTCGACCAGCCGGACGTTCAGGTCCTGGAGCGTCGCGTTCATCTCGAGCGCGGCTTTCACCGCGCGAAGGGCGTCGTCCTCGTGCAGCTTCGGCAATCCGAATACCGCCATAATGGCGTCGCCGATGTACTTCTCGACGGTCCCGCCGTGCCGCACAAGCGCCTGGCTCATGGCGCCGAAATAGACGTTCAGAACCTCCCGTAGCGCCTCGCTATCGAGTTTCTCCCCGAGGCTCGTCGAGTCCTTCAGGTCACAGAAGACAACGGTGACGGTCTTGCGGACCTCCTCGGCCGGCGCTGCGGTAGGCGCAAGCTGCGCGCCGCAGTACCCACAGAGCCGGAACTTCTCAGGGTTGTCCTCACCGCAGCTCGGGCAACGCTGCACAGCCACAAATCAGCTCCGGATTAGGGATATCTAGCAGCCAGGAACGTGACGATCTCGTTACCGGCATTCTCCTTGTCCTGAGACAATACGCAGCGGGCCACGGCAGGGCTAGAGCAATCCGGCGGCAGGCCCACGTAGCGCAAAGTGTCACCACCCGGCGGCCAGTGCCCCCGGGCATGCCTGTTCTGGCGCGGCATCATGCCGGTCAGGAATGCTCACCGGCGGGTGTCGTCAGGCTGACAGGACTGGTGTCAGCCTGCTGACAGACCCGCGGTGGCACCGCACTGGACCCTCCTTACAGAGGCGACGCCTCGACGACACCAGCCCGGAGCCGCTGGCAGCGGCGGGCCCGGCTTAGGACGCGGATCTCATAGCGCAGCTCCTCAAGACAGAGCTGGTGGCCGTGAGCTGAGGCGAACCAGCACAAAGACGGCCGGGCAGCGGTGTTAGCGGGGCACTGCTGCCCGGTCTCTGCCCACGGCGGGTGTGCGACGGCTCAACCTGGAGTCGTCAGGCTCCCCAATCCCCGCCTCGTCGAGCGGACGTGCCGAGCTGTGTCAACCTGCACGGCCCGCTTCGCGTCAATCAACAAGTCGGCGGTCGTCGGCGTTGACCTGGACCTTGGACAAGAGCGGGGTGTCCTTGGGGTGACAGCGCCGGCGACCGCTGACCACGGCCTGGCCCCACTGCTGATCGACGGCTCGTGAACAGGCGCGGCCGAAAGCTCCGGGTGTCTACGTGACGTACCTGGGGTGTACGCCGGCGCTTCCGGCAGCGCTGCTCGCGTACGCCGCGAGCGCGAATCTGAGCACATCGACAGCCTCTTCGCCGCTCCACAGCAACGGGCCGTCGCCGGTGTGCAGCCAGCGCAGCCAGTGACGGCCGGAGTCGCGAAAACTGCTCGCCCAGTCGTCGTCGAGCGCGTGATAGCTGCGCATCTCCCCGTCAGCGTAGACCTCGAGGCTGGGCTGCTGGATGCCGCGACCGGTGCAGCGATTGACCCGCGCGAACCCCTTGTTTCCCGTTATCTCCCAGCGCTCGTCGTTGGTGTAGTAGTCGGATCGCAGGTACATGTCAGGCGCGAGAGTGATGTCCCACACACCACGCACACCATTCTCGTGCTCCCACATGATCGTGCTGGGCGCGTCGAGGTCTACGTCCGGTCCGAGCACGAGATTCCCGATCCAGGCTCGGACTTCCCGAACCGGGCCGAACAGCCACAGCGCCGTTGCGAGCTTGTGCCAGCCGTCGTCGAACACAAGGATGCCGCGACCGCGTTTCATCTGGTCCAGCTGCCAGGCGAAGCTGCTCAACGGCACGTCCCAGCCGCCCCGACCGGTTCCGACCATCTTCATGTGGTAGCCGCAGACCTCGCCAATCTCTCCGGTCTCAACTGCGTGCTTGAGCCTGCGCAGGGGTTCGTAGAACAGGTAGTTCTCCATCACGCGCAGGACTCGGTCGTTGGCCTTGGCCGCATCCAGCATCCGATCGGCATCCAGCAGGTCATTGCACATCGGCTTCTGCATGTTGACGTGCCAGCCGAAACCGAGCATTTCGACCACGCTCTCGGCGTGCAACGGAATCGGCAACAGTACTTCAGCCGCGTCGACCTCGATGCCACTTGCCGCCAGCTCCGCGGCGGACGCGAAGGTACGAGCGCCGGGCCAGTCAGCCGTGCGCTGCTCGCGCCGTTCCTGGCTTGGGTCGACGAGTGCGACGACGTCCACGTCGGGGTTGTCGCGGTAGCCGCGCACGTTGAGGTCGTAGATCCGGCCCAGGCCGATGAACGCCGCTCGCACCGGGCGGTCATAAGGCACGAAGTTCACCGCACTGCTCTCCCAGGACAGCCCGAACGACACTGACGGCCAGAGGGGGTCCCGATCGGGGCTGACCGGGAGAATGGACCAGGCGCTCAGAATAGTCCTCCGCCGTCGTATATATGCTGATCTTGACCATCTGTTGGTTACGAATCACTGGACACACCGGCCTCGCCAGGCACACTGGCCGCAACCGGTGATCGCGAGCGACGAGCCGCAGGACTGCGCAGGCACCCAGCGATCTTTCAGAGATCCTCCAGCAACGAGGGTTACCGTCCAGCACATGGATTGACTTCCTCGACGGCTTCCGGTGGCGGCACCTAGCCCTGGCCGCCGAGTCGCGCGGGGAGATCGCAGCAAGGAGAACGGGACCATGACGCTGCAGCAGAAGGCGTTGATAGCAGAGCTTCGGGCTGCCGACTACCCGGCCACGTGGAAGCTGAGCGCGAGCGCGGCTGACGACAGGCTGGCGGCTAGCACCACCGCACATCCAGGCGTCAGCGCGCGTTGAGCTGGAATTCGCTGACTGGCGACAGCCTTCCGCCGAGCCGTCGCCCTCCCGTCACGGGTCACGCCCTCCCGTCACGGGCCACGTGATCGGCTTCGAGGCGACCGCCGAGCGCGACCGTCTCGAGGAGGTTCGTGGGAGTCCAAGCGGCCCCGACACCCAGCTTGCTCGGCCCTCAGGACGCACAATTAGGGCATTTGTACCGATAAGTCCTGGCTTGGGCAGGTAACCCCGAGCATGGCCGCCCGCTGCTGTTCGATCTTGGTGACCTCCGCAGGCGTGATCGCTCGCGCTCCCAGGGCAATAGCGCGATCACGCTCGCCGGCGGTGACGGTGTAGTGCCAGGAGACCGACACCTGCTGCACCCCGACCAGCGGGCCTGGCTGGAACCCCTGGCGAGGGAGACCGAGCTGTGCGGCGAATGCGTGCAGCTCGTCCTCGGTGTCGGCCGTTAGGTCATACCAGGGGTCGGCCATCGAGCGGGTCACGAAATTGCCCTGGTGCCGCATCTTGTAGGCGTAAACAGTCACGTCACCTCACTCACCAGAGCGGGCCGCCGCGCTGAGCAGCACGTCACAGAGCCGGCCTAATAGTTACTCGCGGCGGTGATCACTGGCAACCCCTGACTCGCTGCCGCCCGCAGGACAAAACGGATGTCTTAGTCGCACCGAAAATGGCTCGGGCCTGACTCGTGCACCGGTTGGCCGCGACATTCCCAGCTGGCGCGCTCTGCTGGCGCGCTCGGAGGGACTCGAACCCCCAACCTTCTGATCCGTAGTCAGATGCTCTATCCGTTGAGCTACGAGCGCCCGATTTCAGTTGTCTGACCAGCGGTTTTGCTGGCGTGCCGCTATAGTAGCAGTCAGGTTCACAGGACGTCCAGCGATCTGATTATAAATTCCGGCATATGGGGTAAAACGGATGGCACCACGGCGGAAGACTGCGCGCGGCGCAATGCTCGCCGAACTCGCCCCGTCATGGCAGCTATCCCTCGACGCCGCCGGCAAAGCCTCACGGACGGTGACCGCGTACCTGGGCACGCTGACCAAGCTAGCAGAGTGGCTGGAGAAGGAAGGCCGGCCCGCCGACGCCGAGCATGTCGACGCCGCCGACTTGCAGGCATTCCTGAAGGCCGAGATTGACCGGACGTCCGCGGTGTCGGCCGCCCACCAGTACCGGAACATGCGCGTCTTCTTCAACTGGCTGGAGGCCGAGGGAGAGCGCACCAGCCCGAACCCGATGCGCCGCGTCGCCGAGCCTCACGTGCCCCGCAAGGTCAAGCCCGCGCTGATGGGCGACCAGCTGGCCGCGCTGCTGAAAGCGTGCGAGGGCAACGACTTCGAGGCCCGCCGCGACGCCGCGATCGTCCGCCTGCTCATCGACACCGGCTGCCGGGTCGGCGGCCTGGCGTCGATGCTCGCCGCCGACCTGAGCCTGCCCCGCCGGACCGCCAAGATCGTGCTCAAGGGCGGCGATGAGCTGATCCTGCCGTTCGGCGCGAAGACGGCCGGCGCACTGGACCGGTACGTGCGGGCCCGGGCCCGTCACCCGCAGGCACGGTCGGAGTGGCTGTGGCTCGGCGTCAAGGGCCACGACACGGCGCGGCTCGGAGTGTCCGGCATCCAGGCGATGCTCACCCGGCGGGGGAAGATGGCCGGCCTGCCGGGCCTGCGCCCGCACGCGTTCCGCCGCACGTTCGCCCGGTCATGGCTCGATGCGGGCGGCACCGAGTTCGACCTGATGCAGATCACGGGCTGGCGGACGCGGGCGATGATCGACATTTACGCGGGCGACCTGGCCGCTGAGCGGGCCCGCGAGGCGCACGCCCGGCTTTCGCCCGGCGACCGGCTCTGAAATAACATCGTACCTATTACACGACTACTGTTAACGGCGTTTCTCACACGATTATCAAGTACCCTGACACGCCATTTGTATCTGCGCGGAAGCCTGCCTTATCCTGTGAACAGCAGCCCTTAATTACACGGGTGTAATTAAGCCCCCGTGCCGGGTCTGACAGGACAAGCCGGCCGGGGGCACCTTCAACCAGGAAGGCAGCCCCAGCATGGCACAGACGTCGGACAAGGACCCCCGCAAGGTGCTCAACGGCCAGATCGCCGGCCTCCGCTCCGCGGCATTCAGGGACAACGACGCAGCGATGGCCAGGGCCCGCGCCGCCCAAAGGCAGAAGCTGATCGACAAGATCGCAGAAGTCACCGGCATCCAGGACCAGGCCGACCTGAACCGCCGAGCCGACATGCTCGAACGAGCAAAACTCCTCGAAATGTCCGCCAACGCCGCCAGAGCCCGGCGCCTGCGCGCCCAGGCCGACGCCATCGAGCACGCCATCGCGGACGACACCACATCCCTTGCACTTGGTATCGACGCCTAAGTGCTAGATGCCCAAGCCCCTCGACCGGTGGCACGAGCTGGATCGCGCCATCGACGCGTCGAACCTGACCGCATCGGACAAGGCCGTGTACCACCAGTTCCTCAAGCACTCCGACTACGTGACCGCCGACCTGCCCGCCAAGCGCACGCCGACACGGGAGAAAATCGGCCGCCTGGCGAGCCTGTCGCAGCGGCAGGTCGCCTACGCGGTGAGTCACCTGGAGCTGCACGACTGGCTGAAGCGCAGCGGCCGGACCGGGCCACGCAAGTCGCCGAGCTACTCGCTCCAGGCGGGCGAGCAGTGTCACTGCACTGGCCGGGTTCACGTCCGAACGGGTGCAACCGAACCTGCCGCCGTTGCACCCGATCGGGTGCAACCAACGGGTGCAACGCCGCAGGTCAAAGGCCAGTTTCTCCCGAGAGGCATCGAGAGGGAGGAAGAGGAGGACGCGGTTCAAGATCATCGTTCTCTGAACTGTCCTGCCTGCGGGTGGCCGGTTGACTCGATCGGCTGCGAGGCCAACTGCGGTGTTGGCCCCAACGTTGGCCCCAATTCACGGAGGTTCCCTTGACGAGCAAGTACACGCCGGTTGACGCGTGCTGGGCTGTGATCGCCGACCACTCGATTCGATCTGATGGTGTGGTCGCTGATCAGGTGGACTGGCCGGCGGCGCAGGCGGCTGCGGCGGATCTGCTGGAGGCGCTTGGCGTCCGGCAGGGTGACGGTGTTAGCGTCCTTAACACCACCAGGCCGTGAGATGCCGTCACTCTCTGCGTGAAGCCGGCCTCAGCCTCCGCGCCATCGCAGCAGCAACAGGCCAGAGCAAAGACAGCGTGCGGCGCGACCTCTCAGGTGTCGCAGAACCACGGGGAAATGAGACACCTGACACACAGCGCGTAACCATCCCGGTTACCAGCAGTAGCAGCCTCGGTCTCGACGGCAAAACCTACCCGCCTTCGCAGGCACGGCCAGCACCAGCCACGCCACCACCGCGGCCTCGACCGGGGTTTCCCCGGACCAGTCCGGGGTTTCCCCGTGACTGAGGCGGATCTGCGGTCGGCGGTGTGCGAGCTGGCCGACCGGCACAAGCTGCTGTGGCACTGGTGCGCCGACGCGCGCCGATGCTGCGGCCCGCGCGGCCTGCCCGACCTGATCATCGCGGGCCGCCGCGGCCTGATCATCGCCGAACTCAAGACAGAGGATGGCGAGACGTCGGCTCCGCAGGATCTGTGGCTGTGGACCCTCGGCCGCGGCACGCACCCAGGTCCGGGCGAGGCGTGCGAGCCCTACCAGGTGCATGTGTGGCGGCCTGCCCAGCTGCGGGACGGCACGATCGGCCGCGTGCTGGAGGCGATCGCATGACGCCCGGCTCAGCTAACGACGCCCGGCCCTGCCGCGTTTCCACAGCCGCCGCGGCGGCGACTCCGGCGCGAACCACAGGTCACGGGCCCGCTGCCGGGCTATGCACACCCGGACCCGGTACGACCCCAGCGCGAGCCCGTACGTCTCCGCGGCGGCGCCCAGTTCGCCGTCCGCGTCCGCCAGTGCGCGCAGTGCCGCCCGGTCGCCCGGCCGCATCGCGGCCAGCACCGCGGCCAGCGTCATCGTCTCCTCCACGGCCTCGAATGCGGGCGGCGCGTCCCTGACATGCCAGTACGCGGCGTACCGGGGCGCCGGCCCGCGCGCCCGGGTCAGCCCGTGCGCCGACAGTTCCCGGTTCACCGCGCCGCTGATGCCCCGCAGCGCGGCGCCGTGCAGATCCGGGTCACCCTCGATGACAGCCTCAGTCAGCCCGTCCCACGCAGCCTGCCACCGGTCCTCGTAGGCCAGCAGCCGCGACCAGTGAGTCCTGGCCGCCCACCCGGCCAGATCCTCCAGCCGCTCACGCGACGGCCAGTCCGCCGGCATCGCAGGTCACCGGCCCCCGGCTGCCCGGATCAGCACCGCTCCCGGCCCCGCGCACCCGTTGCAGACGAACCGCTCACCGTCCCACCCGCCGTGACGGCGGCAGAACGGGCGCCTGCACCCGGCGCAGGTCTCGACCGGGTGCCGGCGCCGGGCCATGCCCGTGCACAGGCCGCATCCGTGACTGCCCCGCATCACAGGCCCCCGGTGAGCAGCTTCTCCCACAGCGGTGCCACGACGTCGAGCTGCCACCGCCCGGCCGCGCGCAGGGCTGCCGGGCGCATCTGCCGGGCCTGCCCGTGCATCGAGTCCATCGCCGCGGCCAGCTCGGTCACCGACGGGGACACCCACCAGGAGTGATGGTGGTGGGCCCATTTCGGCTCCCCGCCGACCAGCCGTGAGTACGCCGGGCCGGCCAGTTCCGTCATCGCCGACCCGCGCGTGAGGATCACCGGCCGGCCGCACGCCAGCGACTCGATCGCCCCGATCCCGAACCCCTCCGCAGCCGACGCGCCGGCGAAGCAGTCCGCGGCGGCGTGCATCCCCGCCATCCACCCGTCGCCGTACAGGTCCGCGGTGCGCCGCCACTCCTCGGGGAACCGCACCCGCCCGGTCAGCCCGAGCTGCTGGCACATGTAGGCGAGGTTGATCCCGGACGGGTGCTGCGCCTCGGTGTGCACGTACAGCCACGAGTCCCGGTGCTTACGGGCATGACGCTGGAACGCCAGCAGCGTCGCCGCGAACGCCTTCCGGTCCAGCTTGTCGTCATTGACGCCGACCTTGACGAACAGGAACTGGTCCGCGGACAGGCCGTTGTCGCGCCGCCACCCGGCACCGTCAGCCGTGCCCATCTCCGGCCTGGCCGAATGCGGGATGACCGCCGCGACCGGCCAGCCGCCCTCCTCGAGCACCCGCGCGCCGAACTGGCTCATCGCGACCAGGCGCACGTCGCCTTTCGCCGACTCCAGCCACGCCTTGTCCATCACGCCCAGCGGATCGGCGTCGACCGGCACCCACGGGTACACCGGGCAGTCCACGCGGGCCAGCTGGCCGGGCTCAACCGGCCACAAGTCGCACATCAGCACCAGCGCGTCAGCCCGCCACTCCCGCACCAGGTGCGGGAACACGCCGTTGCCGTACGGCCGCATCCCGGCGGGCAGGATCTGCACCCCCTCGTACACCTCCGGGCGGTGACAGCCCGCATACGCCAGCACCGCGACCTCATGACCCCGCCCGGCGAGCCAGCGGGTGAAAAGCCTGGTCTGCACCCCGTAACCGGACGCTGCCCACGGCGGCGGCCCCAGCCACGCGACCCTCACGACCCCCTCCCGCTGAATCGGACATTAATGGTCAAGTCGGCGCAAGTTGCGCACTGAAGTTCAGCCAACTGCCCGTATATGCGCATAGATGTCTGAATCGGGTTTCTCAGCGGTATCCGCTGAACCATCCGGACTTCCCTGACCGGCTTTTCGGCGGCTTCGGGACGTCGGGGAGCGAGTCCCCGCCGTCTGCGCCGCCCGGAGGGGGCGTGACCGGGATTACGACCGGCTCCGGCTGGGGTTCCGGCGCCGGCGGGGAGAGGAGGGCCAGGGTCTCGCGCATTCCGTCGAGCTCGCCGCGCATCCGCTCCATCTCGGCGGACATCTCGACGATCCGCTCGTCGGCGCGGACCTCGGCGAGCTGCACTTCGGTGGCGGAGCGGATTTCCTCGATGCGGACGTCGTTCTCGTTGGGGCCGGGGTCGACGGGGACGGGGACCGGCACTTCGACCGGGTCGGGGTGCTCGTGGCCGAGATCGCAGATTGCCATCAGTCGTCCTTCCGGATTCTCCTGGCCCAGGGGTTGTAGGGCCAGTTATCGGGGTCGGGGCCGTACTTGTCGACGATCGCCTGCATGGCGGCGGTCTTGTCCCGGAATGTGACCTGGACGTAGTACCTGCCGTCCGCGTCTTTGACGACGTCGGCGCGGGCGGATATGCGCTGGCCGCCGTGGGGGCATCCGCCGGGCTGGCCGCCGGCCGGGTAGTTGCGGTAGCGGCGGGTGCAGCTGGAATGGCCGCAGGAGCAGTAGTACTTGGCGGACCGGTAGAGGGCGCGGCGGATTTCGTCGGCGTGGTCGAAGTCGCGGCACTGGGGGGTGAGCAGGGGCCGGCCGAGGAGGTTCCGCGCGACGACCAGGCCGAGCACGTCGCCGAACCGGTCGTCGCGGACGGGGGCCTGGGGCCTGCCGCCCTCGCCGACTGCTATTACCCGTCCCACGTAACCTACGGTAGCGTAGGTTACGGTACCGTAGGTTATCGCGGGATTCGGAGGGCACGGGTGCTGGGCAGAGGCCGGATTTCCGAGGCGATCAGGGACGGCGCTGAGAAGGCCGGGGCGCTGGTGGGCACGGCGCTGGCGGTGGCGTGCGTTGCCCTGCTGGTCGCGGTGGCGGCGCTGGTGATGGCGGTCCGCGGCCGGCGCGTGGCGGCGGCCTGATGCCAGCGGTGAGGGAGCTGGACCCGTCGGCCGTGCCGATCGGCGACATTTTCGCCGCGGGCATGGAAGGGCCGTCCAGGCCGCGGGAGGTCCCGTCGCCGGCGGACATCGACCCGGACGCGCCGCACGGCCGTGACGGCGACGGCAGGCCCCTGGCACCGTTCGGGCTGACGAAGGACGGCAAGCCGAAGCGGACCGCGGCGGGGCGGAAGCCCGCCGACGACGCGCGTGTCGTCAAGCCGGGGACGCCGGGCGACCCGGACCTCGGCCGGCCGAAGCTCGAGGAGCGTGACTACACCCGGCAGCTCGCCGAGACCAGCGAGGCCGTGTGGGTGGGCCTGTCGATGGTGTCGATGGTGCCGCTGGACCAGCTGCCGGTCATCCGGTCGATTCCCGTCCCGGCGGGGAAGGGCAGGCCGCGCCGCAGGCTCGGGGAGCTGCTGAAGGGCGCCGAGGTCAGGGTCGCGGCCCAGGCCCACATCTTCAACGCCAACCGGGGCGCGCTGGTCGGCGCGCTGAACATGGCGGCGAACAACTCGGTGAAGGCCCGGCGCCTGGTCGAGAGGATGGAGACCGGGGACGCGACGTGGGTGCTGATGTGCGGGGCGATGATCCTGCCGCTGATGTCCCAGTCCCTGTCGCTGTGGGGGTCCACGCTCGCCGACGACGGGCTGCCGCCGGCTGCGGACCTGGCCGGGCGGAACAAGGCGACGATGGACGCCTGGATTGCCGCGTTCAACGCCCGGCTGGAGCAGGCGGCTGCCGACGCTGAGACGCAGGCCGGGCTGAACGGGCAGGCGCCGGCATGAGCGGGCGCATCCTCCCGGACGAGGATCTTCTCACGCCGGAGCACCTGCTGCACGGCGAGCCCAGGGCGGGGATCTGGCTGAACGGCAGGCGGCTGGAGCGGGTCACGCCCGAGGATCTGGCCCGCGCGATCGTCACCGTCGCCAGGGACCCGGAATTCCAGGCCGGGCTG
>JASHQA010000299.1 GCA_030037785.1 Streptosporangiaceae bacterium
CCGGTGCTGCGGCAGATCTACGACCAGATGCCGGACCCCAAGTGGGTGATCTCGATGGGCGTCTGCGCTTCCAGCGGCGGCATGTTCAACAACTACGCGATCGTGCAGGGTGTCGACCACATCGTGCCGGTCGACATCTACCTGCCCGGCTGCCCGCCACGGCCGGAGATGCTGCTGGACGCGATCGTGAAGCTGCACGACAAGATCCAGAACATGAAGCTGGGCGTCAACAGGGAACGTCAGATCACCGAGCTCGAGGACGCCGGGCTGCGCCGTCTCCCGCTGGTGGCTGCGGACCAGCCCGCCGGGCGAGAGCAGTCGGTTGTCTCCGTGAGCGAGCACGTCGGGCGGCCGGTATGAGCGAGCCGGAGAGCAACCAGCAGCCAGCCGTGCCCGATCCCGCCGTGGTGGCCGGTCAGGAGCGGCTGACCGAGCCGGTGGTGCGGACCGGCATGTTCGGCGTGTCCGGTACCGGGGACACCTCGGGCTACGGCGGCCTGCAGGTTCGTCGGCCCCCGAGGGTCGCCAGCCCGCGGCCGTACGGCTCGTACTTCGACGAGGTGGCCGACCGGCTCGCGGACGCGCTGACGGCCGTCGGCGCCTCCTTCGGCGAGGCCGTCGAACAGGTCGTCGTGGCGAACGGTGACCTTACCTTCTACGTTCGTCGCGAGCACCTGCCACTGGTCGCGGCGCGCCTGCGAGACGATCCGACGCTGCGATTCGAGCTGTGCCTGGGCGTCTCCGGCGTGCACTACCCGACCGAGCCCGGCACGGAACTGCACGCCGTCTACCACCTGCTGTCCATCACGCACAACCGCAGGGTGCGGCTGGAGGTCACGGCGCCGGACGCCGACCCGCACGTCCCGTCGCTGGTGACCCTGTACCCGACGTGCGACTTCCACGAGCGGGAGACCTGGGACTTCTTCGGCCTGGTCTTCGATGGTCACCCGGCGCTGACCAGGATCGAAATGCCCGACGACTGGCGCGGACACCCGCAGCGGAAGGACTACCCGCTCGGCGGCGTCCCGGTCGAGTACCGCGGCGCGACCATCCCGCCACCTGATGAGCGGAGGTCGTACGAATGACCGCCCCGGCTGACCATCAGACCCAGGGTGCCGCAGGCGCAGCGGGCGCCGACGAGGACCGCTACGAGCAGGACCCGTACGACGTCGGTTCCGGCGACGACTACGACGAGGGCCGCGTGTACCACGTCGCCGGCCAGGACTGGGACGAGGTCGTCGCGGCGGCGTCCGCGGACGACCGGCTCGGCGAGGAGCGGCTGGTCGTCAACATGGGCCCGCAGCATCCCTCGACCCACGGGGTGCTGCGGCTGGTGCTGACCCTCGACGGCGAGAGCGTCATCGAGGTCCGGCCCGTGATCGGGTACCTGCACACCGGCATCGAGAAGAACATGGAGTTCCGTACCTGGACGCAGGGCACGACGTTCTGTACCCGGATGGACTATCTGGCGCCGCTGTTCAACGAGGCGGTCTACTGCCTGGCCGTCGAGAAGCTGCTCGGCATCGAGTCGGAGATCCCGGAGCGGGCTTCGGTGATCCGGGTGCTGATGATGGAGCTGAACCGGATCTCCTCGCACCTGATGGCGGTCGGCACGTTCGGCATGGAGCTCGGCGCGACGACCGTGTTCCTCTACGGCATGCGCGAGCGGGAAAAGACGCTGGACCTGTTCGAGCTGATCACCGGGTTGCGGATGAACCACGCGTACATCCGGCCCGGCGGCGTCGCCCAGGACCTGCCCGCGGGCGCGATCGAGCGGCTGCGCGACTTCCTGCGGGTCATGCCGCGCCAGCTCAGCGAGATCCGCTCGCTGCTGGACGCCCAGCCCGTCTATCTGGCCCGGACCAAGAACGTGGCCTGCCTGGACGTGACGGGCTGCATGGCGCTCGGTGTGACCGGCCCGATTCTGCGGGCCGCCGGCCTACCGTGGGACCTGCGCAAGAGCCAGCCCTACTGCGGCTACGAGAGCTACGACTTCGACGTGCCGACGCGCGCGGACGCGGACGTCTACGCGCGGTACATCGTCCGGATGGACGAGATCGACCAGTCGCTGCGGATCGTCCGGCAGTGCCTGGACCGGCTGGCGGGCGGCAGGCAGGCCGACGAGCCGGTGATGATCGCCGACGCCAAGATCGGCTGGCCGGCCCGGCTCGCGCTCGGGCCGGACGGCATGGGCAACTCGCCGGACCACATCGCGCACATCATGAGCCAGTCGATGGAGGCCCTCATCCACCACTTCAAGCTGGTGACGGAAGGCTTCCGGGTCCCCGCCGGACAGGCGTACGCGGCGATCGAGTCCCCGCGGGGCGAGCTTGGCTGCCACGCGGTCAGCGAGGGCGGGACCCGGCCGTACCGGGTGCACTTCCGCGATCCGTCGTTCACGAACCTCCAGTCGGTCTCCGCGATGTGCGAGGGCGGCATGGTGGCCGACGTGATCGCCGCGGTCGCCAGCATCGACCCCGTGATGGGAGGCGTGGACAGGTAATGGCGCTGACCGAACAGGCGCGCGCCCGGCTCGCACCGCAGGCCGCCGAGATCGTCGGCCGGTACCCGAGGGCCCGCTCTGCCCTGCTCCCGCTGCTGCACCTGGTGCAGTCCGAGGAGGGCTACGTGTCGGAGGACGGCATCACGTTCTGCGCCGAGCAGCTCGGGCTGTCGGAGGCCGACGTCACCGGCGTGCTGTCCTACTACACCATGTACAAGCGCAAGCCGGTGGGCGAGTACCACCTCGGGGTGTGCACCAACGCGCTGTGCGCGGTGATGGGCGGCGACGCCATCCTCGCCGACCTCGCCGAGCACCTCGGCGTCGACGTCGACGAGCCAACCCCGGACGGCAAGGTCAGCTACGAGCACGTGGAGTGCAACGCGGCCTGCGACTACGCGCCCGTGGTGATGGTGAACTGGGAGTTCTTCGACAACATGACCCCGGCGAAGACCAGGGACCTGGTGGACACGCTGCGCTCGGGCGCCGACGTGGCGCCCAGTCGCGGCGCCCCCCGGCTCTGCACGTGGAAGCAGACGGCGCAGATCCTGGCTGGCTTCCCCGACGACCAGGCGGCTGGCGGCCACACCGCGGGTGAGCCAACCCTGGCCGGCCTTCACCTCGCCAGGGAGCAGGGCTGGGAGCCGAGCGCATGAGTACGATCCTGACCCCGGCACTGACCGCGCACTGGGACGACCCGACCTCGTTCGAGCTCGAGACCTACCGCCGCCACGGCGGGTACCGCGCGCTGCCGAAGGCCCTGGCCATGCAGCCCGACCAGGTCATCCAGACCGTGAAGGACTCCGGCCTGCGCGGCCGGGGCGGCGCAGGCTTCCCCACCGGCAACAAGTGGGGCTTCATCCCGCAGGGCGACGGCAAGCCGCACTACCTCGTGGTGAACGCCGACGAGTCCGAGCCTGGCACGTGCAAGGACATGCCGCTGATGCTGGCCAACCCGCACGTGCTGGTCGAGGGCGCGATCATCGCCTCGTACGCGATCAGGGCCAACCGGGCGTTCATCTACGTGCGCGGCGAGGTGCTGCACGTGGTCCGCCGGCTGCATCACGCGGTCGCCGAGGCGTACCAGGCTGGCTATCTCGGCACGAACATCCTCGGCTCTGGCTTCGACCTGGACATCGTGGTGCACGCGGGGGCCGGGGCGTACGAGTGCGGCGAGGAAACAGCGCTGCTGGAGTCGCTCGAGGGCAGGCGCGGCCAGCCGCGGCTCAAGCCGCCGTTCCCGGCCATCGCGGGCCTGTACGCGTGCCCGACCGTGGTCAACAACGTGGAGTCCATCGCGAGCGTGCCGTTCATCGTGGCCAACGGCGCGAGCGACTTCGCCGCGCTCGGCACCGAGCGGTCCAAGGGGTTCGGCATCTTCTCCCTGTCTGGCCACGTCACGACGCCCGGCCAGTACGAGGCGCCGCTCGGGGTCACGCTTCGCGAACTGCTCGACCTGGCGGGCGGGGTGCGCGCCGGGCGCCGGCTGAAGTTCTGGACCCCCGGCGGGTCGTCCACGCCGATCCTCACCGACGAGCACATCGACGTGCCGCTCGACTTCGAGGGCACCGCGGCAGCGGGGACGATGCTGGGCACCCGCGGGCTGCAGATCTTCGACGAGACCACCTGCGTGGTCCGCGTCGCGCTCCGGTGGACCGAGTTCTACCGGCACGAGTCGTGCGGCAAGTGCACGCCATGCCGGGAGGGAACCTACTGGATGGTGCAGCTCCTCGCCGACCTGGAACGCGGTGCAGGCAGCGACGACGACCTGGACAAGCTGCTCGACATCAGCGACAACATCGTGGGCCGGGCGTTCTGCCCGTTCGGCGACACCGCGGTCAGCCCGGCCGTGTCGTCGATCAAGTACTTCAGGGACGAGTACCTCGAGCACCGCAAGCACGGCGGCTGCCCCTTCGACCCAGCCGCCTCCACTCTCTTCGCGCCGGAGCCGACCCGATGACCGTGCAGACTCCTTCGACCACCGGGGGCGAGGTGGCCCGGCCGCCGGACGGCGTGCGGGTGACCATCGACGGCTTCGAGATCACCGTGCCCAAGGGCACGCTGATCATCCGGGCGGCTGAGATGCTCGGCATCCAGGTCCCGCGGTTCTGTGACCACCCGCTGCTCGACCCCGTGGGAGCCTGTCGTCAGTGCCTGGTCCAGGTCGAGGGGCAGCCGAAGCCGCCGGCCTCGTGCACCACGGTGTGCACCGACGGCATGGTGGTACGCACCCAGCTCACGTCGCCCGTCGCGGAGAAGGCCCAGCGCGGCACCATGGAATTCCTGCTGGTCAACCACCCGCTGGACTGCCCGATGTGCGACAAGGGCGGCGAGTGCCCGCTGCAGAACCAGGCCATGTCCAACGGCCAGGGCGAGACAAGATTTACCGGAACGAAGCGCACCTGGGCCAAGCCCATTGCGCTGTCCGCCCAGGTGCTGCTCGATCGGGAGCGGTGCATCTCCTGCGCTCGCTGCACCAGGTTCGCCGAGCAGATCGCCGGCGACCCGCTCATCGACCTGCTGGAACGCGGCCCGCACCAGGAAGTGGGCGTGGCCGAGGGCGTGCCGTTCGACTCCTACTTCTCCGGCAACACGGTGCAGATCTGCCCGGTCGGCGCGCTCACCGGCGCCACCTACCGGTTCCGCGCCCGGCCCTATGACCTGGTGTCGACGCCCAGCGTGTGCGAGCACTGCGCGGCCGGCTGCCGGCAGCGCACCGATCACCGGCGGGGCGCGGTCACGCGCCGGCTCGCCGGGGACGACCCCGCGGTGAACGAGGAGTGGAACTGCGACAAGGGCCGGTGGGCGTTCACCTACGCCACCCAGCCGGACCGGCTTGTCTCGCCACTGGTCAGGGACGAGAGCGGGGTGCTGCGGCCGGCCTCGTGGCCA
>JASHQA010000300.1 GCA_030037785.1 Streptosporangiaceae bacterium
GGCCTCGACCATGGCCAGGCCGACGGCACCGCCCAGCGTCCAGCCGTAGGACGCCGACCGGATGTAGCCCACCTCCGCGCCGTCCCTGCGCACGACCTCGGCGTGAAACAGCAGCGGTTCGGGGTCGGTGAGCAGCACCTGGACCAGCGTCCGACCCGGAGTCCCGGCCGCCAGTTGTGCCGCGACCGCGTCCCGGCCGACGAAGCCGCCCGGCTTGTCCAGCGCGACCGCGAAGCTGAGGCCGGCCTCGACCACGGTGTCGGTGTTGTCGATGTCATGCCCGTAGTCCCGGTAGGCCTTCTCGAGCCGCAGGCTGCCGAGGGCCCTCAGCCCGGCGGGGCGAAGGCCCAGTCCGTGGCCCGCCTCGACCAGCCGGTCATACACGTGCACCGACTGCTCGGCCGGGATGTGCAGCTCGTAGCCGAGCTCGCCGACGTAGCTGATCCGGATGCAGAGCACTCGCGCCAGGCCGATGTCGATGTAGCGGGCCACGCGATAGCCGAAGGCTGCGCCGCTGACATCCGCGCTGGTGACCGCCGCCAGCAGGGCGCGCGAGTGCGGACCCTGGATGCTGAGCAGCGCGTGCGCGGAGGTGACGTCCGTCGCGCTCGCCCGCGCGTCGCGGGTGTCGAACTGCCGCCGCATCCAGGTGAGCGCGTGCCGGTGCGCGGTGTCAGACGCCACAACGTAGAACTCGTCGTCCGCGAGCTTGGTCACGGTGAGGTCGGCCTCGATTCGGCCGTCATCGTTGAGCCACTGGGTATACGTGACCCGGCCGGGCTCGCCATCGACCCGGCCCGCGGACAGCCGGTCCAGCTCGCAACCGGCGTCACGGCCCTGCACCGCGAACTTCGCCATGAAGGACATGTCCATGAGGACCACGCCGTTCCGGCAAGCGCGGTGCTCGGCCTCCCAGTGGCGGTACCAGGCCTGGCGGCCCCAGGACAGCTCGGCCGCCGGGCTAGCCGCGTCGGGCCCGGCCCGGTCCGTGGCGTCCGACCCGGACCGATCCGCCGCGTCCGGCCCGGACCGATCCGCCGCGTCGGCGCCCGCCTGGCCCGCTGCGTCGGGCACGTACCAGTCAGCGCCTTCCCAGCCGCTCACGTCCCGGAACGCGGCGTGCTGCGCGGCCAGCCGGTGGTGGACCGGCGACAGCCGCGCGCCGCGCGCGGTGCGCATGGACCGGCCCGGGTAGTGAGTCGCGTATACCAGGCCGAGCGACTCGGTAGTTCGCGTCGCCCGGTACGCCGGCGTCGCCTGGTAGGCGTGCAGCCGGTCGATGTTGATCCCGGTGACGTCGACGTCCGGACGGCCGGCCACGATCCAGTGCGCAACAAGCCGACCGAGACCGCCGCCGGTGAGGATGCCGATCGAGTTGAGTCCGGCCGCGACGAAGTAGTTTTTCAGCTCCGGGGCCTCGCCGACGACCGGAGCCAGGTCTGGTGTGAAGCTCTCTGGCCCGCAGAAGAACGTGCGGATGCCAGCCGTGGCCGAAATCGGGATCCTGGACATCGCTTGGTCAAGGAACGGGGCCATCCGGTCCCAGTCCGGCGGCAGCTGGCCGAAGGAAAAGTCCGGCGGAATGCCGTCCACTCGCCACGGCGCGCAGACCGGCTCGAACAAGCCGAGCATCAGGCCGCCGCCCTCCTCGCGGAAGTAGCCGTAGTTGGCCGGGTCCTCCAGCACCGGCCAGTCCCGGCTGACTCCGTCGATCGGCTCGGTGAGCAGGTAGTAGTGCTCGGCGGCCTGGACCGGGATCGTGACACCGGCTCGCTCGCCGAGCTGGCGCGCCCACATGCCCGCGCAGTTGACGACGTATTCGGCTTCGACGTCGCCCCGCGGCGTGCGCACGCCAGTCACCGCGCCGTTCTTGCGCAGGAACCCGGATACCGGAACGCCTTCAATGATCCTGGCGCCCTGCAGCCGGGCGCCCCTGGCGAGCGACATGGTGACGTCGACCGGGTTCACCCGGCCGTCCGCCGGGACGTAGAAGCCTGCCAGCACGTCGTCGGTCCGGGCGAGAGGCCAGAGCTCGGCCACTTCGCGGGCCGAGATCTCGTGCACGTCGACCCCACAGTGCCGGTTGAACGCCGCAACGCGCCGATACTCCTCCAGGCGGCCCGGCTCGGTCGCCAGGTCTATGAGGCCGACCTGCCGCATGCCGGTCGCGAGGCCCGTCTCGGCTTCCAGCCGCAGGTACAGATCCCTGGTGTACATCCGCAGCTCGGTCGAGGTGTACGAGGTCGACCCGAAAGTCGCCATGAGCCCGGCCGCGTGCCAGGTGGTACCGGAGGTCAGCCGGTCGCGCTCGAGCAGCACGACGTCGACCCCGAGGTGCGCCAGGTGGTAGCTGACCGAGGTTCCGATGATGCCACCGCCCACGACGACCACCTGGGCGCGCTCCGGCAGGTCGGCCGCACCAGCGCGGCGGACGCCAGGGCCGGGCTCAGACAGCGGCAGGTCGGCCGTCATCGTCGGTGCTTCGCTCCGATCTTCTGCTGTCGGCGACGCACCGCGCTCGGTCGTCGCGGTCGGCCGTCGCGCTCGGCCGCCACGCTTGAGCGCCGCGCTCGGCCGCCGCGCTGGGCTCGCAGCACGCTCTGCGCCCCGCCTCGGGGTCAGTCCCTGGTCAGCCTGCGATAGGTGACGCGGTGCGGCCTGGCCGCCTCGGCGCCAAGCCTGTCGATCTTGTTCTTCTCGTAGCCATCGAAGTTGCCCTCGAACCAGTACCAGCTCGCGCCGCCTTCCCACGCCAGGATGTGCGTGGCGATCCGGTCGAGGAACCACCGGTCGTGGCTGGTGAT
>JASHQA010000301.1 GCA_030037785.1 Streptosporangiaceae bacterium
TCAGGGACGGTGGCGGGCTGATCGGCGGCGCGACGCTGCTGCCGCTGCCGCCCGACGACGAGTACGAGATGGGCTGGCAACTCGAGCGCGCCCGCTGGGGCAATGGCTACGCCACCGAGGCTGGGCTGGCCGTCGCCCGCTGGGCGTTCGGCCAGGGCCTCGAGCAGGTGATCGCGCTCGTCCGGCCGGCGAACTCACGCGCCGCGGCCACCGTGCGCAGGCTCGGCATGGAGTGGGTCGGCGACACGGAGAAATACCATGACCTGCGGCTGCAGGAGTTCCGGTTGCGTCCGGCCGACCTCGCCGACGACGCGGCCCCGCCGCGGTAGCGACCCGTCCTGCGCACAGTCAGCCGGGCCGCCAGCCCTGCCAGCCCCACCTGCCCGCGTACTCCATGATCTTGGAAACTTTGCGTCCGCATAGGACGCGAAGTATCCATGCTGAGCGCACAGTCGCTGGGCCGGGCCTCGGCGAGCGCCTGCGTGATCGGAGCAAGCGTTTGGTAGGCGCCCGGCCGTAGGATGGTGAGCCGCCACCGCAACGCGCGCAACACCCCGCGGCGGTCGCGGCTGGCCTTCATGGCCGGAGGGTCTTGCACATGGCAGAAGCTCGGGATCGACGCGAGCTGATCCTGTCCACCGCCGCCGAGATGGTCGCCCGCAAGGGCCTGCGGGCGACGACGGTGCGGGCCATCGCCGATGCCGTCGGCGTGTTCTCCGGTAGCCTCTACCATCACTTTCCCTCGAAGGACGCCATCGTCGAGGAGGTGCTGGCCCGGTACCTGGACGCCATCAGGGCGCGGTATGCCGTCGTGCTCGCCAGCGGCAAGGATCCCGCGGCGTGCCTGCATGAGCTCGTCGTGACCTCACTCGAGATCGCGGAAGAGCAGCCGCACGCGACCGCGATCTACCAGAACGAGTCGCAGTACCTGCGCGAGCTGCCCGGCTTCCGCGGCATCCAGGTGGCGGCCGCAGACATCCAGCAAACCTGGCTGCAGGTCATCGACACCGGCGTGGCTGACGGCAGCTTCCGGCACGACATCCCCTCCTGGGTGTTCTACCGGCTCATCCGCGACGCGGTGTGGCTGTCGATCCGCTGGCACCGGCCCGACGGGCCGTACTCGACGCAGCAGCTCGCCGACGACGTGACCTCGCTGTTTCTGCGCGGCTTCGCGATGCCGCCGGCAACGGCTCGCGCCGCGGTTCCGACCGCGGCCAGCAAAGCGTGACCGTACCCTCGGCTGGCGAGCGCCCAGAAAGGGAACGGGGTTTGCTCCCGGCCGGTGCGGCCACGACGTGACGGGCCCGGCGGCTATTCCTGGCTGCCGCCGCTGACACCCGCAGCCACCTCGGCTCGCAGCACGTACTTGAGCACCTTGCCGGCGGCGTTTCTCGGCAGCTCGGCGACGAGCGTTACCGAGCGCGGAACCTTGAAGTTGGCCAGCCTGTCCCGGCAGAACTCGATGATCTCGGCCGCGTCGACCTCGGCCCCACGGCGCGGGATCACGTACGCCCGGCAGACCTCGCCGAGCCGGTCGTCCGGCACGCCGATGACGGCCGCCTCCGACACAGCCGGGTGCCGGGCGATCAGCTGCTCGACCTCCGCCGGGTAGACGTTGAACCCGCCGACGATGAGCACGTCCTTGAGCCGGTCGGTGATTCGCAGCAGGCCGTCGGCGCGCAGCACGCCGACGTCACCGGTGTGCAGCCAGCCGTCGGAATCGACGGCCGCGGCGGTCGCGGCCGGGTCGTCGAAATAACCGAGCATGACGTTGTAGCCGCGTACGAGCACCTCGCCGCTCTCGCCGGCCGGGCGCGGGCGCCCACGGGCGTCAGCGACGACCACTTCGGTCCCCTCGATCGCGCGGCCGACCGTCGTGGCGATCGTCTGCGCGTCGGCACCCCGGTCTCCGACTGACACGGTGCCGCACGACTCGGTCAGCCCATACGCGATCACCACTTCGGGGAATAGCTCGGCGCGCATGCGCTCCACCAGCGCCACCGGGACCACCGCCGCCCCGGTAACCGCGAGCCGCAGCGTCCCGAGGTCGGCGCGGTCGCGAGCCGGGTGGTCGAGCAGCGAGGCGTACAGCGTCGGCGGGCCGGGCAGCACGGTGATCCGCTCGGCGTCGATCAGCGCCAGCGCCCGTTCGGCGTCGAAGACCGGCAGCAGCACGAGGGTCGCACCGCGGATCAGGCTGGCCAGCAGCCCGGCCTTGTAGCCGAAGGTGTGGAACAACGGATTGACCAGCAGGTACCGGTCACCGCGCTGCAGTCCAACCCCGGCGCTCCAGGCCTCATACACCCGCACGTTCTGGCCGTGCGACGTCATCGCGCCCTTGGGCCGACCGGTCGTGCCCGAGGTGAAAAACATGTCAGCCACGTCGTCCTCGCCGACCGCGTTCAGACGAGCCGTGACTAGCGCGGCGGAAACCCCGTTCCCGCCCTTGAGGTAATCCTCGAACGCCGTCGCCCCGGCAGCGGCGCGCTCGCCCAGCGTCACGATCTCGCGCAGGTCCGGCAACCCCGGTACCGGCGGTCCCATCCCGGCGGGCTGCTCCGGCGCGGCTGCGGCACGCAGCAGGGCGAGGTAGTCGGTGCCGAGGAAGCCGTCGTCGACGAGCAGCAGCCGCGTGCGGCTCTTGCGCAGGATCCAGGTTGCCTCTTCGCCCTTGTAGCGAGTGTTGATGGGCACGAGCACCGCGCCGACCGACACGGCGGCGAGCGCCGCGACCACGAAACGGCGTCCGTTCGGCGCCCACACCGACACGCGGTCACCCGGTTCGACCCCGCTCGCGATCATCGCGGCGGCGCAGCGCCTGACCTCCGCGGCGAGCCGACCGAAGGTCCACCGCTCCGCGCCGTCGACGAGCGCTTCCAGGTCGCCAACCTCGGCCGCGGCCGCGGCCAGCAGCGCCGGCACGGTCCGTGGTCGCGCCGCGCCCGTGGTCAGGCCGCCATCCGGGGAATCGCCGAGCGGTGCGGCCATCGCGATCCTTCACTCCGTGGGATGGCAATCACTGTAGCCGCGCGATCCTGGCCTTGTGATCAAGCGCTTGGTACGGTCGGCATCATGGCCGAGGCCTACATCGTGGACGCCGTCCGGACCCCGGTCGGCAAGCGCGGTGGCGGGCTCGCCGCGGTTCACCCGGCCGACCTCGGCGCGGCCGTGCTGTCCGCGCTCATGGCGCGCACCGGGATCGACCCGGCCGCTGTCGAGGACGTGGTGTTCGGCTGCGTCGACACCATCGGGCCGCAGGCCGGGGACATCGCCAGGACCGCATGGCTCGCGGCCGGGCTGCCCGACCACGTACCTGGCACCACCGTCGACCGGCAGTGCGGCTCGTCGCAGCAGGCGGTGCACTTCGCCGCCCAGGCCGTGCTGTCCGGGACGGCCGACGTGGTCGTGGCCGGCGGCGTGCAGAACATGAGCGCGGTGCCGATCTCGGCCGCGATGACGGCCGGCCAGCCACTGGGCTTCCCCGATCCGTTCCGCGGCTCGGCGGGCTGGCAGCGACGCTACGGCGACCAGGAGATCTCGCAGTTCCGGTCCGCGGAGATGATCGCCGCCAAGTGGGACATCGGCCGCGACGACATGGAGCGGTTCGCGGTGACGTCGCACGAGCGGGCGCTGCGGGCAGCCGGGGAAGGGCGGTTCGACCGCGAGATCGGGCCGACGTTCGGGCTGGCCGCGGACGAGCCGCCGCGCCAGCCAGACTGGGCGAAGATCCGGTCGCTGCCCGCGCTGACGGACGGCGGCAGGCTCACCGCGGCGACTTCCAGTTCGATCGCCGATGCCGCCGCTGCGCTGCTCGTCGTCAACGCGCGCGGCCTGCGCGCGCACGGCCTCACCCCGCGCGCCCGGATCCATCACATGTCGGTGCGCGGCACCGACCCGGTGTGGATGCTGACGGCGCCCATCCCGGCGACCGCGCACGCGCTCACCCGTACCGGGCTGTCGCTCACGGACATCGACCTGGTCGAGATCAACGAGGCGTTCGCCTCGGTGGTGCTCGCGTGGGCCGCCGAGACCGGCGCCGACCTGGAGCGGGTCAACGTCAACGGCGGCGCGATCGCGCTTGGCCACCCGCTCGGCGCCACCGGCGCGCGGCTCATGACGACGCTGCTGCACGAGCTCGAGCGCACCGGCGGCCGGTACGGCCTGCAGGTCATGTGCGAGGGCGGCGGCCAGGCCAACGTCACGATCCTCGAGCGCCTCGGCTGACGTGAGCGCCTCGGCTGACGTGAGCGCCTCGGCTGACGTGACCGGTGCTGCTGGCCGCAGCGGGCCGGTCGACTTCGCTGGCCGCGCGGTCGTCGTCACCGGCGGCACCAGGGGCATCGGCCGGGTGATCGCCGAGACGTTTCTCGCCGCCGCCGCCGACGTCCTCGTCTGCGGCCGGAACAAGCCGGAGCGGCTGCCCGCGGCCGGCGGCCGGGTGGTGGCGTTCACCGCCGCCGACGTGCGCGACGCCGAGCAGGCAAAGTCCGTCGTCACCGCCGCAGTCGAGCGGTTCGGTCGGCTGGACGTGCTCGTCAGCAACGCCGGCGGCGCACCGGGCGCGGCCGCGGCGACGGTGTCCCCGCGGTTCGTGGAACGGGTCGTGGCGCTCAACCTGCTGGCTCCGTTCTACGTAGCCCAGGCCGCCAACGCCGTCATGCAGCAGCAGGACGACGGTGGCGCGATCATCAACATCGGCAGCGTGTCGGCCCACCAGGCGGCACCGCTCAGCGCCGCTTACTCAGCCGCGAAGGCGGGTCTGCTACAGCTCACCAGGTCGCTGGCGCTGGAGTGGGCACCTAAGGTGCGGGTCAACCACATCACGACCGGCCTCATCCTGACCGACAGCGCGGCCGAGCACTACGGCCCGGACCGCGGCGCGTCGGTGGCCGCGACGATTCCCATGGGCCGGCTGGCCGTTCCGGCGGACGTCGCGTCCGCGTGCCTGTTCCTCGCCTCGCCGCTCGCGGCCTACGTCACCGGCGCTGACCTCGCCGTGCACGGCGGCGGCGAGATCCCGGCGCGGTTCCTCGCCGCACGCAGCGCGCCCGGTCAGTAGGCCAGTGCTGTTATGTACGAGGACCAGGCTGACATCGAATGGCTGCAGCACCTGCTCACCGCCTCGGTTGAGCGCGCAAGCGAGCACTTGCGCTCGATCATCCGGCCCGGCCGGACTGCATCGGCCGCCGGCCTTGCTGCCCGGCTGACCGGGATGCGGACACTCGCGCTGAGCACCGTCAGCGCCGCCGGCCGACCTCGGATCAGCGGTGTCGACGGGCACTTCTTGCGGGCGCGCTGGGTGTTCTCCACGAGCGGCACCTCGGTGAAAGCCGCCGACCTGCGGCGCTGGCCGGCCGTGAGCGCGGCTTACCTGGAGGGCGACGCCTATGGCGTGTTCACCCACGGCGACGTGGAGTTCCTGCCCGCCGACCACCCGGACCGCGGCTGGATCGAGGATCATCTGACCCGCCACTATGGGTCCTCCCCATCGACCTGGGGCCCAGACATCGTCTACCTGCGAATTCAGCCGAGGTGGATGGTCGGTTATGACAGCGCGGCCGAAGGGTGAGTCAGTCCTGCCTCGCGGCCGATCTCGGTGCGCAGCCCACTGACCGGGCCGAGCCCCGCACCCCGGCACGGAAGCCTTCCTCGTCCGGTGCTGGCACCCGTCAGCTCTCCGGGCTCGATTGGGTCTGGCTCACCGCTCCCCCGGCTGCTGGTCCCGGTCACCCTGTTCATGCCGCTGTGGCGCGTCCCGCATCGACCGGGCGTCGTGGCCAGCCAGCGAGTCCGCGCCGACCTCCGCGTTGTGCGCGTGCGCGAGGTGATGCAGGCCGAACACGGAGTCCATGCCGACCTGCAGGCCCATCGCGTCCTCCGCCTGGTTGACCGCCTTCTTCGTGAGCGCCAGGCCGAGCCGCGGCATCGCGCTGATCTTGGTGGCCAGCGTGGTCACCTCCGCGGCCAGGTCCTCGGGCGGCACGACGCGGTTGATCATGCCAAGCTGGTAGGCGCGGGCGGCGCCGATCCGCTCGCCGAGGAACAGGAACTCCTTGGCGTGGCGCGGCCCCATCACCCACGGGTGGGCGAAGTACTCCACGCCGGGGATCCCCATCCGCACCACCGGGTCGGCAAAGAACGCGTCCGCCGCGGCCACGATCAGGTCGCACACCCAGGCGAGCATCAGGCCGCCGGCGATGCACGCGCCGTGCACCTGCGCGATCATCGGCTTGGGCAACTCCCGCCACCGCCGGCACATGCCGAGATAGACCTCCTGCTCGCGGGCATACCGGCTGTCCCCGCCGAACTTGCCGACGTGGTCCCACCACAGCCCGGCGCGCCGGTCGAAAGACCGGTCGATGTCCCGGCCGGGCGTGCCGATGTCGTGCCCGGCGGAGAAGTGCCTGCCAGCCCCGGCGAGTACGACCACCGCAATCTCGTCGTCGGCCGCGGCCCGGTAGAACGCGTCATCGAGCGCGTAGGTCATGGCCGAGTTCTGCGCGTTGCCGAACTCGGGCCGGTTCATGGTCACCCTGGCGATCGGGCCATCGACCGCGTACCGGACGACGTCGTCAGGCATGGGCTCACTCACCTCCGCTCGCGTCGCCGGCTCCCGCTCCGGCTCCGTCATGCTCGCCGCGCCGGTCCGCGCCGCGCCGGTCCGCGCCGAAGGAGGCGCGCAGCCGGTCGGACACGCCGGACAGGTTCAGCTCGAACGTGTAACCCTGCTCGTACCGGTAGCTGCGCTTGACGTCCCACGGATCGATGCCGTTGAACGCCTCCTTGGCCAGCCGGATGACCATCGGGTCCTTGGCCGCGATCTCAGCCGCGACCTCCAGCGCCGCCGCGCGCAACTGCGAGCGCGGCACCACGCGCAGCACCGACCCGTACGCATGCAACTCCGCCGCCGTCGCGGTCGCCGAGGTGTACATCATGGCCCTGGCCTTGTGCTGCGGAACCAGCCGGGACAGGTGGGTGGCCGCGCCGAGCGCGCCGCGGTCGACCTCCGGCAGTCCGAACGTGGCGTCTTCGCTCGCGACGATGACGTCGGCGTTGCCGACCAGCCCGATGCCCCCGCCCAGGCAGAAGCCGTGCACCGCGGCGATCACCGGCACCGCGCAGTCGTACACGGCCGCGAACGCAGCAAAGCAGCCCCGGTTCGCGCCGACCAGCGCGGCGAATCCCGCGTCCGCCTGCATCTCCTTGATGTCGACGCCGGCGCTGAACCCGCGGCCCACGGCGCGCAGCACCACGACCTTCGCCTGCGGGTCGGCGCCGACCGACCGGATGGCATCAGCCAGCTCGAACCAGCCCGCCACCGGCAGCGCGTTCACTGGCGGATGATCGATCACGACCTCGGCGACGCCGTCCGCCTGGCTGCTGGTGATCATGCGACCCTCCGTCATGGATGCTGGCTGGAGACCGAGACGACCTCCCCGGTCAGGTACGAGGAGTAGTCGCTGGCGAGGAACACGATGACGTCGGCGACCTCCCACGGCTCGGCCGCCCGGCCGAACGCCTCGCGGGCCGCAAGTTCGGCGAGGACTTCCTCGCTGGACACCTTCGCCAGGTTGGCGTGCATCGCGATGCTCGGCGACACGGCGTTGACCCGGACCCCGGCGGAGGCTGCCTCGATCGCCGCGCACCGGGTGAGCGCCATCACCCCGGCCTTGGCCGCCGCGTAGTGCGCCTGGCCGGCCTGCGCCCGCCAGCCGAGCACCGACGCGTTGTTGACCACGACGCCGCTGCGCCGCGGGATCATGTGCCGCAGCGCCGCCCTGGTGCAGCGGAACGTCCCGGTCAGGGTCACGTCGAGGACAGCGCTCCACTGCTCGTCGGTCATCTCGACCAGCGGCGCGTTCCCGCCAAGGCCGGCGTTGTTCACCGCGACATCCAGCTGGCCGCACTCACCGACCACGGTGTCGAACAGCCGCTGCACCTGCTCTTCCGACGTCACGTCGCAGACCAGCGCCAGCGGCCGCTGACCGCCGATCTCGGTCAGTCGCTCCGCCGCCTCGGCGAGCCGGCGTTCGTGCCGGTCGCTGATGACCACCCGCGCACCCTCCTCTGCGCAGCGGCGGGCGGCCGCGAAGCCGATGCCGGTGCCGGCCGCTGCCGTCACCAGCACGGTGCGGCCGGCCAGCAGGCCGTGGCTGGGGTGCCCGGCTGGCGCTGGCGCTGGCCCGGTCCCGGTGTCAGCCATCGTCGGCAGGCCCCCTAGGTCGGTTTCGTGCCCATCGTCCCAGCCAATACGCGCGATCGTGGAAAGTTGGCGTCCGCATAGGACGCCAACTTTCCACGGAACGCAAAGTTTCCGCGATCACGACGGGTCGGCCGGCGGCGCGAGCCGGTCCAGCACCGCGCTGGCCTCCGCGACGATCCGCTGGACCAGCTCGGCGCAGCTAGGCACGTCGTCGATGACGCCGACAACCTGGCCGCTGGCCAGCGTGCCGAGGTCGATGCGCCCGTCGACCATGCTGGCGCGCAGCATCATCGGCGTGTTCGCCGCCATGATCAGCTGCGTCCAGCCGAGCTCGCGGCTGCGCCTCATCGCCAGCCCCTCGGTGAGCATGTCGCGCCAGGACGCGCCCGACATCCGGCGGAAGGCGACGGCGTGGCCGACCGACCGGCGCAGCCGACCCAGCGGGCTGCCGCGCAGGAGCTGCTCGACCAGCTCGGTGCGCAGCACCCGCTGCGGCACTCCATCCAGCACGGCGGTGACCACGGTATCGGTCACCGTCCGGGCGAGGTACTCGGCCTTCACGGCGGCTGGTACCGGGCTGTCGCTGGTGAGCAGGAACCGGGTGCCCATCGCGATGCCCGCCGCACCGTAGCCGAGCGCGGCAACCAGACCGCGGCCGTCACTGAAGCCGCCGGCCGCGATGACCGGCACGTCGACCGCGTCCACCACCTGGGGCAGCAGGATCGACGTCGGGACGGTCCCGGTGTGGCCGCCGCCCTCGCCACCCTGAGCGATCACCGCATCGACACCCCAGGCCGCGACCTTCTCGGCGTGCCGCCGCGCGCCGATGGTCGGCACGACCACGAGACCCTCATCGTGCAGCGAGCGGATAACCCGCTCGGCCGGCGCCAGCGCGAAGGAGACCACCCGCACGCCGTGGCGGACCAGCAGGCTGGCCCGGTCGGCTACGTCCGGCGCGTCGCCGCGCAGGTTTACGCCGAACGGCCTGCCGGTGAGCTCGCGCGTGCGGCCGATCGCGGCGTCGGTCTCGGCGAGGCTCAGCGGGCTGGCGGCCAAGATGCCGAGGGCGCCCGCGTTGGCCGTGGCGGCAGTCAGCTCCGGTGTCGACACCCAGCCCATGCCGGTCTGCACGACGGGGTAGTCGACACCGAACAGCTCGCAGATCGCGGTGCGCAGGGCCGGGTGCGGCAGCGAGTCCCGCCCGCCGCCGAGCGGTACCGACGCCACGGACGGCACCGGCGGCACCGGCGGCTCGCTCACCCGCGCACCTCGCCGTCGCGAAGCCCGGCGGGGTCGATAACCTCGCGGATCAGCCGCAGCTCGGCCGGCGTCGGCGGCCGGGTCTCCGGTACCGCACCGTCGATCGCGAGCTCGAAGCCGGTGGCGGCAACCACCTCGTCCACTGCCACGCCCGGGTGCACCGACACCAGCCGCAGTGCGTGATCGGGCCCGCCGAAGTCGAGCACGGCCAGGTTGGTCACCACCCGCCGCAAGTCGAGGAACGCCGCTGCGGCCGGGCCAGCGGCCCGGCCGCTGTCGTAGCCGACCCCGCACACCATGTCGACCCGCGGCACGAACACCCGAGGCTGGTGCCGCGGCACCCAGTAGCTGGTCGGGTGGTTCACCGTATTGCCCGGCGCGCCGCGCACGCCCAGCAACTGCCGGGCTGGCCGGGCGTGGTCGCCGATCGCGGAGATGTTGGCGTTGCCGTAGCGGTCGATCTGCGCCGGGGTCATCATGACGTGGCGACGACCCGCCCACAGCAGGTCGAAAACCGACCGGAAGGGGATCCAGCCCTCGACCGGGCCAGGTGCAGGCCGGCCGAGAGCCCACGTGCCCGCGACGAAACGGGCCTCGCCGTCCGTCAGCAGCAGATCGGGCTCGAACGTCGCCCTGGCGAGCCGGGCACCCGCGGTCGGGATCAGCCCCATCGGGCTCGCGGCTATCTCGCCGTCACCGCGCCACGCCTCGGCGCACGCCACCACGCAGATCTCGGCCCGGCTGACGTCGCCAGCAGCACCGGACCCGGCACCCACCGCCGCGGCCGCGCCGACCGCCTCCAGGCCGGTCACGCGCTCGCCTCCGCCCCGAGCGTCCCCGCCCCGAGCGTCCCCGCCCCGAGCGTCCCCGCCCCGAGCGTCCCCGCCCCGAGCGTCCCCGCCCCGAGTGCTGCCGCCCGCTGGGCCGCAACCGCAGCCTGGTAGGCGTGCTCGTCCCCGCTGAGGTACCTGGCGGCGAACCTCGACCACTCCGCCGGGTCCCGCGCCGCGGCGACATACGCGCGCTGGAACCCCTCGTCCCGGTCGTAGTCGGGCGCGCACGAGGTGAAGTGCGCTCCGTTCGGCGCCTCGACCACGCCGGCGACCATCCACCGGTGGACTCGCAGCCGCGGCAGGCCGCCCGCCGCCAGCTCCGACGTCGGCACGATCCGCTCGCAGGACACGTAGGCGTGCTCGGCCGCGGTGCAGAACAGGTCGTCGAAGTACAGGTCGTCACCGAGAAATTGACCGTTGCCCGTGGCGTCGGCGCGGTTCAGGTGCACCAGCGCGGCGTCCAGCGGCAGCGCCGGCACGGCGACGAGCTCGGTCCCGTCAGCGTACGGCGAGCGGACCGTGCGCAGCTCCGGGTTGACCGTGAGCACGTCCGAGCCCAGCCCAGCCCGGCAGGGCAGGAACGGCAGCCGGCAGCTCGCCGCGTACAGCGCCCACTGCAGCATCCCCTCGTCGTACTCGGTCACCTCGATCGCAGCCCGCTGCCTGGCCGCCTGGAAGTGCGGCTCGAGGGAGATCGAGTCGAGCGACACGAAGGCGTAGACGAGACGGCGGATCTTGCCCGCCGCGCACAGCAGGCCGACGTCCGGCCCGCCGTAGCTCACCACGGTCAGGTCGCGCACGTCGCTGCGCAGGATCGCGCGCACCAGCGACATCGGCTTGCGCCGTGACCCCCAGCCACCGATGCCGATCGTCATCCCCGACCGCAGCCGGGCCACGACGTCGTCCTCGGACATCCACTTGTCAGCCACAGCCGTCCCGTCGTCCACCGCGCCGCGCAGCTTGAGCCAGCGTAGCAAGCGCTTGGTGCAAAAATTGAACGGAACGCGGCCGCTCTCCGCCGGGGCCGTCGGCCGGCCGGCCCCGCCGCTGGCCGACGGTCGGCTAGGTCCCGGCCCATGCGCGCTCGCGGGCGGACTGCTCTGGGTCGTCGCCGGCGTAGTGGCTGCCGTCGTGCCCGCGCGCGACGTTCAGGTGGTGATGCTGCCGGGCGTGGTGCTCGGCGCGGTGCCGCTGGTCATCGGCGGCGTCATGGGCGTGCGGGCCGCCCAGGCAGCCCAGTAACGCCGGCCGACGCTCGCCACGGAATCGCCGCGGGAACGGAGCGGTGACCTCGGCGCCGGCGAGGTTGTCGATGAACGCTGTGCTGGTCAGGCCTGGTTGCCGTCGTGGGTGACGCTCTCGTGCGCGTTGCCCGCTGGCGCTTCGCCAGCTAGCCGCTCGAAGGACGGCGGCCGCCGCTCGAGGTAGGAGTTCACGCCCTCCCGGAAGTCCGGCCGACCGAAGCTCTCCAGCATCAGCTGGTAGGCCTCCCGCTCGGCGGCGAGCAGCCCAGCGTGCAGCTGCTGATACACCTGGCGCTTCATGATCGCCAGCGACGTGGGCGACGTCGTCGCGGCCAGGTCGCGCACGTACTGCTGCGCGTGCGCGAGCACCTCGGCACGCGGCAGCGCTGCGTTCACGACGCGCAGCGCGGCCGCCTCGGTGCCAGTGATCTTGCGAGACGAGAACAACAGGTCCAGCGCGACCGCGGTGCCGACCAGGCGCGGCAGCAGCCAGCCGATGCCCCACTCGGCGATGAGGCCGCGCTGGCTGAACGACGTGGTGAGCACCGCGTCGTCGGCCATGAAGCGCAAGTCGCACGCCAGCACGATGGGAACGCCCATGCCCGCGACGGGTCCGTTGATCGCCGCGATCACCGGCTTCGGCACCGACATGAGATAGGTGTAGGTGCCAAGGTGCAGGTCCGCGCCGAACGACGGGTCGCCGGGATCGGCGGTGAGCTCCTCCGGTGCCCGCGCAAAGCGGCTGTCGCCCGAGCCG
>JASHQA010000302.1 GCA_030037785.1 Streptosporangiaceae bacterium
ATGGGCCTGATGACGGAGCAGGACTGGTACTCCTACCTCAACCTCGCACCGGACGCCGCGACTGCGGAGATCGAGCAGGCGGTGGCGCGGCTGAGTCGGCAGGCAGCCGCGCTGGAGGCGACGGCGCCGGAACGCTCGCAACTGCTGCGCGAGAACATCCGGTCGATCAAGCGGGCCCTGCTCTCGGGCCCGGAGAACCGGCTTCGTCACGACGCTGCCCGGGTGCGAGGTCAGGCCCAGCCGAGTGCGCCCGCTGCCACGCCCGCGCAGCGGAACCCGCCAGCCAGCTACTCCCAGCCCGGCCACTCCCAGCCCGGCCACCCTCAGCCCGGCAGCCCGCCCCCCGCTGCTTGGCCGGCCGCGGCCGGGCCGGCGGTGCCAGCGAGGCCAGCGGGCAGCGGGACCGGCGGGCGCCTGCTGCGGCTCCTCCGTACCGGCTGGACGTGCCCATCCTGCGGCAACGGCGCCGTGCCAGGCGACAAGTTCTGCACCAAGTGCGGCACCCCTATTCGCGCAATCCACCCGGAGACGGCCGACGCCGGGCCAGAAGTCCAATTGACGTGCCGAACGTGTGCAAACCATTTGGCGGAGATGGACGTCTTCTGTTCGAGGTGCGGAACCCGTCGCTGACAACCCGGTGTCCCGTGTTCAAGCCGCGCATAGTGCCTCGCAGCGTGTTCTCTGGGGAGGAAATGCGTGCCGAACTGCAGCAACGGGCATCACGTGCCCGCCGGGAGCGCCTTCTGCCGCACGTGTGGTGAGGACCTGCGGCCGCGCTGCGTCGAGGGCCATCCGAATGCCGACGACGCGCGTTTCTGCGTCCAGTGCGGGTCGCCGGTCGTCCAGCAGGCTGCGACCCCCGGACCGGCCAGGGTTGCGACCGACAGCACGCCCTTGCTCGCGGCGCCGCTGACCGGGCACGCCGACGTTTTCACTCCACCCGCCGACGTTTTCACACCGCCCGCTAACGAGTTCTCTCCGCCCGCCACCGAGCCGACGACGCCGGACCTGACCTTTCCCGCCGCGCCACTTTCAGGCTCGCTTGGTGACGACGTACCGTCCCTGTACTCCGACTGGACGTATCACGATGTGCCCGAAGCGACCGCCGAGGACGAGGGCTTCCCGTCGGACCTGCCGGCCTACCCGCCGGCCTACCCGCCGTCGCTGGCGGCCACACCGCCCGAGACCATCCGACTCGATGGCGTCGGCGAGCGGTCCGCCGACTCCCACAGCGGTCAGGGCGCCGGCGATACCGATGGTTCTGGCGGCGATGCGGAGCCCCCTCGCCGCTCTCGCAAGGCGCTGATCATCGCGGTGGTCGCTGCGGCCGTCGTCGTGATCGGCGGCGGGGGCGCCGCTGCGGCGGTACTGCTGCACCACCCACAGGGATCGCCGGCTGCCAGCAAGCCGCCGCGGCCAGTTGCCTCGCACCCCGCGTCCAGCCCGTCGGCTCCGGCGACGCCGAGCGCCGCGACGAGCTCGCCCGGCTCGGCGACCGGCCCAGCCAACTGGACGTACCCGCAGCCCATCGACCAGCAGGCATACCAGAACGGCAACGCCGAGATTAGCTCTGTCTCCTGCGTCTCGGGCGGAACCTGCTTCGCCGTGGACACCGACGGCAACGTACTCGAGTCCAGCGCCGGAGGTGCGTGGCAGGTCGTGGCCACCGACTCCCAGTCCAACCTGAACGCGATCTCGTGCGTCGGCGCGCAGTTCTGCGCGGCCGTTGACGACTCCGGCGACGCGATCGTGCTGAGCGGTGGCAGCTGGAGCGACCCGGTCAGCATCGACTCGGGTAACGGGCTGGAGAGCATCTCGTGCCCGTCCACAAGCTTTTGCGTGGCGGTCGACGAGCAGGGCAACGCCCTGACTTATACCGGGTCGGCCACAAACTGGTCGCAGACCGTTGTGTCGCAGAACGAAGACTCGATGGCATCGGTGTCCTGTCCGAGCACGACGTTCTGCGTGGCGGTGGATCAGTACGGCAACGCCTACATCTATCAAGGCGGCTCGTGGAGCTCGCCGGAGGCCGTCGACAACGGCAACCGGTTCGTCCAGGTTTCTTGCTTCAGCTCGGCGTTCTGCGCTGCCATCGACAGCAGCGGGTACGCCGCGATCCTCAGCAATGGCGCCTGGTCGGCGGGGCCGATGCCCGCGACCGCCACCGCCGTCTCCTGTCCCGGCCTGAACTACTGCGTCGCGGTCGACAACGCCGGCGGCGTGCTCGTGTACTCCAACGGCACCTGGTCAGCTCCAACCCAGATCGATGGCAACAATCAGTTCGCCGCGATCAGCTGCGTCAGCACCGATAGCTGCGCGGCTGCCGACCAGTTCGACAACATCATGTACTACAACGCGCCGGCTTCCTCGTGAACCCGCGCAGGCAGCGTGCCAGCGGGCCCGCCGCCCGGAGCAGCGCCTTCGGAGGTGCCACCAGTGATCTGCGCACAGTGTCGGACTGTTAACGACGCCGGGGACGCGTTCTGCCGTAACTGCGGCACCCGGCTTGCTGGCCCGGCGCCCTACCAGGGAGCCAGGCCGACCGACGAGCGTGTCGCCGACTCGACAGCGCCGTACCAGAGCTTCGCTGACGACCCGGCCAGCTCGGCGATGCACGCCAGCCACGCTGGCAGCCATCCCGTTGGCACGGGGCATGCCGCACCCGCCTTCCGTATCGACCTGCGGCGGCTGAGCCAGGTCGAGCGGGTGGTCGCTGGTGCCACCGTCGTGGTGCTGATCTCGCTCTTCCTGCCCTGGTTCGGGTTCGGCGTCTACGGCGACAACTTCACCGTCAGCGGCATCAGCGCGCACGGCTACCTGTATGTGCTCCTGATCCTGACGCTGGCGATCCTCGCCTACCTCGTGCTGCGGGCGGGCTGGGATCAGCTCCCGTTCACCCTGCCGATCGCGCATGGTCCGCTCTTGCTCATCGGGACTGGCCTGCAGTTCCTGCTCGTCCTCATCGGCTTCCTCGACAAGCCACTGAGCCTGCTGAGCTGGGAGGTCGGCGCCTATCTCGGGCTCATCGCCGCTGCGGTCGCGGCCGGCCCGGTGATCGTGCCCGCCATCCGCTCCTTCCAGTCGAGCCGCTGACGCACGCCGTAGCCGGCCGTGCGACGCACGGGCGGCTACGGCCAGTTCTTGGCGACCATGGTGAGCACGTCGTACTTGGCGACCGAGGCGCCGTGCTGGTTTGTCACGTCGGCGTCCCATCGCACCTCGCCGTGTCCGGCGTCCTCCCGCGGGCTGATCTGCTTGCACGTCAGCGTCACGGTGAGTTCGTCACCCGGGTAGACGGGGGTGAGGAATCGCAGGTTCTCGATGCCGTAATTGGCTAGCACGGGCCCGGGATCGGGCTGGACGAATAGGCCAGCCGCGAAGGACAGCACGAGGTAGCCGTGGGCCACGCGGCCGTCGAAGAACGGGTTGGCTCTCGCCGCATCCTCGTCCATGTGGGCGTAGAACGTGTCGCCGGTGAACTCGGCGAAATGCTCAATGTCTGCCAGCGTCACGCGGCGCGGCCCCGCGATGACGGTGTCGCCGGGGCGTAGCTCCGCGAGCGACTTACGGAACGGATGATCGCCGCCAGCGTCGCGGGCGGCGCCGGGGACCCAGCTGCCCGTGACGGCGGTCAGCACCCGCGGGCTGGCCTGCACGGCGGTCCGCTGCAGGTAGTGCAGCACGCCGCGGATTCCGCCCAGTTCCTCGCCGCCACCGGCCCGGCCGGGACCGCCGTGTACGAGCGGCGGCAGCGGCGAGCCGTGCCCGGTCGACTCCGGCGCGTCGTCGCTGTCGAGCACCAGCAGCCGGCCGTGCCAGGCAGCGGTGCCGAGCACTACCGCGCGGGCGAACTGCGCGTCACCGGTGACGATCGAGCCGGCCAGGCTGCCGCGACCGCGCGCGGCTAGGCCGATCACGTCCTCGACGCCCGCGTATTCCATGATCGTCGTAACGGGCCCGAACGCCTCGATCTCGTGCGGCTCAGCCCGGGCCGGGTCATCGCAGCACAGCAGCAGCGGCGAGATGAACGCCCCGCGCTCGGCGTCGGCGCCCACGACGTCGACGCGCTCGGGATCGCCGAAGACGAGCCGGCCCGCGGCAAGCAGCGCCTTGACAGCGCGACGGACTTCCTCGCGCTGCTCCAGACTCGCCAGCGCGCCCATCCGCACCGTGTCGTTCGCCGGGCTGCCGACAACGACCCGGGCTAGCTGTTCCGCGGCCGCCTCGGCGAGCGGGCCAGCCATCCCGGACGGCACGAACGCACGCCTGATGGCCGTGCACTTCTGGCCGGCCTTGACGGTCATCTCGGTCACGAGCTGCCGGACGTACAAGTCGAACTCGACCGTGCCAGGACCGGCGTCAGGGCCCAGGATGGAGCAGTTCAGCGAGTCGGCCTCCGCGTTGAACCGGACCGCGCGCCCGACCACGACCGGGTGCGAGCGCAACTGCCGCGCGGTGGCGGCCGATCCGGTGAAGGACACCAGATCCTGCTCGGTCAGCTGATCGAAGAGGTCGCCGGTGCTGCCGCAGATCAGCTGCACGGCCCCATCCGGCAGCAGACCGGAGGCGATCACGTGGTGCACCAGCCGCTCGGTCAGGTACGCGGTCTGGCTCGCTGGCTTGATGAGGCTCGGCACGCCGGCCAGGAACGCGGGCGCGAGCTTTTCCAGCGGCCCCCAGACCGGGAAGTTGAACGCATTCACCTGCACGGCCACTCCGCGCCGAGAGGTCATGACGTGCTGGCCGACGAACTGGCCCGACCGGCCGAGCGGCTCGATCCCGCCGTCGGTGCAGAACGTGTCGTTCGGCAGCTCGCGCCGGGCCTTGCTCGCGTAGCCGAGCAGCACGCCGATCCCGCCGTCCACGTCGAACTTGGCGTCGCCCAGGGTCGCGCCGGTCCGGGCCGACAGCGCGTACAGCTCGTCACGGTGCTCGCGAAGATACGAGCCGAGAGCCTTCAGCAGGCCGGCCCGCTGATGGAAGGTCAGCGCGCGCAGCGCTGGACCTCCGACGGACCGGCCATAGTCAAGCGCGGCCGCCATGTCGACTCCCGCGGACGAGACCCTGGCAACCTCCTCGCCGGTCACCGCGTCGAACACCGGCCGGCCGTCACCGCCCGGCGTTACCCAGGTGCCGTTCACGTAGCTTCGCAGCAGCGCCATCGCTCGCTCCTCGCCAGGCCGAGATTTTCTGACCGGTCGTTCGGTACGCCGGTCGCACGACAACCCTAAGCCCGCTGGTCAGGGTCGGGCTGCGCCGGCAACGCCGGGGTAAATCCTGACCGGCCGTTCGGTGCGTTATGTTGTCGCTATGGCGGATGGCCGGGTCGGAACGAGCCGGCCGGACCGGCCCGTACGTCGCGGGCGGCCCGGTTACGACCTGGAGTCCCTGCTCGCCGTCGCGGTGACGGTCTTCAACGAGCGCGGGTATGACGGCACGAGCATGGAGGATCTGTCCAGACGGCTGGGCATCTCCAAGTCCTCGATCTACTACCACGTCGACAGCAAGGAAGAGCTGCTCTCGCTGGCGCTCGACCGGGCGCTTGACGGCTTGTTCGCTGTCGTCGACGAGGTCCGGGTGAGCGACATCCCGGCCATCGAGCGGCTGGCACGGCTCGTCCGCGCCAGCGTTGCCGTGCTGGCCGAGCGGCTGCCCTACGTCACGCTGCTGCTGCGCGCGCGCGGCAATACCAGCACAGAGCAGCGTGCGCTGGCCCGCCGCCGCGAGTTCGACCAGATCGTGGCCGACCTGGTGAAGGAGGCCGAGCGTGACGGGGACATCCGGCCGGACGTCGACCCGGCCATCACCGCGCGGCTGCTGTTCGGAATGATCAACTCGCTGGTCGAGTGGTACCGTCCGGACCGGTTGGACACCGCTGCCTCGGGAGCCACCGAACTGGCCGACGCGGTGTGTGCGGTCGCCTTCGACGGCCTGCGTGTCCGCCGCCCCGACCGGGCTGGCCCGTCCGAGCGAGCCGGGGCTCGGGTGCGCCGGTGATCCTGAGCCGCGCCGACCCCCGTCCGGTGCTGCTCGTAGACGTGGACGGCGTGCTGAACCCGTGGCTGGCTGACCGCTGCCCGGACGGATATCACGAGTACGACTTCTTCCCCGGCGAGCGAGTATTGCTGTCCCCCGGCCACGGCGAGCTGCTCACCTCGCTGGCCGCCGCCTACGAGCTGGTCTGGGCCACCGCCTGGGAGCACCGGGCCAACCGGCTGATCTGCCCGGTGCTTTCCCTGCCCGAGCTGCCGGTTATCGAGTTCCCGCTCGGCGGCCGGGACACTCTGTTCCGTAAGTTGCCGTCCGTCATCGACACGGTCGGCGAACGGCCGTGCGCATGGATCGACGACGACCACCAGCCTGACCACTACACGTGGGCGCAACAGCGCGGGGTCCCGACGCTGATTGTCGACATCGATCCGGCAGAAGGGCTGACCAGGGGCGTAGTCGCGATCCTGGCTGACTGGGCAGCGCGGCTGCGCGACAGCGCGCAGTCCTGATAAGGGCTAGCGAGCCTGCCGGGGACGGGCGGCGGCTGCACGCACGCCGCGCTCCTGGCATGATGCGGTGCACCGCACCCAAGCGAAGGGACTGTCGTGGTGTCAACCAGCTCCGGCGAAGCAGCACGCTCAGCCGACGCCCTGTTCTCGGTGGCCGGCAAGGTCGCCGTCGTGACCGGTGGTTCGCGTGGCATCGGCGCGATGATCGCCGCGGGCCTGGTCCGGGCAGGCTGCCGCGTGTACATCACGGCGCGCAAGAAGGACGCCTGCGACGCGAAGGCCGCAGAGTTGTCCGCGTTCGGCGAGTGCACCTCGCTGCCGCTGGACCTGGCCGCGCCCGGCGGCGTCGACGACCTTGTCCGGCTGGTCAGCGAGCGAGAGCAGCGACTGCACATCCTGGTCAACAACGCCGGGGCTAGCTGGGGGGCGCCGCTGGCGGACTACCCGCTCGAGGCGTTTGACAAGGTGTGGAACATCAACGTCAAGGCGCTGTTCGCGCTGACGGTGCGCAGCCTGCCGTTGCTGCGCGCGGCAGCCGCTCCGGAAGACCCCGGCCGGGTGATCAACGTCGGATCGATCGACGGCCTCGGCGTGCCCGCCATGGAAACCTACGCCTATAGCACCACGAAGGCCGGCGTGCACATGCTGACCCGGCACCTGGCCAGCCGGCTGGCCGCCGAGTCGATCACCGTCAATGCCATCGCGCCGGGCCCGTTCGACAGCAAGATGATGGCGTTCGCGCTCGACGATCCGCAGACCCGCGCCGCGATCGCCGGGACCGTGCCGCTCGGCCGGATCGGCGAGCCTGACGACGTGGCCGGCACGGTGATCTTCCTGGCCTCGCGCGCTGGCCGGTACCTGACCGGAGCGGTGATCCCGGTGGACGGCGGCCTGTCCACGGTCCGCCGCTAGGCGGCAGCTGCCCGGTCCCTCGGTCGGCGACCGACGTTCCGGCGTCAGCCGACCGCCAGGGCAGCGGCGATGCGGCGCAGTTGAGCCGTCGCGCCGCCGAGCGCGAACTCGTTGTGCGTGGCGGCGGTGAAGTACCGGTGCACGTCACCGTCCATGTCGATGCCGACGCCGCCGTGAATGTGCACCGCCGTATGCGCGACCCGGTGCCCGCCCTCGGCCGCCCAGAACTTGGCCGTCGCGACCTCGGTCTCGGCGGGCAGACCCTCGGCCAGCAGCCAGGCTGCCTGCCACAGCGTGAGACGGATGGCTTCGACGTCGATGTAGCCGTCACCGAGGCGCTGCGAGACCGCCTGGAAGCTGCCGATCGGCTTGCCGAACTGCTCCCGGCTGCGCGCGTATGCGGAGGTCAGCTCCAGCGCGCGCTCGGTGACCCCGAGCTGCAGCGCGCACAGGCCCACCGTGGCGTGGCCAGTGAGCCACTTCGCGACCGGCGAGCCGAGCGCGCCGAGCTGCCGGTCGGCCGGGACGAACGCCCCAGCGAGCGCTACCTGCGCGGTGCCGTCACCGCCGGTGACCCGTTGCGGCTGCACGCTGACTCCCGCGTCCCCAGGGCCAACGAGGAAGGCGCCGACGCCGGACGGCGTGCGGGCCGGCACGAGCAGCAGGTCAGCCTCGGCCCCGGCGAGCACGCTTGTCTTGGTCCCGGTGAGCTGCCAGCCGCCGTCGACCTGGCGGGCGTTCGTCGCCGGAGCCGCCGGGTCGTCGGACTCGTCCTCGGCCAGCGCCACGGCCACGACGATCTCACCCTGCCCAGCCGGTGCAGCCCACTGCCGCTGCTGGTCAGGCGTGCCGAACTCGGCGATCGCCGCCGCGCCCAGCGCGATCGAGGCTAGGTACGGCACGGGGGCGACGGTCCGGCCGATCTCGATGAGCACGCTGCACTGCTCCAGGAGACCGAGCCCCGACCCACCCACGGACTCGGGCAGCGTGGCGGCCAGGATGCCGGCTCTCGCCAGTTCCGCCCACAGGGCACGGTCGAAGCGCGTGTCGCTGTCATCGAATTCGCGCAGCCGCTCCGGCGTCACCCGGCCAGTCAGGATCTGCCGAGTCAGCCCGCCGAGGTCGTCCTGCGCGGCAGTCAGGGTGAAGTCCATCGGTCCCGTTCCCGTTTCCTGCAGCTACCGTCGGCTGAACGGAAGGCCGAGCGCCGCCGCGCCGATAATGTCGCGCTGGACCTCGTTGGTTCCGCCGCCGAAGGTCAGGATCAGCGCGGACCGCTGCATCCGCTCGATGCGTCCCGCCAGCACGGCGCCAGGCGACCCGGCACGGACTTCGGCGCTCGCCCCCAGGATCTCCAGCAAGAGGCGGCAGGCCTCGATGGTGAGCTCGGTGCCGTAGACCTTGGTGGCCGACGCCGCCGCGGGTCCGGGCGAGTCGGGCGTCGCGGCGATGCGCCAGTTCATGAGCTTGAGCACCTCGGCCTTGGCGTGCACCCTGGCAAGGCTGAGCTGGACCCACTCCTGGTCGATGACGCGGCGTCCGTCCGCCAGCTTCACCGCCGCCGCCCAGTCCGTTACCCCAGCCAGCGCCGCCTGCAGCGGGGCGGCGGACGTCAGCGCGACGCGCTCGTGGTTGAGCTGGTTGGTGATGAGCGGCCAGCCCTTGTGCTCCTCGCCGACGAGGTTGCCCACCGGCACCCGGATGTCGGAGTAATAGGTCGCGCTGGTGGTGAGGCCGGCCACGGTGCGGACCGGCGTCCACGAGAACCCGGCTGCGTCGGTCGGCACGATGATGATCGAGAGGCCGCGGTGCCGGACGGCGTCCGGGTCGGTCCGACAGGCGAGCCAGACGTAGTCCGCGTACTCGATCAGGCTGGTCCACATCTTCTGGCCGTTGATCACGTAGGTGTCGCCGTCCCTGACGGCGCGCGTCCGTAGCGAGGCCAGGTCAGTGCCGGCGCCCGGCTCGGAGTATCCGATCGAGAAGTGCAGCTCGCCAGCCGCGATCGGCGGCAGGAAGCGCTGCTTCTGCTCCGCCGTTCCGAATCGCATGATGGTCGGTCCGACGGTGTTGATGGTGAGGAACGGCACCGGGACCCCGGCGATCGCTGCTTCGTCCGTGAAGATCAGCTGGTCGAGCATCGAGCCGTCCTGGCCGCCGTACTCAGCCGGCCACGATAGCGCCAGCCAGCCATCTCGGCCGAGCTGCCGGATGACCTCCTTGTAGGCGCTACCGTCACCGTAGTCGCCGCCGGACCGGGACAGCCCGGCCCGCCGCTCCGGAGTCATCACACCCGCGAAGTACTCGCGCAGCCGCGACCGGAGCCGCTCCTGCTCGGGCGTGTAAGCGATGCGCATCCGCGTTCCTGACCCTCGACTAGAACGTGTTCTAGTGATAGTAACGGCCCCCGACCCGCAGCGGCCTGCTGCGGGCTCAGGTGCCGGGGGTGGCGTCCTGGCCGTAGGGCCACAGCCACTCGTAGGGACCGAAGTCCGCCGGCTGTTCCGCTGCTTCCCCCGGCCGGTCCGCAGCGGCTGGTCCGCGCCGCTCGTCCAGGCCCTTGCCCTGATCGAGGGCAGACAGCCGCTGGACGGCGGCGGTGCGGGGCAGGCGCTCGCGCTGATAGGCGGCGAGCGCACCGGCAACCGAACCCGGATCGGCGCCACGCAGCACCCGGCCCAGGAACCACGCGTCCTCGATCGCCTGCGCTGCCCCCTGCGCCTGGGTGGGCATCATCGGGTGACAGGCGTCGCCCAGCAGGCAGACCGGGCCGCGGACCCAGTCCGCAAGCGGCTCGCGCTCATACAGCCCGGTACAGAACACGGTATCGGCCAGCCCTGCCAGGGTCACCAGCCGCGGGTCCCAGCCAGCCAGCAGGGCCAGGTACTCGCGCCTGTCAGCCTCCAGCAGCCACGACTCCGCGGCCGGATCGGCGTGCGGGCTGTACCGCAACAGCGCGGCGTTCAGGTAACGCCCGCGGCTGACGTAGTAGTAGATGAAGTGCACCCCCGGGCTCAGCCACTGGGTGATGGCCGGCTCCGGGCCCACGATGTCCCCGATCCCCGCCGCCCCGCCGCGGCCCAGCTCGCTCACCGGAATCAGCGTCCGGTACGCCACGCCCCTGGGGATCCCGCGGCTCACCCCGCTGCCGAAAAGCAGCCCCCTCAGGGCCGAGTGGACCCCGTCCGCCCCGACCACCAGGTCACCCCGGAAACGGCCGCCCCGGCTGGTCACCACCTCCGCCGTCCTTCCGCTGACGCGCACGCCGGTGACCTCCTCGCCGAACCGGAAGACCGCCGCGCACCCCGGCCCCGCGGGACTCATCGCCGCCGACACCAGCGCGGCGTGCAGGTCGGCGCGATGCACATGCCAGAACGGCGCGCCGTAGCGGGCGGCAACAGCGTCCCCGAGCACACGCTCCCCCAGCACCGTCCCGTCCCGCCAGTGCCTGCGGACATGCCGCCGCGGCACCAGCGCGTGCTCCGCCAGCGCCCCGGCGACACCGAACTGCGCCAGGATCCGGGTCGCGTTCGGAGCCAGCTGGATCCCCGCACCGACCGGCGCCAGATACCCCGCCTGCTCCAGCACCGTCACCCTGTGACCAGCCAGCCGCAGCGACACCGCCGCCGCGGCTCCCCCGATACCCCCGCCAGCCACCACCACGTCCAGGCCGCGGCCGGCGCCGGCAGCAGGCGCCTCGTCACCCACCGGCACTACGCACCGCCCCGCCGGCCCGCGACCGCCCGCAGCATCGCCAGCGGACACCGGGCACCAGCCGGGCCCAGGATGCGGGCATCACTCACCCTCGTCCCCGCCGCAAATCGCACGAACCTGCTCGTCGCGAGTCTAGACAGCGCACGGGAACCTACGCGACCTCACACACCGGCTGGCGATCAGCGTCACCGGGAGCTGTCTGCCGGGCTGAGCATCGCGTCGAGGTCGGGGTCGGGCATGAACTGCCAGACCTCTACCGCGCAGCGGCAGGCGGCCGCGATCTTGGCAGCCCACTCCAGCGCCTCCTCGCGTGACGGCGCGTCGACCACCGAGATTCCGCCGATCGCCTCCGGGTACGGGCCGTCGCTGACCGTCCCGTCGGTGGCCACGATGCTCGCCCGCTGGTCTTCCAGTCCGCCGCCGAAAACCCACACGCCGGCCTTCAGGGCCGCCTGGACCGCCTCATGCGCGGCCTTGGTCACTGCGGGCATGTCCGCGTCGGGGACGTGATCCATCGCGTGGGCGCTCAACGAGATCAGGTACCGCGTCATCCCATGACTCCCTTGTCTCCCGCGGCCTGCGCCGGCCGCTTGTCACGTGATAGACGAACGCCTCCCGCCGGATCCGACGCGCTGCCAGCAGGATCTCCGGCTAAGTCAGCGGATGCGCTCGGAAGAAGGCCCACATCAGCGCGTTGGCACTGACCGCGTCGCTCTGCGGGCCCAGGACACTCGTGATCGCCTTGGGCATCACCGGGCCACCGGGCCATTCGTGGCCTTCGCCGGTAATCGCGTACAGCTCCACCTGTGTGCCGCCAGCGCAGCCCGAGTAGCGGGTCAGGTGATAGCCGCGCCCGGCGGTGCTCAGCGGGCTAGCGGCACACTGGTCGTGACCGGCCCACAGCCGAGCGGCGGTGGGTACCGAGTAGGTCCAGTAGCCGAGCCCGTTCCCCTCAAACGGGTCGATGAGGTCTGCGGTGCCGTGGAAGGCGATGACCGGAACGGGCCGCGAACCCGGGCACGGGCTTGGATAGCGCAGGCCCGCTACCGGAGCGACCGCGGCGAAGACGCCGCTGGCGTCGCAGGCGAGCTGGCTGGCCATCCGGCCGCCGCCGGAGACGCCGGTCGCGTAGACCCGGCTCAGGTCGACGCAGTACCGGCCCGCGAGGTCGCGAACCAGCGTGGTCAGGAACGTGACGTCACTCGGCGCGCTGGCTGGCGGGTACTTCCCGTTGACCATCGGCTCGCCGGGGATGTTCCAGTCGTAGCCCGCGCCGTCCGGGATCAGCGCCTGCGGGTAGGCGACGATGAAGTGGTCGGCGTCGGCGGTCGCGTCCATGCCGCTGAACTGCTCCTGCGCGCTGGCCGTGCTCTCACTGCCGTGCAGGTTGAGGACCAGCGCGAGCTTGCGCTTGCCGGTGTAGCCGACCGGGACGTGGACGATCACCGTGCGCTGGCGATCGCTCACCGTGACGGTATAGTGCAGCGAGCCGCTGGCCTCCTGATGCCCGCAGCCGGACGTTCCCGACGCCGATGGCAGCGTGGCCGCAGTGGCTGCTGACGCTCCTGCCCCCTGGCCGCCACAACCGGCGACCGCGGCGGCCAGGAGCAGCGCTGCACCGGCAGAGGCGATGACTCTGCCGCCCCCTCGGGCGGACACGCAACCGGGTTGCATACTTGATAGGGTATGAGTCAGTGAGCACGGACGCAAACCCCTACCGCTTCGGCGACTTGCTCGCGCTCGCCCGCCAGAGCTGGCTGCGCCGGATGGCAGCTGAACTGGCGGACCGCGGGTTCGCCGACTACCGGCGCAGCGATGCCGCCACGCTGCGATTGCTGCGGCGCCGCCCTGCTTCGGTGGGTGAGCTGGGCGCGCACCTGGGTGTGACCAGGCAGGCCGCGCGCAAGGTCATGCGCGGGCTAGAGGAGCGGGGTTACGCCAGCACGCAGGCCGATGCCCACGACGCGCGCAAGCTGAACGTGATGCTCACGCCGGCCGGTTGCGCCTACGCCGACGCGATCATCGAGGTCATCGCCCAGCTCAACCGCGCTGTGGCCGCCAGGGTCGGGGCGGACCAGCTCGCGGCGGCCGACGCGGTGCTCCGAGCTTCCATCGAGGATGCGGAGGTCGCCGGCCGCGCCGCGCGCGTCAGTCCGCCGCCGTCAGCGCCAGCTGACGCGGATCACCCCGACCTGCAGCCGCCGTAGCTGCGCGGCCAGGTCACGCTGTTACCTGGTTCGAGGCGTCATCCGTCAGCGGCGGCGCCGCTTGTAGGCCGGCAGCGCCGGACCGCGGCCGGTGAAGTGAAACGCCAGCAGCGCGAGCCCCACGAAGGCCAGGGCCAGCGGCGAGAACACCGCGGTGGTCGCGATTCCGGCGGCAGTGATGACGAACGCGATGGCGAACAGGACCGCCGCGATGAGGGCGAACATGGATGGGCTCTCCTCGGGTCACGGATGCGGGCCCGGCGGCCCGGCGCCGGTCAGCTACCCGGCAGCGCCGTTTTCACTCGGCCACGCCGTGGTGCTCCCGCCGCTGCCGACGAGCATGCCGAGCCACGTCCTGGCCGTCGCCGATGTGGTACTGCCAGCAGTCGAGGATCGGGCCGGTGATCACCCGCCAGCCGGCTTCCTCGCCGAGCTCGCGAGCCACGCAGACACGCGGATCCTCGCCGAGCTCGAGCTTGCCGCCCGGCAGCTCCCACTCAGCACGCTCGTTGCGCAGCAGCAGGACCAGGCCGGCCTGCACCGCCACCCCTTTGACCGAAACGGGGAATGCGCGCGGATCGCCCGCGCGCGCGACGAGATCTCGCCAGGACTGCCCGAGGAGTTGCTGCTGCTCGCGATGGCCGGCTGGCTGCACCTGTTCGGCACGATCAGCTTCGAGCTGTTCGGTCAGCTCAACAACGTCATCGAGGCGCGGGCGGAGTTCTTCGACCAGCAGATGTCGCTGATGGCGGACCTGATGGGGATCTAGCCCCGACGCCAGGCGATAGCGTTCCGCTGTGACCTCGCCCAGCCCTAGCCCGCCGCTTGCGCCTGATGAGCTGGTGAGCAGCAGCGGGGAACGCCGCGTCCTGGAGGTGTTCCTGGATCTGTACCGGGACATACTGAAGCGAAAGCTGGCTGGCCTCTCAGATCAGCAGATCCGTCAGCGGCACGTTCCGTCGCAGACCACGCTCGGCGGGATCGTGAAGCACCTGGCTGCCGTCGAGCGGGAGTGGTTCCAGGTCGTGCTGGCCGGGCGTGGCGAGGACGAGCTGGGCGCACCGGCACCGGACGACGGCTGGACACTCAGCAGCGACGACACCGCCGAGAGTCTGCTCGCTGGGTACGAGCGGGCGTGCGCCGCCTCCCGCGAGGCCGCGTCGCGGCTCTCGCTCGACGACTCCGTTTCGCATCCGCGCCTGGGTCGAGTCTCGCTGCGGTGGATTTACGTGCACATGATTGAGGAGTCCGCCCGGCACGTGGGCCACGCCGACATCCTCCGCGAGCAGACCGACGGCGCTACCGGGTTCGACGGCTGACCCCTGCAGACAGGCCACGGACGGTTGTCCATGCCCCGGCGACGTCAGCGGACCCGCGCGCGGGAACACCCGCCGCGCACCGCTGGTTCGCACCGCTGAGTGGAGTCCGCGCGCGTGCTGCGCCACGAGGAGGAGGGTCCATGACTGCGAAGCTCGCTGACCGGCTCGGACCATTCGGCGTCTGGCGCGGGACACCTCAGGTGACTCCCGAGCTCGCGGCAGAACTGGAGCGACTCGGGTACGGCGCGCTCTGGCTCGGCGGCTCGCCCGCCGCCGACCTGGCGATCGTCGACCAGTTGCTGGCCGTGACCGGCACGCTGATGGTAGGCACCAGCATCGTGAACATGTGGCAGAGCGACGCGGCCGTCGTCGCTCAGTCCTACGCGCGCATCGAGGCCGGTTACCCTGGCCGGTTCGTGCTCGGCGTCGGCGCCGGGCACCGCGAGGCCACGCCGGAATACGCCAGCCCCTACGACACCCTCGCGACGTACGTGGGCCGGCTCGAGGCGGCTGGCGTTCCCTCCGAGCGGCTCGTCCTGGCCGCCCTCGGCCCGCGGGTGCTCAGGCTCGCCGCCAACCGCACGGGCGGCGCGATCCCGTACCTGGTGCCGCCCGAGCACACCCGCCGCGCGCGCGAGATTCTCGGCCCGGACAAGCTGCTCGCGCCCGAGCACAAGGTCGTCCTCGACCCCGACCCGCGGCACGCGCGCGCCCTCGGTGGCGGCCGCGTTCGCACCCCGTACCTGGGGCTGGTCAACTACACCAGCAATCTGCGGCGGCTCGGCTACACCGACGAGGACCTGGCCGGCGTCGGCAGCGACCGGCTGGTCGATGCCCTGGTCGCGCACGGCAGCCCGGAGCAGGTCGCGGCGCGGCTCACCGCGCACCTGGACGCCGGCGCTGACCACGTGTGCGTCCAGTTGCTCGCCGACGCCGACGCCGACCCGGTGCCGCAGTACGCCGAGCTGGCCAGGGCGCTCGGGCTCGGCCAGCGGCCAGGGTAACGCGACATCGCGTAGTCCAACGAACTGGCCGGCTGCGACGTCATAGCAGGTGTCAGTCCCTAACGACGTGGAGGCTTGCCATGACACTGACATCTCGCCTGCGGCGCGGCATCATCGCTGCGTCCATCGCGGCCGCCGCGCTGGCCCTGCCGACAGTTGCGCTCGCATCCTCCGACGGCGTTAGCGCGCCCGCGCACACCGCCGCGGCGCACCGCTGCTACCAGAGCGAGCTGACCGCGTGGCTCGGCGTGCCCGGCAGCGGGGCCGCTGGGAGCACCTATTACGAACTCGAGCTGTCCAACATTTCCGGCCAGGCGTGCACGCTGTACGGGTATCCCGGCGTGTCCGCGCTGACCTCCGGTCACCAGGATGGCAGCGCGGCCGACCGGACCGCGTCGCACCCGTCCACGCTGGTGCTGCTTGAGCCCGGCGCGACCGCACACGCGATCTTGCAGATCACCGACGTGGCCAACTTCCCGCCCGCCACCTGCGGCCCGGTCACCGCGGACACGCTGCGCGTGTACGCGCCCGGCGACTACGCCTCGTTGCTGATCCCGTTCTCGGTCCCTGCCTGCGGCACCGCCGGGCCGGTGTACCTGCACGTGAGCACCACCGTCCCCGGCACGGGGATCCCTGGTTACAGCGACTGACGAAACAGCGGGGAACGGGGCGGTTCGGGCCGCGGCGCCTGCCGCCGGTCAGCTGACCAGAAGCGCACGGAACTCGGCCGCGAGCACCGACAGCGCGGCCCGCAGCCGACCGACGTCGGGCCCGGCCGCGAGCAGCGACCGGGACGCGCTGGGCAGCACCCGGTCCGGACACGCCGCGAAAACCGCGGCAACGTCGGCTGGCCTCGCCCCCTGAGCGCCGACCCCCGGAGCCAGGAACAGGCAGTTCGCGCCGGCCAGGTCCAGCTCCGGGCGCAGGTGCGTGGGGCTGACAACGGCGCCCACCGGTCCGATCTCGCCTGGAGCGAGGCGCGCGTTCAGCGCGCCGATGTCGCGCAGCAACCGCTGCTCGACGATCACGCCGTCCGACGCCGCGGCAGTCTGGATGACCCGGCCGTCCGGGTTGGACGAGCGCGTCACGACCAGCAGGCAGCTGCCCGACTCGGCGGCCCTGGACACGAAGCCGCCCATGGCGCCCAGCCCGAGGTAGGGATGCACCGTGATGGCGTCCGCCGCCAGCGGCGCACCCTTGCCCAGGTATGCCTCGGCGTAGGCGTCGTTGGTCGACCCAACATCACCGCGTTTGACGTCGAGGACGACCAGCAGGCCCGCGCTGCGCGCGCTGGCGATGACCCGCTGCAGCGTGCGGATGCCGCGCCAGCCGTGCCGCTCGTAGAACGCGGACTGCGGCTTGACGAGCCCGACGGGCCCGGCGGCAGCCGTCAGGACGATGTCGGCGAACCGGTCGAGGCCGTCCGCGCTGTCGCCAAGCCCCCAGCAGTCCAGCAGGTCGGCCGACGGATCCAGACCGAACACCAGCGGTCCCTGCGCCTCGCGAACGGCTGCGAACCGGGACGCAAAGCTCGCCGGTGCGGCCATCGTGTCGCCCGTCACCCCTCCATCATCGCGCCACGGTGCGCGACCAGCTCACTGACTATTCACTCGCCTCGCCGCGCCGGTGTTCCTAGCATCTGCCAGGTGATCTACCAGCACCCGCTGGCGTACCTGCTCGGCCTCGAGGGCGCGGCGCCGATGCGGGCAGTTCGCGGACCTCGGCAGCGGCAGTGCCCGAGTCGCCGCGAACGCGCTCGGCCGTGACACGCCCGTCGCGGTCAGCTGGCACTTCCAGGTCACTCCCGCCTGACGCGGCCTGCTGCTGCGGCCGCTTCGCCGGCGCGCCGGGCAGACAGCTGGCGCTCCTGCTCGTTGCTGGTCAGTGCGGCCGCACGCTCGAACTCGGCCTGCGCCTCAACGTGCCGGCCTAGCTTGCGCAGCAGGTCACCGCGGACGCTCGGCAGCAGGTGATAGTCCCGCAGCGCGGGCTCGTCCGCTAGCTGGTCGACGATGTCGAGGCCCGCCTGCGGGCCGTACGCCATCGCGACCGCCACCGCGCGGTTCAGCTCGACCACCGGCGACGGCATCACGCCGGCGAGCACGGCATACAGCCCGGCGACGCGCGGCCAGTCGGTCTCCTCGGCCCGGAAGGCCCGCGCGTGGCACGCGGCGATCGCCGCCTGCAGCGCGTACGGCCCGCGCTCGCCGCCGAGGCGGACGGCCCGGTCAAGGGCTGCGAGCCCGCGGCTGACCAGCAGCCGGTCCCACCGGGTCCGATCCTGGTCGAGCAGCAGGACGGGCTCGCCAGCCTCATCGGTCCGGGCCGGGATCCGGGACGCCTGGATCTCGAGCAGCGCCACCAGGCCGTGCACCTCGGGCTCGGCTGGCGCGAGCTGCGCTAGCACCCGGCCGAGCCGGACAGCCTCGGCGCACATGGCCGGGCGCATCCAGTCGTCGCCGACCGTGGCCGAGTAGCCCTCGTTGAAGATCAGGTAGATCACCTCGAGCACCGAGCCCAGCCTGGCCGGGCGCTCCTCCGCTGCGGGCACATCGAACGGCACGTGTGCCTGCGCGAGGGTCTTCTTCGCTCGCACGATGCGCTGGGCGACGGTCGGCTCGGGTACCAGATAGGCCCTGGCGATCTCCGTCGTGGTCAGGCCGCCCAGCAGCCGCAGCGTCAACGCAACCCTAGCCGGGAGCGACAGCACCGGATGGCACGCGGTGAAGATGAGTCGGAGCAGGTCGTCGTCGATGTCGTCGCGGAACGCCCGGTCGAAGTCCGGCGTCGCCGACTCCCCCTCGGTGGCCAGCGTGCGACCGAGCTGGGCATACTTCTTCTGGAGTTCGGCGCTGCGGCGGAACTCGTCGATCGCGCGGCGCTTGGCCACGGTCATCAGCCAGGCACCGGGATTGCGCGGCACCCCGGCTGCGGGCCACTGCTCGAGAGCGGCGACGACGGCATCCTGGGCCAGGTCCTCGGCCAGGCCGATGTCGCGCGTGTAGTGCGCGAGGCCGGCGATGAGCCGGGCGGACTCCATCCGGATGACAGCCTCGATCGCGGCCTTCGCCCTCGCGTCCGTCACACCGCCCGATCACACCACCGGCGCTCCGGCTGAGCAACTCGCCCGCCGCGACCACAGCTCCTCAGGGCTCCGCGCCAGCCCCCAGCCGCGGACGCGCCAGCCCCCCGCCGCGGACGCGCCAGGACTCTCCACCTATCTCGCGCGGTAAGCCGAGTGATATGTCCGGGTATGCGCGCGCGAGATCGGTGTTTTGTCAGTCTGTCAAGCTCACGGCGTCGCCGCACGTCAGATCGTTGTGCAACTGTTGCCTAGCGTGCTGCGCGGGCATCTGATCTGACATTTCCATGACATGCGCTGGCAGGTCGCGGGCGTGCGCGTCCCACCATGCGGCGAGGTACCCAACCGCCACGATGCCGAGCGCGGCGAGCAGCCAGAGCACGCTAGTACCCGAGAGTCGCGCAGACGTCGGCTATCGCGGTCCCGTCGTCGGCCACGGCAGCGAAGTATGAGTCAGGCGGCTCTGGCGTCCCGGTCAGCGTCGAGGCATCGGTTTCGTACTGGCGCACGGCGTTGTCCAGAATCGACGCCGTGTCACTGGCGGCGTTGGTCCTGCCCATCGTGATAGTGGCGCGTTCCCAGTCCTGCACATCGCCCGCATTCCAGTACCGGGCAACCACGCTGTAGTCATTGCAGACCGCCTGGTTGGCGCTGGCGCTTCCCGCGCTGGCCGAGTGCGTCGGCGCGGGCCTGGGCGCCGCGTGACTGGTGCAGCCTGCGACCGCCAGGACCATGCCGGCGATGACCGAGCGCCCGATGAAACCGCGCATTCTCTCCCCCTGAAAATAGGCGCGGCCCGCAGCATCTAGGGAGCTACATCTCTCCCCTTGGGCTAAGGGGGAGAGTCGTGGCGTTGGACGCTGCGGGCCGCTGATTCCTGGCAACGCGGACGGTGGCGAGAGCGCGCCAGGAGCTTTCCGGCTGACGCTCAGACGCGAGCAGGGATCAGGAGACGCGCGGTCCTGTCAGCCTCGCCGGGGTCGCCGTGGACGGAGACGTTCAGGACGTCATCGCCCCAGACGAGCGTTCCGGCCACGCCGCCGTCGCGGTACTCGGCTGGCACGGTCGCGGCAATGATCACGTCATCCTGCGGGATCAGGAACTGCCGCGACAGCATGGCGCAGAACTGAGTCAGAGCTTCGGTTGCCCAGTCCGCGCCGTCGCCGGGTACCTCGGCCGCCATGTTGTCGGCTTCGGCTTCGTACTCGGCTATCGGGAACACTGCCGGGCTCTTGGGCTTGCTAGTCATGCTGGCCCCCCATAGGTAGGCGGTCTGATGCTGCCCGGCTGGGCAGTGATCACCTAGCTACCCCGTCCGTGGTGGTCCTAACACGTGCTAGACGACAAAGGTTCCCCAACCCTGTTCCGTCCGGACGAGCCCGCGCTCCATAAGCAGACGGAACGCTCGCAGCACCGTGTTTCTCGACACCGCGTAGCGCTCCATCAGGTCGGCCACGACTAGCTGCTCACCCGAGCCAAGCTCTCCGGAACTGATCTGCCGGGCAACGTCGTCAGCTATGCGCCTGTACGGCGCCGTGGCCTCGCGTGGCGACATAGCAAAAGCCTAAGTGCTCACCACGTCTTACGATCCCCTCAGCCCGCCTAGGCCGACCTGGCACGTGCTAGCATGAGCAGGCACTATTCCCTGCCCGACCTGGGGAGGCAGCCAATGTCACTCAACTTCGAAACGGAAGCGCGAGCCGTCTATCTGCCGCGCCATGCCCGGCCAGTCCGGCTAACGCCGCTGGCGCTATCCATCCCGGCCATATGGCTATGCGCCATGCTGACGGTCGCCGCGATATGGCCGAGGTAAATCCAGCGCAGATCACCCTGCGAACGCTCCAGGACGCCTACGGGGATCGGTTCACTATCGCCGAAGTTGAGCATCTGTGGATAGCAGTATCCAGCGACCTCCGGCCAGGAAAAACCGTGCTGCTCTACGGGGAGTCGCCGGCCGAGCTATACCACGCGCTCCGAGTCCTGACCACCACGGGGAAGCCTGCGCTAGAGTAGGGGGCCATTAATGCGCAGAGCAATTATTGCCGCAGCCAACATCATGGCCAGCGCGCTATGCACCGGCCTGCTGATAGCCGTGGCGTGGTACGTAGTCTATGAATGGAGAGGGTAATGAAGGTGCTAATACTGCGTATCGTGCTGGGGGTGATAGCAGCATTCCTGCTCCTGCCCATCCTGATAGTCATATTCAGGTAGCCGCAATCAATCAGGGGGAAACATGGCAAGGAAAATGGTAGAAGTCCTCGCGTGCGACATATGCGAGACGGATCGCAAGGTGACGGCAGTCACTATCGACGGGCGCCAGCTTGACCTGTGCGCCAGGCATCGCCAGCCAATCACGGCTCTGCTCGGCAGGCTCAGGACTGCCGCAGCTACGCCCGCAGCCAAGCCCGAGGGGGCCGGCAAAAGCGAGCCCATCGGTATCCGAGAATGGGCTCGCGCCCACGGGTACGAGGTCGCGGACAAAGGCAAGATTGCGCGACACATCGCGGACGAATACCAGGCCGCGCACCAGTCGGCGCAAGTAGTCACCGTCCCATTCCGGGCCCCCGCCATGGCAGGCAGCCGGAACGGGGGATCTATCGACAGCTAACCCTGAACGCTACGGAGCAAAAGATCGCCCTCTGAGCTAACGGTCAGGGGGCGATCTTCCTTATGTGACGTATTCAAGGAATGTTGTCAGAATGTCAACGGTCGCGGTGCTGCCACTACTATTCGTATATGTCAGCAATGCGGGCACCCGTGCCAGCGCGACAGTTGTGCTAGCCGACGTGACCGACGCAGCAGACCATATATTAAGTCCGCTGCCTATCATGTTAGTGACGGTCGGGTATCCGAGAGTAATGCTTATTTTCTCAGTTGAAGTGATAGTCAGGTAAATCTGCCCGCAGTACAGCGGGAACAACAGGCTATGCGTTGATCCGTTAGCGAGAGTGTCCACATATCCGACCGGCATTCCCTGGCTAAGCCCGTTGCCGTCAGCGAAATAGCCGGGCACTGTGCCGGTAAAATAGCTGACGTTTCGCCAGTCATGGCGGCCCGGTGCATGAGTAGTCTCGTCTATCGCTATCTCTACTGTCGCGCTGTAAGTCGGATCAGGGTTACTTAGAGCAAACTGCACTGTGACAGCTTCCACGGGACCATTGCCCAGCACTGGCCACTGTGAGGCTTGCTCGGCTGCCGGCACTATCCAGTCCTGTTCTGCGATTGTGTGCCCGTTGGCATCATTCCAGTAAACGCTCACGTCGATAAACGGCATGGTCGCGCTGCCGCTAGACATGTAAGCGTTGACATAGATGTAATAGCCAGGCTTGGCGAACGTGTAACTAGATGTAGTAGTCGTGCTGTCCTTAGCCACCGTGAATGTGGTTGCAGTCAGAACGCTATCGAAGCCGTGCAATAGCGGCGTCCCCTGGCTGGATATGTCATCGGCAATGGTTGACGTAGGGCTACTCGATATCTGCGATATCTGTGTCTGCTGGTTAGTCGCCGTGGCGAGCCCGGCGGCGATTAGCTGGCTCGCGGTGGCGGGGTTAGAGAATGATGCGCCCACTTAATCCCCCGGTACCGTCTGGACGCCGCTGATTACCAGCGTCGCCGTGGCGAGCGGCGTCCCGCCCGTCCATATGCCGACCAGCGTCATGCCCGTATAGAGAGTCACGCCCGACACTGACGCGGTGTCGTCATTGCCTGCCTGGCTTGCGCCCTGAAAATTCGGCTGCGTCGCGGTATTCAGGTAGAGATAGAACGCGGGGATATCGAGGTCACTCGACACAATGCACTGTGCTGTCTCGGGAATCCACGTGACGCCTGGTATCCCCGGGCCAAGCGTGACCTGACCGTCGCCACTGTTATTCAGCGTCACACTCGCGGACGCGCTTAGCTGGACTGTTCTGGGCACACTGTCTCTCCAAATGAAAATAGCCCGCCGAAGCGGGCTTTGATTAGCTGGTGATTAATAGCGCTCGGTCAGGACCACTACACGGCAGGCGCCCGACGTCGAGGTATTGGTCGCGTAAACCGCCTCCTGGTGAAAGATGGGCGGGGACCACGCCGACTCGGCCATGTATCCGCCGTTCGGGAAATCAGCCGCGACGTTGGCCGTGCTATAGCATTCCTGCTCAACAGTGCTGATCACGATGGCGGCGTCAACGGGCTGGATATACGCGCGGTGCCGCGACAGGTCGCGCGGGAGTAGCTGAGCGACGCTCGGCGAGCCCGCCGAGCTTGCGGGAATGACGACGGTCGAGTAGACCCCGGTAACCACCGGGTCCCTGGCAGTCGTGACCTTGCCCGTTACCCTGATCGGCTCGTATTCCGACTCGGAGCTCTTGCGCTCGGCGGTGCTGCTCTCGGCGCCTGGCCGTACCGGGTGAGACGCGGCCTGCTCGGTCAGCCCGGACTGATAGCCGTAGGCATTGTCATATCTCATACGGGAATCACTTCCGGGATCTTGTCAGTAAGGTCTGTCAGCCTCGCGAGCCCGATCAGGATAAGAGCCCCGCCGATCACGACCATGGCCGCGCGAATCACCAGGTTGCGCACGCCGCTAAATGTCGGCAGGCCGAGCACTGATGACGCGACGGTGCCCGCTGTATTGCTGGCCTGCTGGCTGACGCTCTCATTTTCCGATGGCGCGGCATTGCTGCTGCTCTCCGAGTGCAGTTTCTCGCCCTCGGCCATTGCCTCGGCTTCGGTCGCATAGGGACCGTAGTAATAGCTGACCAGGACATTAGCCAGGCTCTCGGCGAGATTCTGATGGATTACATCGCCGTCTACAGAGTCGTAATACCAGCCCGCTCCTGTGCCTGACATTAGCTGGTTACCTGCCCGGCGACGTCCACGCCGCCGACCGACGCGTTAGCGCTGGCAATCTTGTTTGTCTGCGGGTTGACGGCGTTAGCGTGACGGTGGCTGAAATCAAGAGCGATCAGGACGGTTCCGCCGATCACAAAGATTGTCGGGTCTTTAGCGATTAGCGATACGCCCGCCACGATTGCCGCAGCGGTAAGCGTCGCCGTCTGCCGGGACTTATCGAGAGTGACGTTATTAGGGGGTGCCGACCTGCTATCGGCGACGCTCGGCAATGCGTGGTCGTAGACCGCGTAAACCACTGTCGCGACTGCGAGTCCGGTAATAAGGCTTGCCTCGGGCTTCAATGCCATGTTCTGTAATCCCTTAATTGATAGTCAGGTCAACGGAATGAGCCCAGTTAGACCCGGCCTGGCCGACCTGGTAAACCGTGTAGCCCGTGACAACCGCTGTCGGGTCCTGCGTCGGCGGGTTAGCCGTCCCGTAAATCGCGGTGTCCACATAGACGCCGTTCTGGCTGATGTTGTTAACCACGCCGCCAGCGGCGCCGATTGCCGCGACTGCCTGGCTCAGCGTCATCCCGGTCAGGCTCGGCGGGGAGAATGCGGCTGGTGCTGGCGCCGGGACTGATGTAGTAGCGGCGGGCGGATTGCTCGCGGTCGCGTGCGGCGTTGACGTCCCGGTCGGCATGATCAGGCTGTAACCCGCGGTCGGCGGGGGACCGAGGTAATTGACCGTGGTCTGCACTGCCTGGTAATCCGTGGTCGTGGCCTGCGGCTTGGCGGCGAGGTAATTGTCGAGAGCAGCTGCGAGGTTAGCGTCGCCCGTCCCGGCCGGGTCGGCCACGGCTGCCTGGAACCACGCCGAGTTACTGGCGTACGTCCCGGTCGCCGTCGTGGTCGCGGTCGTGCTGGGCGTGCTGACCGGCAGGTCGTACTGCCCGTCTGAGGGGTCCCACAGATAGCCGTCGTATTCCTCGCCATACGGTCCCGTGGTGCCGTAGTAATCGCCGTAGTCATCGCCGTAGTCGGCGCCATAAGACTCGGCCGCTAGCGCATCCTCGTCCTGCACAGAGCCGTACGGGTAGCCCGTCGCGGGATCGATGTTCGCCTGGCTGGTCGCGTTCGTGTTCGCCGAGCTGGCCGCTGCCGCGCTGGCGGCGTTCTGCTTGTAACGGAAGTACGCCACGCCCGCGATCAGGCAGACGGCCGAGCCGCCGGCGAGCACGTAAACGGGCTTGACCTCTCCGATTCCGGGAATGTTCACCAGACGTCCCCCTCGGCCACGCCGGGCGCGGTCGCGGCTGGCTGCGATTCGGTCACGACGGGATCGGCCGGAGCGCTGTAGAGCACTGACGCGTAATCGCGGGCCGCCATGTCCGGCGTCAGCCCAAGCTGCGTGTAGCCCGAGTCGGCGATGAACGGCTGGGAAACCGCCGCGAGATTAGGCGACACCGCGTTGATTTCATTCTGGAAAAACTGGCGCGGCGCGTAGTCGATACCACTCCCGTTGACGTCCTGCGCCTGGTCGTGCGCGACCCACTGAGTCGGCGCGTTATTGCGCTCGCCCGTCGCCGAGTCCCAGGAGTACGCGGGCGCGTAGCTCTGGCTGGCGATTCGCAGGTCAACGGGATTGCCGATATCAGCCGGCGTCTGGACGAATTTCGGGCTGGAGCCAGTGCCCTCTGCGTGAATGCCAGAGATAGCCCCGGACGGGGCGAACGGCTTGCCTGCCGAGCTATCCCACACCGGGTAATCGACGTCGTGATTGAGATAATGCTCGCCGCTCGGGACGTAGCCCGTCCCGTCGTCCACAATCTCGATATTGTCCGTCAGGAAATCGTTAGCTGCCTGCGCGGTGCTCGGCGAGGGGTGATTGATCCCGTACGCCGCGATGACAGCGGCATGGTCGCCGTAGCTGTCGTCCTGGCCGTGGTCGGTCGTGATCGCGCCCGGCCACTCTGTGCCCGGCTGCGGGATAACGTTGGTCTGCGGTACCGCCGACGCCAGCGACCAGGGATTGTTAGACCACGGCGTCGCGATTGCTGAGCTTGCCATGATTAACCCTGGATCGCTGTCCCGAGCGACCCGCTGAAAAGATTCTGAATTGCGCTGATGACGCTCGCGGTATTACGCCCGGGCAGGACCAGTGCAGTAACCATGCCGACGCCCACGATGGCAAGCGCGATTTTCTCAACGTTCATTAAGTTTTCTTTCCTAGTCCCGTGGTGCTGATAACGTCGTCCACGAATCCCGACGTGGCAAGCTCCGTGATAAGCGCGATGGCAGCGATGCCGACTGCGAGCGGCGGGCTGATTTTCTCCAGTCCCGCGAGCAGAATCGCGGCGATGCCGGTGGCGAGAGCGATGGGGATTACCGCTGCCGGGCTGCCGTCTTTAAGCAAGATCTGATCTGTGGCGGATATGGCGCCGACCGCGATTACGAGCCCGGTGGACTTAGCCATAGCGGCGCACCAGCACGGGGCCGAGTCCGAGCCCGTTGATAGCGGAGAGTCCCGTGCCGAGCGCCTCGTCCTGCGCGCTGATCATGGCGTTAGACCCGGTGGCGATGCCCATATGCACGGTCAGCCCGAAAGTGACAATGTCCCCCGGCTCGGCGTCGGTGCCGTCAGTGCCGACCGTGGTAAGTCCCGACCAGGCCGACCACTGCGCGACCACCGGGCCGTGCGACGTGCCCGTGTAAGTGCCCGCCGCGTCGCCAGGAATAGCGAGGGAGAGGTCATGCCCGCAAACCCAGTTGACAAATGACGAGCAATCCCAGTCGCCGATGCCGTTAGCGGGAGCCCCGCCGAACACGTAGCCCGCGCCGTTGTATTTGAGCGCGTCGCTGGCGATTGCCGAGCCGTCCGCCGAGCCATCCGAGCCGTCATCCGTAGTGCTCGCCGCAGTCGCGGCAAACGACGTGCCGTAGCCGGACGATGACTGACTGAGCGGCTGGCCCTTAATCAGCGTGCGGAGCGCGTCGGGAATCGTGACGTTATCGATCCCCGCCCAGACCAGGATTATCCCGGTCAGTATCTCGGCAGCGGCAATCCCTGAAACGGAGCCACTTGATGCCATCGCATGACTCCCCTCGGGTTAGACCTGCGGAACCTTATTGACCACGGGGAGCTTGCGAAGCTGTCCCGCGAATACGAGCCCGATGACAACGCCGATACCGACGTAGAGAGCCTTTTCCTTCATTCCCTATCCCTTACATGCTGGAGCGAAGCTGGGCAGGATTGCCCGATGGCGACGCGATGTAGTTAACAATCTCGGTCAGCGTGCAAGCCGCGCCGAATGATCCGATTAGCTGGAACTGGTCGCCCTGCTGAGTTACCAGGTAGCCTCGCCGCAATTCAGCGCCGGGAGTGTTGTCGAAGTCCTTGCAGAAACAGAGCACCTTAATGCCAGCCTCTAGGACATTGATCGCGGGGTTCACGACCGGGACGGCAGTCGAGTCAAAAAGCCCGGCGGTCGCGCTCGAGTAGCCGTTCCCGAATAGCCCGTAGTCGCGAGCCATAAGCTCATTCCACGTGGCCTTCGACGGATACCAGAGAATCGTTCCCTTATAAAGAATCTCGCAGGGATCGGGAAACTCGGTCTCGCCATTGCTGCGGGTAACGGTAGAAACGCCGTAATTCTCAAACACAATGTTGCGAATCGAGTAGCCAAGCCCGCCCTGTAGCTGGATCTGGTTATTTCCCGACGCGGCATTGTAAGAATTCTTGAGCCAATACTGCGTGGTACCCGGAGCCGGCGGATTCTGGCTAAGCGGCTGGCCGCTGGCGTCAGCGCTCTTTGGCTGCCACCAGCCCATTTCGTAAACGGTCGAGGTCACCGTCACCGAGTTAGTCGAGGGAGCCACCGCGCCGTAAACGCAGCCGCCAGCGCTGGAACTTGAGAAATTAGTGGAGCCCGACGCCACGGTAATCGTTAGCTGGAACGGAGACGCCGCATTCTTGTTGACGAGCGACCCGATAGCGTCCCGGTCAACGATCTGGAGCGGAATGAACAGCCAGAACTGCCAGGAGCCAGCGGTGCTGCCGGTCCCGGTGGTGAAATAGCTATTAGCGGTGCTGCGCGGGTCGCCGACGTTGAAGTACCCCCCGAACTTGTTGACGAGCATTAGCTCGTAACCGTCGAGGAGGATAATCGGCTTGCCCTGCGTGTCATTGAAGCTAATGCTGGAATAGACCGAGAAAGGACCGTCAGCATTAAAGACCACGCTGTTCGTGGACTGCCCGGAAACCGCGCCCTGCGACTGGAGCCAGATTCCCGACAGGAACGCGTTAGGTGACGGGTTATAGATCGGAAGCTGGGCCGCGGCAGACGTCGAGGTAAAGGTCGTGGACTGAACCCAGCCGTCCTGGTTGAGCGTGCGCTGAGTGCCGACGCGGAACGGCGCTGGCTGCGGGGCCTGCTTCGCGGTGTTGGCTGGCGCGGCGCCAGAGCTTCCGGCTGCGGGCGTAGTGGTCGCGGTTGGCATATTCTGTTTTCCTATTCAGTTATGCTCGGGCTATTACGCCCGGTTGAGCGCGCGCATCATTCCGCGCATTTTCTCGTTTTCGATCGGTCGGATAATCTCGGGATCAGTCATCCTGAATTTTCCGCTGTCATAGACCTTGCGGTAAAAGTTGAGCATGACGAACGCCTCGCGGGGAGTCATCCCGCCTGGCGGGCACCAGATGTAGGCACAAAGCTGCTCATGTAGCTGATGGCTGATGGCGTCATTACGGGACGCGTACACAACGCCGTCTGATCCGCCGTCATACAGGCGGATGGCAACCCAGCGATTCACGCTGTCCCCGGCAACATCAGCGATCATGGCGGTTGCCGATACGCGCTCGGCCATGCGCCTCGCGGCGTCGCCGGTAGCCCAGGGGCTCTCCGGGGAGTCCTTACTTGTCATCGTCTGCGAACACGGCCAGGACTGCGGCGATGGCGTCGCGGACGTGCGCGACGGTGCTGGCGCCGAACGTGAGCAGGTCGGTTGCGACATTGAGCCCCAGAGTGCTGCCCGCGCTGGCAACCTTCAATGGTGCGTTAACAATCTTGCTTAGCATTTTCAGATTCCTATAATCGCGGTGTACGGGCCGCGCCTGTCGAGATACAGCATTTCCGATACCGCGCTATTGCCGATCCTGTGAACGCGGAGGTTTCGCACTACGCTCTTGATCTGGTCCGGGTCTATCTGGCTGAGCCCGATTTCCGAGATACGGCGGAGGTTTCGCTCGTCGTTGTCCCTGCCGAAAAACATGTGAGTCGGAGAGTCGTAAGCGAAACTCGACACCGCTCCCTGGAGCGTTCCGCTCGGTTTCTGGAGCGAGGTAAACAGTGATGCGTTATTCGACCGGCCTGCAATCCAGTGCCGGTCAAGCTCACTGTTGAGCCCGTAAATCACGCCGATCAAATAAGAGTCGTCCGCGAACGTAAGCGAGCTACCCTGCCAGTAGAGGTCATTGACCGCGTGACGGAACTGATCGCCGATATGAGCCCGGTTCCGCGCCTCGTCATCCTTGATATGCCGGGGCCACAGAACATGCCCGGCTGGCTCGGGTTCCCAGAAATGACGCTTCGGGGGCCAGACTGGAGTCTCGGCCAGGCCGAGATTATGAGCCCATGACTCGGTGGTCGAGTCGGACGGCTTCGGCATGAGCGAGCAGACGCGGAGCGCGGGATACTCGGCCATCGCGCGCTCGGTTAGCTGATACAGGAAATGAGATTTCCCCGCGCCAGTGGGCGCAATGATATTGACATGCTCGCCGGGACGGTAATCGAAGTAATTACCCAGAAACTCAGCTCTCGGTATTTCCTGTACTCTCATGCTCCGCAATCACATCTTCCGGGCTCTTGGCCCCGACTGCGCGAGCGGCGGTAATACCGTGGTTGGAGGCAAGCTGAGCGGAAAGGTTAAATCCAACGGTCAGTAGCGCGGCATACGGCCCGGCTGCCGTGATCTTGTCGATAGTCGCGGCAAACTTCGGGTTGGCCTCGCAGACGTCGGCTATCGCGAGCCCGGCTGGCCGGGCGTGCGCGGCGAGCGTGAGCGTGTCGGCGTACCACGCCTTGACGTCCGTCCGCTGATAGATCAGGAACGTGGCGGCAGAGCCGATCTGGAATAGCCCCGCCACGCCCTCAGCGCGCCGCTGGCGCGACTCTGCGGCTGTCTCAGACTTACCGGCCGCCGCGACAGCCGGGCTGCTCTGCGTGCGCGCGCGGGATCGGCCCGGGCCAGCAGGCCGCTTGCGCGCCGAGCCGTCAGCCTTCCGCCCGTAGGGCGCGTCCGCGTCGCGTTTCGGTGGTGCGGCAGCTAGCGGCTCGTCTGCGGCCGGAGCCGCCATCGCCGCGTGAAACTCGCGCTCCGCGGAATCAACGTCAACGGGCTTGCCCGCCACCGTCATCTGCATTATCGCTCCTGGTGTTCTGCTCAATAGTCCGCAATAGCTCAATTACCTGGTTGAGCTTGGCCTCTAGTTTCGTGATCAGGTCGGCAAAGGGAAGCATTGTTTCTCCTGGTTATCTCGCGTGATCGCTCCGTATGCGTCCCCGGAGCCACGGGCGCTTATTCATTTATGAGAACCACCAGGAATTTGATTTCTTAGCGGCCCGCTCGTGATGCTCTGGCTCGGGCTCTGGCAGATCCTCTGGCGCCGCCTCGGGCTCTGGCTCGGCTGGATCGTTGACCACGACCACCGGGGCGCTGTCAGGCTCTACAGGCGGCGTCAGGACGGATTCGAGAGCGTCGGCCTTTGCCTCGGCCGCATCAGCCCGCGAGTCCGCGACCACTTCCGCGACTCCCGCCGAAATCCGCGCCAGCTTGATATCGCGGTCGGCTTCGATTTCCGCGATCTTGACCGACGCGTCGGTAAGCTCCGCTGTCTCGGCAACCGCCGCTGCCTCTTCCGCTGGCTCGGCGGGACGATCACAGATATGCTCGCCGCAATTAGGGCACGTGCTCATTTACGCTGCCTCACACAAAAGATTCGCTGAAAGATGCTGGCCGATAAATTCGGCGTATGCGGGCGGTATCGACTCGCCGCAGCCAGCGCTGGTCATCCATGGCGTGCGCATCAGAGAGCGTTTCTCGTCAGCGCTGGTATCGAATCCCCACCGCTCGCGCCACTTGCTCGGCGGCCCGGTCGTGAGTACCGGCATAGCCGGGTAGCGGTGCCTGCATTCCGGCTGGCGAACGGGAAACGTCGTCTCAAACAGGCGGTGGCGGACCAGGCCGAAAACCTGGCCGCGTGTCGTGATAGTGAGCCCGAACATTGAGCCGCAGAGAATCACGTCAGGGACTAGCGGGCTGCCCGGCACATTCTCGATTACGTACGGGAGTCCGGCTGCCCGGAGAGCGTCGCGGACGGGGCCGACCAGATCCGGGTGGCTGCCGCGATTACACGGGCTCGTGGCCTGGCTGTAGCGCTGGCATGGCGGGCTCGCGTGTATGGCGTCCACGTCGCCGGCGAAGCGCTCCAGACCAGCGCGCCACTCAAGCTGATGACACTCAAACGGATAGCGGCGCAAGTGCGCCCGGCTGGTGTCAATGCCGATGACGTCGAAGCCCGCGTGACTGTATCCCTCGGCCGCGCCGCCCTCGCCGCAGAACAGGTCGAGGATTCTCATAAAACAAACTCCTGGCATGGTAAAGCCGCAATGCCCGAAGCCAGGAGCAACCCCGGGCATTGCGGGGGCATTGCGGAGATTAGCTACTCCGTATTCGGGCGGCGGGGATCGTAAGGCCAGTCGGCGCGATTGCTGCCGTGTTTCCCGACGATGTACGCCCGGGCAGCGGCCTTGTCATGCAGCGTGAATTTCACCAGCCACTTTGAGCCCGATGGCTCGACATTCACGCTCGCGCTGACCTTGCACTGCCTCGCCGCGTTGAAGATCCCGCGCCTGGCCTGCGTGGCCTCGTCCGCGTTATCGCAGGCGATGACTGCCTCGGTTTCGTAGCCATGCTGCGCGAGCAGGGATTCAACGAACGGGCGCATACGCTCCGTATGCTCGGCGGAACGCGTCCAGTGTGGCTGCGGTCCGCGTGGCATTTGTAAAGTCCTTGTTTATCCCTGCATTAGTGATGGGGAGATATCCGCTGGGGCAATTTGCCAGCGTAATTTTCGCCAGCGACGCTCAAAAAAAATCACCGCCTGCGGGCGTGATTTCCCAGCACCGCGAGCTTGACCGCGTGCTCGGCTACGCGCTCCTGAACGTCGGATAGCTGGTCGCGTATCTGCTCATTGCTCGTGGCAATCGACTTGAGCAGGTACTCCGAGCGCGCCAGGTAGCGCGTGACGCGGATAAGGCAGAGCCCGGCCGAGCCGAGCGCTCCGAGTATGAAGATCAGGGATATAAGCGCGAGGTACGCAATGTCATATTCGCTCATTGCGCCTGCCCTCGGTAGCGGCGGCAGGATTCGAACCTGCGTTCATTCTGGTTATGAGCCAGGCGAGCGTCCGGGCTGCTCGACGCCGCGACGATACTTGAGTCCTGCCAGAGATATTCTCGTATTCCCTGCCAGTGAAATAATACCGTCCAGCCGTTTTTACGTACGTACGCTAGGCGGCAATCTCGTCCAGAGCATTGCCTACGGCGCCGGTCACGACGTCGGCGGGAGTCCAGACAACGTGCCATGCTCCGCTGGACAGGAGAGCATGTTTCCATCTGGCCTGCTCTGGCGAGAGCTTGGCGCCAGGAGTTTTAAGCTCCGCGAATATGACGCCGCGCGGCCCGGCAATGATCATGTCCGGCAGTCCCTTGCCGTGGCAGGCAATCGCCTGGTGGGACGCGTGCCAGAGCAATTTCCTCGCGGTGCACATCTGCTGGACGCGTACCTGAAACTCTCGGTGCGTCATCAGTGAGCCAGCCCTGCCAGGCCGCAGGCGATCAGTCCCACAATCGCGAACACGACCAGCGCGGGCCAGAACATAGCGACAGCGATTGGGTCAACTTCGGCCGGCTCGTCCGTAGCCACCATGACCACGGCTACGGTCGCGGCCCAGCCAGCTATGTAAGCGGCGATTAGGACGAGGATTATAAGAATGCTCATGCTGCCCGCCTAAGCTCCCTGCGCCATACCGGGCAATTCTCAAAATCCAGAATCTCGATATACAGGCTGCCGTCAGCGTGAATCCACAGCTTTATCGAGGAAGGATACGACGCGTTGGCGCCGTAGAAACAGAACGTCCAGTATCGCTCGTGCCCGTCGCCAAGTGATTCGCAGTATGAAGCCGGAAGATCCCCGCAGAGCTTCGCGGCGAGGATATCGGCTAGCTGCTCGGCGGTGCAGTCAGAGATTATCTCTGTCAACGTGGCTCGCTGACACCGCGCGCAGCGCGCTCATGGCATTCTCCCCATTTTCCGACCAGCCTGGCTGCCATGCGCCCGCTGGATACGGTAACCGCGTAGCCGATCACGATTCCTACGATTACTGCCTCTACTCGCTGTGCCTTCAAATTCTCTCCTGTTCAGTATTTGCAACTTCCCCTGCCCGAGTGTTTGCGGGCACAATAGCGAGCCCCCGCCCCAAGCGGGGGCGAGCCAGGGCAGAGAATCAGGTAGTCCGTCCCCTGGGCTCTGTAGCAATCCTCATTGCAACCCGCCCGACCTTTCGCCGTCGTCGCGTCTTGCCGTCCGCAGCGTGCGGCGTCATTCCCGCTTGGCCACGGCAGCTTGCTCCCCTATGACGGATAACGGCCGAGGGTCGCAATGCTGCACTTCCGGCGGGCAGCCGCTTAGCTGCCGGTGCTATCCTACCGTCCGTCGAATTACGTACATTCTGAACGGTCGGTCAGGAATTGCGATCCTGACCTGCGACTACATCAGCGAACGGGTCGCCCGCCTCGGGCTCTGGCAGCGGCGCGGGCTCGCGCTCTGGCCAGGCCAGGATTACTACCTCATTACCGCGCGGTGTGCCCACAATGTCTACCCCGTATCCCATGTCCTTGCAAAGCGCGTAAATCACGTATTCCTGCACTAGTATCCCGTGACGGTCGGCCGCTTGACGAATTTCCGATAGCAGGTTATCTCTCGGCCTGGTAGTCAGGACGTCCCCTAGCGTCCACGCAGGCCAGTCAGTCATTGCGGGCATAGTATTACCGCTCGCTCCTTTCCTGCCGCTCGTCTATCGATCTGAGCAGCCTCGCTATCTCGTCTAGCCTGCGCTCCAGGCGCGCGAACATCTTGTCTAGCGGGTAGATCATGCCTGGCGTCCCCTGACGTACGCGGTTACCTCCGACCGGCAGACAACCCAGCGCGCCATGTCGTCGCACGGCCGGAAAAAATGAAGCCCCATTTCCCGCCAGCGTCGCCAGAGCGTTGACCTGTGAATGCCGACCAGCCTCGCTGCCTCGGTCATGCCGATTAGCTCGCAGTCGTGGTGATGCATCAGAAGGCCGGCTCGTCGCTGAGCCAGTGCCAGACGGCGGCGAGATCGGCCAGTCCGCTAACGACGAGGGAGTTATGCCGCGCGTCCGCGAGCATGTAAGGACCATGCTCGGCGTAGTCGCGGTGTCCCTCGCGGAGCTTGGTCAGCTTGTATCCCTGCTTCGCCGCGTGCCGCCGTACTCGGCCGTCGTTCAGCTCTTGCACCATGATTGACTCGCCGTAGCCGTTATCCCAGACGGTTTTGATTTCCTTGCTCATTGCTTCCCCCCTTCTTTAGCGCGCGTACCCGAGCGCGCGAGTGTCCAGCGTTTCCCAGTGCGGCACCGGACGGGCAGTGTAACCCCCGCGCAAGTGCTTTTTCCTGGCCCCCGGATTGACGCCGATACTTATCTCGATATCTTCGATATCGACGCCCTGCACCTTGGCCGATAGCGCTAGTGCGGTCGCGTACACTTCCCCGCCCGACCAATCTTCTTCCCTGGCGAGTTCCGCCAACTTCTTAGTTATGAATATTTCTATTTCCATGTAATTAATTCTCCTTTCCTGGCGTTGCAGCAGTGATCGACACTAAGTCACGCTTCGCGCAAGGTCAACCCGCGATTCGCGGAATATCCAGCACCACGCCGTTGTTACGCGCGCATCGGGAACGTGCAAGAAGTTGTTTGATTTCTAAATGCTCCCCGCAGACAGCAAAGCGCCCCAGAGAGCGAATCCCTGGGGCGCATACCTGGTAAGCGATTTACGCTGCCCACTGACTCCTGATCAGCGCGTCAGCGTCAGCGCTGTGATGGTTCAGGTAGACCTCCATAACCGTTTTCACCGTGTCGCCGAGTATCCGGGCTATGTCCGCCACCGGGACGCCGAGACGGTCAAGCTCAACCGCGCGAGCATGACGGAAGTTGTGCGCCACAAAGCCGGTCAGCCCGGCGCGGACGACAGCCACCGACAGGCGGCTCTGGAACGTCCCGTATGACGTCCGCGTGAGCCTGCCGCTGCCAGAGCCCGCGCGGAGCGCCTGCTCTGCCACGGCGCGATATAGGGACGCAGGCACGGGAACCGTCCTGGCCTTGCCCGCGACCTTCAACTCGACGTCGCGCCGCGTCTGGCGGTCTACCTGCCGCTCAATACGAACCGAGTAGCCATCGGGGCCGCTGGTGAAATCGGCCGGGCGCAGAGCCAGCGCCTCGGATATCCGGCATCCCGTGACCGCGAGTATGTCCACCGTCAGCGCGTCATCGCGCATCTGCCGCTTGATCACGGCTAGCTGCTCGGCGGTGTAGGGGCGGTGCTGCCTCACGCGGTTGACGCTGCCGTGGCGCATACCCGAGCGGACGAGCCGGTTGTCCGTGATCAGATCTTCCCGCCGCGCCCACGCGGCGAGCCCGCAGCAGAGCGTCAGGATGACCGAGCCGACGCCGCACTGAGCCAGCGCTTCGACGGCGCCAGGGTCGCGGCAGACATCCTCCAGCTTCCGCCCGCCGAGCGCGTCGGCCAGGTGAGCGTTGTACGTGCCGCGATAGTGCCGGCGAGTCGAGTCCTTGACGGCTAGCTGAG
>JASHQA010000303.1 GCA_030037785.1 Streptosporangiaceae bacterium
GCGTTGGTGAGCGTATCGCCGACGCGGGCCTGCCGGACGTTCTTGACCCCGGTGATGAGGTAGCCAACCTCGCCGGCCGCGAGGCCGTCGGATGGCACCGGGTCTGGCGAGATGACGCCGATCTCGAGCGTCTCGTGCACGGCCTTGGTCGACAGCATCAGGGTCCGCTCGCGCCGGCTCAGCCGCCCGTCCATGACCCGCACGTAGGTGACGACGCCGCGGTAGGTGTCGTAGACCGAGTCGAAGATCAGTGCCCTGGCGGGCGCGTCCGGGTCGCCGGCCGGCGGCGGAACCTGCTCGACCACCGCGGTCAGCAGCGCCTCGACCCCCTCGCCGGTCTTCGCCGACACCCGCAGGACGTCAGCTGGGTCGCAGCCGATGATGTTCGCCAGTTCGGCCGCGTACTTGTCTGGCTGAGCGGCGGGCAGGTCGATCTTGTTCAGCACCGGGATCAGGTGCAAGTCGGCATCCAGCGCCAGGTACAGGTTCGCCAGCGTCTGCGCCTCGATGCCCTGCGCCGCGTCGACCAGCAGGATCGCGCCCTCGCAGGCAGCCAGCGACCTGGACACCTCGTAGGTGAAGTCCACGTGCCCAGGGGTGTCGATGAGGTTCAGGACATACTGGGTGCCGTCCCGCCCGCGCCACGGCAGCCGGACCGCCTGGCTCTTGATCGTGATGCCGCGTTCCCGCTCGATATCCATCCGGTCGAGGTACTGAGCCCTCATCTGGCGCTCATCGACCACGCCGGTGAGCTGCAGCATCCGGTCGGCCAGGGTGGACTTGCCGTGGTCGATGTGCGCGATGATGCAGAAGTTCCTGATGACCGGCTGCGGAGTCCGGGCAGGCTCGGGCGCGGACAGCTGACGGGTCGGCTGCTGCGGCGTTGATGACAAGGACGTCTGCCAGGTTCGTCGTGGTTGCGGGCTGGTCTATCGTCGCACGCTGCTGCCGGTGCCCCGGCCACCAGCCGGACGCCGCGCCACTGGCAGCGCGCCGGGCCACGGCCGGTGCCCGGCCGACTGCGGGTGAGACATATGTCGCACTCTGGGGCGTGCAACGCGCCCGGGTCTGAGGTCAATATTAGGTTAGCCTTACCTAACTAGAACGCCCATGCGGCGCCACCCTAGGGACCAGAGTGACAAGCGAGGCAGGCGAGTTGGCGGCTGGACAACTGCAGGTCGGCTCGGGCGCCGACATCTCGGCCGCCGCCGTCCGCCGCGGCGGTTCCCGGCGCTGGTGGCTCAGCCTGGGATTCCTGGCGGTGTGGGGGCCGGGCCTGGTCGTGATGCTGGCCGACACCGACGCCGGGTCACTGATTACCGCGTCGCAGTCCGGCGCCCAGTGGGGCTACCGGATGATCTTGCCGCAGGTGATCCTCATGCCCATCCTGTACGTGGTACAGGAGACGACCGTACGGCTCGGGGTCGTGACGGGCCGAGGACACGGTGCGCTGATCCGCGCGGAATTCGGCCGCTGGTGGGCGCTGCTGTCCGCAGGCACCCTGGTCGTGTCCGCGATCGGGGCGCTGCTGACCGAGTTCGCCGGGATCGCCGGGGTGGGCGAGTTGTTCGGGCTGTCTCCGTCGGTCACCGTCCCCGCCGCCGCCGTCTTCCTAGTCGGCCTGGCGATGACGGGCAGTTACCGCCGTGTCGAGCGGGTCGGCGTCGCGGTCGGGCTCGCGGAGCTCGTCTTCTTCGTGGCCGTTGTCATGAGCCACCCCCGCGCCGGAGCAGTCGCCCGCGGGCTGGGTTCCCTGCCGCTCGGAAACAGCTCGTATCTGCTTCTCGTCGCGGCCAACGTGGGTGCCGTGATCATGCCCTGGATGATCTTCTACCAGCAGGGCGCGGTGATCGACAAGAAGCTGTCCGTCCGCGTGATCCGGCAGGCCCGCCAGGACACCGCGGTCGGCTCTGCGCTCACCCAGCTCATCATGATCGCCGTGGTGATCGCCGTCGCCGCTACCCTCGGGCGGCAGTCCGGCGTTTCCCTGAACACCGTCGCGCAGATCGCCGGTGCCCTCACCCCACGCCTGGGACACTTCGCCGGCACGGTGTTGTTCGGGCTCGGCATGCTGGGGGCCGCGCTGGTCGCCGCGATCGTCTCGTCGGTCGCGGGTGCCTGGGGGCTGGCGGAGGTGTTCGGCTGGAAGCACACGCTCAACGAGCGGCCCAGCCGGCGCAACGCCGGGTTCTACCTGACCTACGCGCTCGCTCACGTCGTCGGCGCGATCTTGGTCCTGGCCAGCGTGAACCTGGTGCGCCTCAGCATCGACGTCATGGTGATGAACGCGATGCTGCTCCCCATCGTGCTCGGCTTCCTGCTCGCGCTGGAGGCCAGGGTGCTGCCTGCACAGTGGCGCATGCGCGGCGTCAGGAAGTACCTGACGTGGACCTGCTGCGCGCTGGTCATGGCGTTCGGCCTGTACATGATCCCTGCCAGCTTGCACTGGACCTAGCGCCCGGCACCCCGCGGCGGACGCGGCTAAGGCTGGCGGCGGCGGCCGGACTGCCGGTTTGAGTGCCCGCCGTGGTCTCGGCTATCCTGTCCAGGCTGCCTGCGTGCCCGCGCCTGCGCCTGCCGTTAGTTCGCGCCCTGCGCTCGCGCCGGCCCCACAGACCACCCAGAATCAGACCTAGCGAGGCATGTCGCGTGGCGAACATCAAGTCCCAGATCAAGCGCAACAAGCAGAACGAGAAAGCCCGGATGCGCAACAAGGCGGTTAAGTCCGAGCTGAGGACGTCCGTGCGCAAGTTCCGCGCGGCTGCCGACGCTGGCGACGCCGAGGGTGCCGAGGCCGCGCGGCGGGCCGCGTCCGCCAAGCTGGACAAGGCCGTGAGCAAGGGCGTCATCCACAAGAACCAGGCTGCTAACCGCAAGTCGGCGATCGCCCGGCGGGCGGAGCAGCTGACCAAGAGCGGCTAGCTTTCTCGCCCGATCCCGCGGCGGCCATCGAGATCAAGCCCGTCGCCGGATCGGCAGGCGACGATCGTGCCGATCGCCCGCTCGAGCGCGTATCCGGCACTGGCTCCCTCGCCTTTCACCTGGACGTCGGCCTCGGCAACCGCGGCGTGTGCCCTGGCGATCCCCGCGGCGGTCCAGCCGCGCAGCTGCTGGCGCGCCTTGTCGATCTTCCACGGCGGCATACCCAGGTCGGCTGCCAGCGCGTTCGGGTTCAGCCCGCGCCCGACGGAGCCGACCAGTGCCAGCGTGCGCAGGCCGGACGCGAGCGCGCTCGTGATGAGCACCGGCGAGGTACCGGTCGCCAGCGCCCAGCGGAGCTGCTCGAGCGCCTCGGTGAGGTTGCCCTCGCAGGCCTTGTCGGCGACGGAGAACCCGGTCGCCTCGGCCCGGCCGTGGTAGTAGCGGGCCACCACGGCCTGGTTGACGACCCCAGTGGTGTCCGCCACCAGCTGGCTGCAGGCCGCGGCCAGGTCGCGCAAGTCGGTGCCCACGGTGTCGAGCAGCGCGCGCAGGCCGCTGTCGTCTGCCTTGCGGCCAGCGGCGCGGAACTCGGCGCGGAGGAATTCCATCCGGTCACCGAACCGCCTGACGGTCGGGCAGTCGACTCGCCGGGCACCGGCAGCTATCAGGTCGGTAACGAGCGTCCGGTTCTTCGCACCGCCGGAATGCGTGACGACCAGGAACGTCTCCGGCGGCAACGATCTGGCGAGCCGCGTCAGCGCGGCCGCCAGGCTGGTGGTGGCGTCCTGCGCCGACCGGATCACCAGGACGCTGGCCCCGCCGAACAGTGACGGGGTTGCCAGCGTAGCCAGCTCGCCCGCGGTCAGCCCGGCCGCCGGCACGTCGTGCACGTCGGCTGCGGCTCCCGCGCAGTCGCCGCCATCGGAGTCGCTCGCCGCGGCCAGCGCCGCGGCGGCCGAGACAGCGCGCTCGACCAGCAGTTCCTCTTCGCCGACGATCACGGTCAGCGGCGAGGCAACCACCGCGCCGCGTTCGTCCGACCCGCGAGCAGCCATGCACGCAGCATGCCACGAACGCCGGGCGCACGGACCAGTGGCGACGTCCTGTGGTGCGCCGGTCGGGGTTTCGGGCCCGGTGGCTGTGCGGGCCCCGGCGCTGTGCGGGCCCGCCGGCTGTGTGGCCGTGGCGAGCCGACGGCTGGTCAGCTGGTGACCGGCTCCCCGCCGCGCCAGATCCGGGCCGGCTTCAGGCCGTACGACCAGGCGAACGCCCCCTCGTGGTCGACATCCCAGGCAACGACGTCGGCCAGCTTGCCGCGCGCGATCGAGCCCCGGTCCGGGGTGCGCAGCGCCTGCGCGCCGCCGACGGTGGCCGC
>JASHQA010000304.1 GCA_030037785.1 Streptosporangiaceae bacterium
GGGTGGCAAGCAGGGTGATGACGAGCAGGTAGCCGATGACCACCCAGACCACCGACGCGAGCGACACGCGCAGGTCGCGTTCCATCGTCGGCAGCGCCAGCACCACGATCGTGGTGTCGACAGCGGTGATCAGCACCCCGGTCATCACCACGACCATGGCCAGACCGGTGTGGGTCGCCGGGCTCGCCTGCTGGCCCGGCTGGGCCCTGGTCACGCTGCTGCTCACTACTGCCACCTCACTGTCGGCGGCCTACCGGGCGGTTGGCCACAATCTGCATATGATCTCTGAGATTTTCGATGCCAGCCAGTGGCGTCCGGTGGACGGATTCGATTTCACCGACATCACTTACCACCGCGCGGTCGACTCGGGCACGGTCCGGGTGGCGTTCGACCGGCCGGAGGTCCGCAACGCGTTCCGGCCGCAGACCGTCGACGAGTTGTACCGGGCGCTTGACCACGCGCGGATGTCGGCTGACGTCGGCTGCGTGCTGCTGACCGGCAATGGCCCGTCACCGAGGGACGGCGGCTGGGCCTTCTGCTCGGGCGGTGACCAGCGCATTCGCGGCCGGGACGGGTACCGGTACGCCGCCGGCGAGACAGCCGACACGGTCGACCCGGGCCGGGCCGGCCGGCTGCACATCATGGAAGTCCACCGGCTGATCAGGTTCATGCCGAAGGTCGTCATCTGCGTCGTGCCGGGCTGGGCCGCCGGGGGCGGACACAGCCTGCACGTCGTGTGCGACCTGACCCTCGCCAGCCGTGAACACGCCCGGTTCCGGCAGACCGACGCTGACGTGGGCAGCTTCGACGGCGGCTTCGGCTCTGCCTACCTGGCCCGGCAGGTAGGCCAGAAGTTCGCGCGCGAGATCTTCTTCCTGGGCGACACCTACGACGCGGCGGCCGCCTACCGCATGGGCATGGTCAACGCCGTGGTGCCGCACGCCGACCTGGAGCGCACGGCGCTGGATTGGGCCGCGCGGATCAACGCCAAGAGCCCGACCTCACAGCGGATGCTGAAGTTCGCGTTCAACCTCATCGACGACGGGCTCGTCGGCCAGCAGGTGTTCTCGACCGAGGCCACGCGGCTCGCCTACATGACCGACGAGGCCGTCGAGGGGCGAGACGCCTTCCTGGCGAAGCGGCCGCCGGACTGGACCCGCTTCCCCTACTACTACTGACCGGCGAGGATGGCCAGCCGGGCAGCGGGCGGGCGCCGCCGGCTGGCACGTCGCGGACGCGAGGAACATAGCTTACATATCGCCGCACGATATGTAAGCGGCATTTGGAGGTCTCGGTTACGCGCGCTATGCTTCTATCGTGGCACGATAGAAATTCGGGCGGGCGTCCCTGAGCTGTCCGACTCGTGCCGCGGGAGCCCCAAGGAGGCGGGCTCATGAAGGTGGTCCGGCCGCCGGCGCCAGGTCCGGAGCGGCTTGCAAGGGAGCTGGCCAGCACGCGGCCTTGCCGGTGGACCTGGCCGCGCGCCCAGTTCAGCGCACCGGCGCCCCACCGGAGCTGTCCGGCGGCCGTGGCCGCGGGCCCATGGGACTCCCAGCCGAGGGAAATCTCCGAGGAGAACTCCATGAAAGACCCGGCCCACCTCTCACCGCTGCCGCCCGATCCGTTCGCGGTCACCGTCGGCTCCCCGCTGCCAGCGCGCAGTGCGGTGATCACGACCTGCTCCCCGCTGCCAGCCCGCGACCCGGTCATCACGACCTACTCGCCGCTGCCAGCTCGCAGCCCCGTGCTCACCATCGGCTCACCGCTGCCAGCCCGCAGCGCGGTGCTCACGGTCGGCTCACCGCTGCCGCCCGACCTGCGCTGATCCTCAGCGCTGACGGGTCCGCCTCATGAAGGGATCGCACGATGGCTGCTCATGAAGTGACACACGTCCGGACGGCGACAGCGGCCGAAGCGCGGCCAGCCAGTCGCCTACCCGCATTCGCGGACCCGGTTCCGGTAGGGATCGCCGGGTTCGGGATGACCACGTTCGTGCTGTCCTGCGTGAACGCCGGCTTCTTCGGCGGGAGCGCAGCCGCGCCCATGGTGCTCGGACTGGCCATTTTCTATGGCGGGCTGGTCCAGCTGCTCGCCGGGTTGTGGGCGTTCGCGAAGGGCGAGACGTTCGCCGCCGTCGCGTTCTGCTCCTACGGCGGTGGGTTCTGGCTGTCGTACTTCTTCCTGGTGCGCTACATCGCGCCGCAGATGTCCGCGTCGGTCGCCGGCAACGCGATCGGCCTGTACCTGCTCGCCTGGCTGATCTTCACCTTCTACATGACGATCGCCGCGTTGCGCACCAACGTGGCCGTGCTGTGCGTGTTTGTCACGCTGACCGCGACGTACCTGCTGCTGGTGCTGGCGGAGCTGGGAGTGGCCTCCTCGTCGCTGCTGCCGATCGCGGGCTACGTCGGCATCACCTGCGGCGTCACCGCCTGGTACGTCGCCTTCGCCCACGTCACCAACGCGACCTTCGGCCGCGACCTTATCCCCACGCGGCCGTTGGCCTGAAATCATCGCCGCGGCACCGCGGCGCGCGACGAAGGTGCGGAATGAGCCTGAGCGCACACGACCGGCAGGCGTTGAGCTCCATCGAGGACGAACTCAACGAGTCCGATCCCGGGCTGGCCCATCTGCTCGACGGGTTCTCCAAGCTGATGGCCGACGAAGAGATGCCGCCAGCGGAGCGCAGTCCAGCGGGCTGGCGCCGCGTAGCCAGCGGGCTGGCCCGCTGGCTACGCGGGCTGGCAAAGCCTCGCCGTGCCCGCCGCGGCCCCAGCTGGCTGCCCACCGTGCTCGTGCTCTGGCTGCTGCTGATCGGCACCGTCGTCGCTGCGATCGCCGCGAGCCACATCGGCACCAGCGGTGCTTGCGCCACCGTCGTGCCGACACAGTGCGCGCTGCACACCACGGCGCCACACTAGGCGGCGCAGCGTCGCCAGCGAGCTACGAGGATTCCTGGCGGCTGGTGCCGAACCCAGGTCGGCTACCGCGCCAGCACGGCGCGGGCGGCGGCGAGCGCCGCGTCCCGGTAGGCGGCGCCGAAAAGGCAGACGTGCACGAGCAGCGGATGCAGCTGATGCAGCGGCACCCGGCTGCGCCAGCCGTCCGCGAGCGGCGCGACCTCCTGGTAGCCAGCGAGCACCGCGTCCAGGTATGGTGCGCCGAACAGTGTCAGCATGGCCAGGTCGGTTTCCCGGTGTCCGCCGTGCGCTGCCGGGTCGATCAGCCAGCCGCGACCGCCCGACCACAGCACGTTGCCTGACCAGCAGTCGCCGTGCAGCCGCGCGGGCGGTTCCGGCGACCCGGCGACGTCAGCCGCCCGCGCGCACGCCGACTCGATCACGGCGACGTCGGTCCGGCTGAGAGTGCCGGCGTCCCGGCCGATCCGGGCGTAGGGCAGCACCCGCCTGGTGACGTACCAGTCTGCCCAGCCGTCGACGTCGCGGGCGTCGTTGGCCAGCGGCAGGCCCGCGATCTCGCCGGACCACGGCGCGCCGAACCGCTCGGCACCCGCCGCGTGCAGAGCCGCTAGCTCCCGGCCGAACCTGACCGCGGCGTCCCGGCTGGGCTGGCCGGCCTCGATCCAGCCGGTGACCAGGCAATCGCCGCTCTGCGCGAGCACGGACGGAACGCCGGTCGCGGCGGCTGCGGCCAGCCAGCGCAGCCCGGCCGCCTCGG
>JASHQA010000305.1 GCA_030037785.1 Streptosporangiaceae bacterium
GCGCCCGCGGCGGCGCTGGCTGTCATCATCGCCGCTCCCACCAGGCCATCATCGCCGAAGTCGTCGGCCAGCCTGACGGTCGTCACGCGCCAGCCCGCCGACGACATCAGCCCGGCAAGCTCGGCCTCGGTGACCGGCCGGCCGGCCGAGTTCAGCTGGTGCGTCCGGACCGACAGCTCGTGCAGCCTGGGTACGTCGGCCGCGGCGGCCGGGGCGATGGTGACGCGCGTTCCCACCCGCTGCAGGAACTCGGCGCGGGTGCCGCCGAAGTCACGCGCGGCGGCCTCGCGGCGCCGACGCTCGGCGTATAGCTGGCCGCGCTTGCGCGCCTCGGCGGTCACCACCGGGGGACTGAACTGGGGCCAGCTCGCGGCCTCGGCCGCGTCCAGCGGTGTCAGCACGAGCACGCCGGGCACGGCCGCCTCGACCTCGGCCCGCTCCACCATGTCGTCGTCGACGAACGCCATCGCGTCCGGCGGCACGCCTAGCTCCGCCGCTATCCGGCTGATCGCGGTCGGCTTGGCGTCCCAGCCGCACTCGGCCGCGGCGAAGTCCAGCCCGGCGAGGCGCCGCACGTAGTCGGCAGCGGCCGGCGGGTTCCGGCTGGCGAGCGCCTGCAGGATGCCGCGCCCGGCAAGCTCGCGCAGCACGCCGACCAGCACCGGGTCCGCAGGCGGAGGCTGGGCGGACTCCAGGTAGACGCCGTCAAGCAGCGTGTTGTCGATGTCCCACACGACGCACTTGATCAGTGCGGCGTCGGCTGCCCGGCTAGCCACCGGGTCCGCCGTCGGCCGGGCGCGACGCCGCCCGGCCGGTGCCGTGCGCCGGCTCAGCCGTGCGCTCCATGGTCAGGTGCGTGGCGGTGAAGCCGTACTTCCGGTACAGCGTCCGCATGCCGAGGTTGCCCGCGTGCACCTTGCCGGTCAGCTTCCGCAGCCCGGCCTCGTCGGCCGCCGCGAGCACGGCGGCCATCAGCAGCTCGCCGACGTGACCGCGCTCTGGGCCGTCCGACGTGGCGACAGACCGGAAGTTGCCGTACCGGTCCCCGGTGAGCGAGTTGGTCCTGGCCGACACCCAGGCCCAGCCCACGGGCGTGGCTGGTGCCCCTTCGGCGGCCGCGACCAGCATGATCTCCCCCGGCTTGCCGAGCGCGCCGGTCACCCGCTTGCGGTGCAGCGCCGGGTCGGTGACGGCGTCGTCCCCGAATGACACCACCGCGATGTCGATCTCGTACGCCACGATTGCCTCGACGTCTCTGGCCGCCGCCGGCCGGACCAGGTATCCGGTCACCGGTTCCGCCGTGGGTCAGTGGGTCGGTCGCGGACGACCCGCCGGTGCCCCGTCAGCGGCATGGGCCGGAAGACCGTGCCCCCGCACGCCGGACAGCCCGCCGCTTGCAGCGCCGCGACCTGCGGCCAGGTGCCGCCGGGGCCGACCTCGTGCACGGCGCGGCAGCCCGCGCACCGGTACGGCCTAGTGGCCGCGGCCCGGTTGTCCGCCGTGTACAGCGCGCCGTCGTAGTCGCCGTCGATGAGCGGGCGGGCGCCGGGGGCCGTGCGCAGGTGGTACAGGTTGCTGGTGCCTGCCAGCACGCCCGCACCGAGGTACTCGTTGAAGCCCGGCGCGAGCGACTTCACCACCAGCCCCATCTCTGCCATGGCGCGCTGCACCGCGATCGTCTCGTCCGGCCGTCGCGCACCGAAAGAAAAGAACACGTGCCGACCGGGCTTGGGCACCAGCGCGGACACCGCCCGGCTGAGGAATAGCTGCGCCCCGGCCACGGTGTAGGGCGGATCGGTCGCCGCGACGTCGAACCCGCTCGCGAGGTCGGCTGGCAGGGGCCGACGCAGGTCGTGGTGCACCGTCTCGACGACAGTCCCGGTGTCGGCCACGTTCCGGTCTATCCAGGCGAGGATGTCGGCGTCGGTGTCGACGACCGTGAGCCGACGGATCGCGCGCGCGCTGCCGGTCAGCGCGGCGACGTGTGCGATGGCGACCGAGACGAGGTCGTCGTCACCGAGCAAGATGATGCGCTGCCCGCCCAGCGCGCGGGCCCGCTGCAGCCGGAGCACGCGGCCCAGCTTGGTGTCAATGGTGCAGTGCGTCTGATCGAGCTCGGCTTTCGCGCTGGGCGTCCCCGCGGCGATCGCGTGCAGCGTGGCCGCGAGGCCGGCCAGTTCGGGTGGCACGATCTCGCCACGGCCGCCGCACTCCGGGCACGTGGCGCGCGGGCCGACCGCGAGGTTCGCCTCGGCGACCGCGGCCCGGCCGTGGTCCGTCAGCCGGACCGGCCGGTGGGTGTCCACGATGCCGTGCTTGCGCAGCTCGTTGCAGCTGGCCGCCACGATAGGCACCGGCAGCTCGGCGAGCCGGGCAATCTCGCGCACGGCGGCCGGCTCGGCGGTCAGCACGGCCGACAGGATGTCACGAATGCCCGATTCGCCCTCTGCCAGGCCTACGGCGGCTGCGACGGCGAGCACTGTTTCGTCTATGTCCATGGCTGTCAGTTCACCCGTGCCGCGCTGGGGGACGACCCGAAACCGCTGGCCACGGGTACGGTATTCTCCCACATCATGCCGTCCATAGACGCGGCGAGCAGCTACGCCGACCTGCGGCGCCGGGAGGCCGTCGCACCGAAGCGCCTGTATGCCATCGACGCCGTCTGCACCCCGACTTCCCCGGTGACCGACGTCGCCGTGCTGGCTGACCTCGCCGGTGCGGCGGTCCGGTCGGGCGGCGGGCACGTGCTCGCCAACAGCCATGTCGTGTTCCCGAATGGCGCCCTCACGCTGGTTCTCATCCTGGCCGAGTCGCACCTGTCGATCCACACCTGGCCCGAGGAGCGCCTGATCGCGATCGACCTGTTCAGCTGCGGAGCGATCGACGGGCACCGAGTGCTGGCCGAACTCACAGCCGCCCTGCACCTCAGCGCCGTCCGCGTCGCTGAAGTCGACCGGGGCACTCCCGAGCAGCGGCCCGCCTAGCTGGCCTGATGGCTCGCCGGTTCACCGTCCGGTAACCGGGCCGGGCGGCAATCCGGGGGCCACTGAATGTAGCGGAACATAACTCTACGTAACGTGGCCATCGTGGTGAGCAGGACCGCCCAGGCCATGCCAGCGGGCCGGTTCCAGGCGCTCGACGACGCCCGGCCGAACCGGTTCCAGATCAAGATCATGTTTGTGTCGGGCATGGGCTTTTTTGCCGACGCTTACGACCTGTTCGTCATCGGCATCGTGGTGGCTCTGGTGCAGACCGAGTGGCACTTGTCCACCAGCCAGGTGTCCTGGCTCAACTCGGCGACGCTGCTGGCCTCGGCGTTCGGGGCGATCATCTTCGGGCGGATCGCCGACATCCTGGGCCGGAAACGGATCTACGGCTACGAGGTGCTGGTGCTCGCCATCGGCGCCGTCGCGTCGGCCTTCGCACCGGGCTACGCGTTCCTGCTCGTCTGCCGGATCATCCTCGGCATCGGCATCGGCGGCGACTACCCGGTCTCCGCGACGATCATGAGCGAGTACTCGGGCAAACGGTCCCGCGGCCGGATGGTCGGCCTCGTCTTCGCGATGCAGGGCGCAGGCCTGGTGGTCGGGCCGCTGGTCGCCGCGATCCTGCTCGGGTCCGGACTGTCGAACAACGACTCCTGGCGGGTCCTGCTTGGCCTCGGGGCTATCCCCGGGCTCGCCGTGTTCTACGTGCGGCGGCAGATTCACGAGACACCGCGGTTCGCGATGGCCGGCGGCGCCGCCGAGGAGGCAGCCGCGGCGATCGCGACCGCCACCGCCACCGGCAGGGCCCGGGTCGCCAGCCCGCCGCGACCGTCGAGGGCCCGGCCAGCCCAGGGCATCTGTCACGGCTTCGCCGTGCTGGTCCGGCACCGCACCATGCTGCTGTGGCTGGTCGGCACGTCCGTCGCGTGGCTGCTGCTCGACTTCTGTTACTACGGCAACACCATCTCGACGCCGGAGATCCTCAAGCTGCTCAACCCCCACGTGTCGCTGCTGCACAACACGCTGATCCAGCTGGCGATCTTCGCGGTCTTCGCCGTGCCCGGCTACGTCGTGGCGATCTGGCTCCTGGACCGGACCGGCCGCAAGCGCATCCAGCTGCTGGGCTTCTTCATCATGGGGCTGATGTTCCTGCTGATCGGCCTTGTCCCGGCCGCCACGGCGCTGGCCGCACCGTTCATCGTGCTGTACGGGGTCAGCTACTTCTTCACCCAGTTCGGCCCGAACACCACCACGTTCGTCTACCCGGCCGAGCTGTTCCCTGTCACGGTGCGGACAACCGGCCACGGGATCTCGGCGGCCGCCGGGAAGCTCGGGGCGTTCGCCGGAGCGTTCCTGTTCCCGGTGTTCCTGACGTCCGCCATCGGGCTGCGCGGCGCTGAGGTCGTGGCCGCGGCGGTAGCGTTCGCCGGCCTGGCCATCACCGCAGCGTTGCTGCCCGAGCCGCGGGGCCGCAGCCTCGAAGACCTGTCCCGGCAGGCTTACACCCCGCGCAAGCCGGCCGTGGCGCCTGCGGCATGACCTACCGGCTCGTCGTCGGTATCGACGGCTCGCCGCACTCGGCGGCGGCGCTGCGGTGGGCGATCAGCGACGCGGTGCAGCATCACGACGCTGCGGTCACTGCCGTACTGGCCTGGCAGGTACCGTTCGTGTCCATCCCCGGCGCGTTCGACCGGGACGAGCTCGAGCAGGGTTACCAGGCCCTCGTCGTCAAGACGATCAGCGAGACCGTGCCGTCACCACCAGTGCCACTGACCAGCCTGGTCGCCGAGGGCGACACGATCGAGTCACTGATCGAGGCCGCCAAGGGCGCCGACCTGCTGGTTCTCGGCGTCAAGGGCCGCTCCACGTTCCGCGGGCTGCTGCTGGGCTCGGTCGCTGCGGCGTGCGCGGCGAGCAGCCCTTGCCCGGTGGTGCTGGTCCGCCAGAGCGACTTATGGCCCGGCGCCGGCGCCGGCTCCCCGGCTGGGACTGGCTACCGGAACAATGCTCAGCGTGAGCGTGCGCGAATTTGACGTTGTCGTCATCGGCATGGGCCCTGGTGCCGAGTACGTGGCTGCCGAACTCGCCCGCGCGGGCGTCAGCGTGGCGGCCATCGAGGACCGGCTTGTCGGTGGCGAGTGCCCGTACTGGGGCTGCGTCCCGTCGAAGATGATGATCAGAGCGGCAAACCTGCTGGCAGAGGGCCGCCGGATTACCGGCCTGGCAGGGTCGTCGGCCGTCTCGCCCGACTGGGCGCCGGTGGCGCGGCGGATCAGGGACGAGGCGACCGACAACTGGGACGACTCGGTCGCGGCTGACCGTTTCACCGGTCTCGGTGGCACGCTGCTGCGCGGTCACGGGGTCATCACGGCGCCCGGCCGGGTCAGGGTCGGGGACGAGGAGTTGCGAGCCCGGCGCGGCATCGTGATCGGCACCGGCAGCACGCCTGCCATCCCGCCGATCGACGGGCTGGCCGGCGCCCCCTACTGGACGAACCGGGAGGCGATCGAAGCCGAGGCGGTGCCGCGCTCGCTGGTGGTACTGGGCGGCGGCGCGATCGGCGCCGAGCTTGCGCAGGTGTTTGCGCGATTCGGCAGCGCCGTTACCGTCGTCGAGGCGCTCGGCCAGCTGCTGCCGACCGAGGAGCCCGAGTCGGGTCAGCTGCTCTCGGAGGTTTTCCCCGCCGAGGGCATCGCGGTCCGCACCGGGGTCGCGGCCACGTCAGTCGGCCACGACGGCCAGGAGTTCACCGTCTCGCTCGCCGACCGCACCTCGGTGCGTGCCGAGCGGCTGCTGGTCGCCACCGGTCGCAGGTCCGACCTCGCTGCGCTCGGCGTCGGTGCCATCGGGCTCGACGCCGGTGCGCGCTTCCTCGACACCGACGCGGACATGCTGGCCGCGCCCGGCGTCTGGGCCCTCGGCGACGTGGTGGGCCGGGGCGCGTTCACGCACATGTCGATGTACGAGGGCGGCATCATCCTGGACCAGCTACTCGGTCGGCCCCGGCATCGAGCCGAGTACCACGCGGTACCCAGGGTCACCTTCACCGACCCGGAGATCGGCGCCGTCGGCATGACCGAGGCGCAGGCCAGGGACCGGCTCGGCGGCGCCGTGCAGACCGGGCTGACGCAGCTGCCTGACTCCGCCAGGGGCTGGATCCACAAGGCAGGCAACCGCGGATTCGTCAAGCTGGTCGCCGACGTCGACCGCGGCGTGCTCGTCGGGGCCACCTCGGCGGGTCCGGTCGGCGGCGAGGTTCTCGGCCTGCTCACGCTCGCCGTGCACGCACCGGTCCCGGTCGCACGGCTGCGGGAGATGATCTACGCCTACCCCACGTTCCACCGCGCGGTCGAGGATGCCCTGCGCCAGCTCGGGTGAGAGCGGCGCTGGCCAGCCGCAATCACCCGGAACGGATGACGCCCCCTGGCTGCGGCGCGGGAAGGGTGAGGCCATCACAACCCTCGGGGAAGGATGCAATGAAAAACAGCCAGACGTACTCTTCCAGCGCATTCGAGCTGAACAAGTCGTCGATGATCACCGGTGCCGTGCTCTTCGCCGCCGGCGGCCTGATCGGGCTCATCGGCATGTTCGTCAGCGGAACAGCGATCGCGTCCGCCTGCCGACAGTGGTTCCATGACCTCGAGGTGACGCCCAGCGAGGCGGCCAAGCACAAGTGGAGCCAGACGAAGGCAGCGAGCGCCGCGGGCGCGGCCGCCTGGCAGCACCATGACGGCCTGCAGCGCTCGCACACCTGACCTGCTGACTTAGCAAGCCGCCTCGTTCCGGTATCTCGACCTCGGGTCTGCCGCCGCCATCTCGCCCGGTCGCGCGATCGGGCCCGCTGGCCCGCTCCGGCTGACATGGCTTCCCGGGCTGGCTGATGTGGCTGATGTGGCTGATCTGGCTGTTCAGCCACATCGCGGTCCTGACCGGGTACCGCGATCGCGTCGCAGCGATCCTGACCTGGTGGCTGGCCTCCACCGGCCCGGCTGCGGCGCAGGCTGCCCAGCCAGGCACGAGCCGCGTACGCTGTCTGCCGTGACCCAGCTGATCCGCAGCACGCTCGCCATCGCGGTAGCGCAACTCGCCGCGTGCTGGCAGCTCGCGGGTCATCCGCCGCTGACACCCGCGGCTGCGCTAGTCATCGCCGCCGCCGCCATCGTCGTGGCCCTGCTCGCGCTGGCTGCGCACGGGCGGCCTGCCGGCAGCGTCATCGCCGCCGGGCCGTTGCTGCGACGCGCCGCCGCGCTGCGCCGTAAGTCCTGGGGCGCGGTCTACCAGCGCCAGCGTGATCCGGACGCCGCTGGCCGCCCACGGCCCCGAGCGCCGTCGGCCGCCCCGGCGACCGCCTGACCAGTTAGCCCTGCCCACCCCGCCCGGCCCAGCGCAGCGGGCGCAACGCAGGTCACCCGCGTCCCGCGGTCGCCTCCAGCTGACCCAGAAATCTTCGACCTGCTGGAGGGCAGTCGACCATGCTCGGATTCCTCGATGTGCCGATGGGTGCCGCCTATCACCTGCTGTTGACGCTGGCCCATGTGCTGGCACCGCTGCCTGGCGGGCTAGCCGCCGCCGCGGCGATCGTGATCTTCACCGCCGCCGTCCGGTTGCTGCTGTCACCACTCAGCTTCGCCGCGCTGCGCGGCCAGGCTGGCCTCGCGGCACTCCAGCCGCGGGTCGCTGAGCTGCGCGCCCGCTACGCGCGCCAGCCCGACCGGTTGCAGCGCGAGCTCGCCGCGCTCTACCAGGCACAGGGCGGCACGCTGCTGGCAGGCTGCCTGCCGCTGCTGGTGCAGCTGCCGTTCTTCAGCGTCCTGTACCGGCTGTTCCTGTCCGCCACGGTGGCCGGAAAGCCCAACGCGCTGCTAGCCAGGACGTTGCTGGGCGCTCCCCTCGGCAGCCACTGGCTGACCGGCGCGGGTCCGCTGAGCGTCCACGGCCTGGTATTCCTCGCGCTATTCGCGCTGCTCGTCCTCGCGTGCTTCGCCGTCGCGCGGATCAACAGGGCCGCGAGCCTGACCGCCGGACCGGTACCCGGCCTCCCTGCGCCGGGCACCGGCGCTGCCGGCGCTGCCGGCGCAGGGCTCACCAGCCTGCTCGGCCGCGCGCTTCCCTACCTCACGGTGATCATCGCCGCGTTCGTGCCGCTCGCGGCCGGGCTGTACCTGCTCACGACCACGACGTGGACGGCGGCGGAACGAGCCCTCTGGCGGCGCTGGTCTCGCAGCCGAGGTCAGGCGGTGCCGAGCGGGGCGGTCGGGTAGCCGGCCGCGGCGGCCGGTCGGCCGGGATAGGTTGTCCCTCGTGA
>JASHQA010000030.1 GCA_030037785.1 Streptosporangiaceae bacterium
GCCAGCTCGGCCCGGGCGGCAACGATCTTGATCAGCCTGGGGTCGTGCGTGGCCAGCATCGGGTAGCCGGGCCCGTCCAGCAGGATGCGCAGGCACCGGGCGTAGCTCAGGTCGACGTCAGCCCGGCTGGCCAGGCCGACACCGTCGGGTGCCTGGTATGCGCCCTTGCACAGCCGCACTCGCGACCCCGCCACCGCCAGCGCCCTGCAGTCCGCCGGGCTGCGCTGCAGGTAAGACTGGATCACGCAGCCCAGATCGGGAAAGTCAGCGCGCAGCTCGGCGACCATCCGGAGCGTCCGTTCGACGCGACTGTGGTCCTCCATGTCCACGGTGACCGTGGTCCCGGCGTTGCGGGCCGCCGCCGCAATCCGCCTGATGTTGGCCAGCGCGGTCTTGGCACCGTTGCCGGGCAGGTCGAGCCCGACAGCGGTGGGCTTCACCGAGACCTCCGCGCGACCACCGGCCGACAGCCCAGCCGCCGATAGCTGGCCGAGCAGCCGGACGTACTCCGCGGTCACCGCCGCCGCCTGCTCGGGGTCGGTCGTGTCCTCACCGAGGAAGTCGATGGTGACGAGCCGCCCGTCAGCCGCCAGCCGCCGGGTCACGGCGAGCGCGTCATCGATGGTCTCGCCGGCGACGAACCTGGCCACCACGGCGCGGGTGGCGGGCGTGGCCATGATCACCCCACGCGAGCGACGACTGGCCGACAGGGCGAGGAGAGCTTGGCGCAGCACTGCGGAGAACCTCCGGGGGGGAACGGGGTAGGCGGGGCCGGCCCGCACTCTAGCGCGCGCGGCCCATGAGGTCGCCCCGGCGCCGGAGCGCAGCGTCAACCTGCACGTTCGCGCCGGTGTCCGGCGAGACCAGGACCTCCTGCGCCGCCGCGATGCCGTCGACCGTGAGCGTGGCGTCCACCGGGCTCGCGCGCTTCACGAGCGCCAGTGCGACCGGCCCCAGCTCGTAGTGGCGGGCAGCCGACCCCGAGCTGCCGATGGTGGCGTCGCCGAGCCGGACCGGGTCGCCGCGTCCGGGCAGCCGGTCCGCGCTGCCGTCTAGGTGCAGCAGGACCAGGCGCCGCGGCGGGTGACCGAGGTTGTGCACCCTGGCGACGGTCTCCTGGCCTCGGTAGCAGCCCTTGTTCAGGTGAACCGCGGTGCCGATCCAGCCGACCTCGTGCGGGATGGTGCGGTCATCGGTGTCCAGCCCGATTCTCGGCCGGCCAGCCGCGATGCGCAGCGCCTCGTGTGCCCACATGCCCGCGAGGGCCGCGCCGGCGCCGCGCAGTCGGGTAACGGCGTCCGCCAGCTCAGCCCGCGGCACGATCAGGTCGGTGCCCGTCGGGCCGGCGACGCCGACCGCCCCCGGTACCAGCCCGCCGGGCGGCACCTCGGGCCCGAGCAGGGTCAGCACGGCGTAGTCGGCGGAGACGTCCTCCGGCTCGACCCGCAGCATGAACCGCATCGACTCCAGGAACGCCAGCAGCGGGCCAGCCTCGCCCGGCTCCACGTGCAGCCACACCGCGGCGCCGTCATCGGTCAGCGTGAGGTGATGCTCGACGCGGCCCTGCGGGCTCAGGATCAGTGCCTCGGTCGCAGCGCCGGCGGGCAGTTGCTCCAGGAGCTGGGTCGTCAGGCTGTGCAGCCAGCTCAGCCGGTCGGCACCGGTGATGCGCAGCACGCCCCGATGTGACCGGTCGACTACCCCCCAGCGGCCGGCCAGCGCGCGCTGCTCGGCGTGCGGATCCCCGTAGTGCGCGGCAACGCCGGCGTCCGGTCCGTCGGCCGGCACAGCTCCCGGCCCGGCGAGCAGCGGGCTGGTCATCGGCCCGACGGACGACGGTGTCCGGATTCGGCCACGTTCCCGTCCCCTCTCTTGGTTTTCAATCGGCGCGGCACGCAGCGCAGAGCCCGAACACGGTCAGGTGCCCCACGTCGGTCAGGAATCCCTGGCGTTCCTCCAGCGCGAGCACGAGCGGCGTGACGGCCGACTGATCAACTTCGGTGACCTGCTCGCACTGGCGGCAGACCAGGTGCACGTGCTGGGCGTGCTCGGCCAGGTGGTAGCTGGGCGCGCCGTGGTGGATGTGGCTGTGCTTGACCAGGCCAAGCTGCTCGAGCAGCTCCAGGGTCCGGTAGATGGTCGAGACGTTGATGCCGTGCGCGGTCTGCCGGACCTCGGCGTGGATTTCCTCCGGAGTCGCGTGCTCGAGCCGGGCGACGGCCTCGAGCACGAGCTGGCGCTGCGGGGTGACCCGATAGCCCCCAGCCCGGAGGGTGGCGTCCCACGTCTGCGCCATGCTGCCGAGTCTAGTGACGACCGCCAGCCGCCGCGGTTGCAGTCGTCCGGCCGACTGGGCCTGCGCGCCGCGGCGGGCGCGTTAGGCAGTTGCCGGGCACGCCAGCGTGTCGTAGCGTTGCGCTTACGCAGGAAAGGAGGTGGTCCAACGTATGCATAGATGTCGGACTTGCGAGGTGGCTGTCAGTTAGCCGCCGCCTGCGTGAAGCGTCCAATCGCGGTCTGCCGCGGTAGGCGCGTCACCAGTCGCTCCTTGGCCTGCTTCAGACCTGGCTGATCTTGCTTGCCCGCGGTGCGGGCTGAGCGAGATCAGGTCAGCCTGCTGGGCTGGGCGGCGGCTGGCGAATTCACGACAGACACCGGGCCCCCGGACTGACCGGCCTAGTCCAGCCGGTCCCCGTGGCGGGCTTGTTCGCCGCGCTCGAGCGCAGCGACTGGTCCGGCGCGGGAGCGGTCCGGGGGTTTCTTACGCCCCGACGTCGCTGGTTGGCCCGGCGCGGGCCGGGGCGCGCGACGGTCAGCCGCGCCGGTCAGCCGGGCCGGTCAGCCGGGTGCGTCGGCGACAAGCTGGGCGATACTGGCCAGGACGCCAGTCCTGACCCGGTAGTAGGCCCAGACGCCGCGCTTCTCGCGGTCGAGCAGTCCGGCGTCGAGCAGGACCTTCAGGTGATGGCTGATCGTGGGCTGGGAAAGGTCGAAGGCGTCGCCCAGATCGCAACCGCAGGCTTCGCCGCCAGCGTGGGCGGCCACCAGGGACAACAGCCGCAGGCGCACTGGGTCGGCGAGCGCCTTGAGGAGCGGCGCGACGTGGTCGGCCTGGGCCTGGGTGATGGGCCGGGCCAGCAGCGGCGGGCAGCACGCCGCGGTGCCGACGAGATCCGGTGCGATCACGGACTTCGACATCCGTCTATATTGACAGCTACCTATGTGTCGTGGCAAGCTCGGCCTGCGCAGCCATAGACGGTCATCGATATCTGGGGAGGATCCCATGACCGGCCGCATCCAGCTCGCCATCAACGTCGACAACCTGCAGGAGTCAATCGGCTTTTACCGCACGCTATTCGACGCCGAGCCAGCCAAGGTGCGGCCCGGCTACGCCAACTTCGCGATCGCCGACCCGCCGCTCAAGCTCGTCCTGCTGGAAAACAGCGGCCAGGCGGGCAGCCTCAACCACCTCGGCGTCGAAGTCGCCGACACCGACGCAGTGGACGCCGAGCTGCGGCGCCTCGCCGAGGCCGGCCTCGCCTCGATCGAAGAGCGCGACACCACGTGCTGCTACGCCCGGCAGGACAAGTTCTGGGTTCAGGGCACGCCGAACGGCGAGCAGTGGGAGATCTACACCGTCCTCGCGGACAGCGCGACATTCCGCGGCGAGGACGCCCGGCCGACCGCCGAGTGCTGCGGGACTGGCGCGGCGGAGCAGGACGATGCGGCGGCACGTACGTGCTGCTGCTGAGCCGTCAGGCGAGCGTCCGGGCTGTCCCCGCCAGAGCGGCGGCCCGGACCACGCGGCTAGCCCGCCGGGACGGTGAGCAACCCGGCCATCCGCTCCAGCGCGGCTGGGACGAGCCGGTAGTAGACCCAGGTGCCGCGCCGCTGGCTGTCGATGAGGCCCGCCTCGCGCAGCACTTTCAGGTGATGGCTGATGGTCGGCTGACTCAGGTTGAACGCGCTGGTGAGGTCGCAGACGCAGACTTCGCCGCCCTGCCGGGCACCGATCAGGGACACCAGCCGCAGCCGGACCGGGTCGCCGAGGGCCTTGAACACCGGTGCCAGGCCGGCCGCTGATGCCTCGTCGATCGGCTCGCTGACCAGCGCAGGCTGGGCGCAGGCAGCGACGCTTGTCACGGCGAGGATCGTGACACCCTCGGGCGCGTGCTGGATTGACATGCCTCTATGTTGACGAGGATCTAGGCAGGCTGGCAAGCTTGGTGCTGCATTGATAAGCGTCAATGAATACGGGAACACCGGGTGGCAGCGGCACCGGGTGGAGACAGAGGCACCGGGTGGGTGATGCGGCGCTGTGGCGGCGGCTGGCTGCCGAGTTCCTGGGCAGCGCGTTCCTGGCCGCGCTGGTGATCGGCTCGGGGATCGCCGCGCAGCGCCTGTCTCCGGGTGATACCGGGCTGGAGTTGCTGGAGAACGCCGTGGCGACCGCGGCGGGGCTGGCTGCGATCATCCTGATGTTCGGCCCGGTCTCCGGCGGTCACTTCAACCCGGTGGTGTCGTTCGTCGACGCGGCGTTCCGGGGGCTGTCCTGGCGCGATGTCGCGGCCTACGTGCCGGCCCAGGTGGCCGGCTGCGTGGCGGGCGCGATCGCCGCCAACCTGATGTTCGCGCTGCCGGCCGTGACCATCTCGGTCAAGCACCGGGCGTCCGGTGCCCACTTTCTCGCCGAGGTCATCGCCACCGTCGGGCTGCTGCTGGTGATCTTCGCGCTGGCGCGGTCGGGCCGCGCCAGCGCCACGCCCGCGGCGGTCGGGGCGTACATCGGCGCCGCGTACTTCTTCACCTCGTCGGCCAGCTTCGCCAACCCGGCGATCACCATCGGCCGGATGTTCTCCGACACCTTCGCCGGGATCGCGCCGTCCTCAGCGCCGGTCTACATCGGGGCCCAGGTCGTCGGCGGCATGGTGGCCATCGGGCTCGTCCGGGCGCTCTATCCGGGCGTGACGCCGGCCGAAGCGGCCGAGGTCACCGTGCCCCGTGATCACGCCGCCGATGCCGCGCGGCGCGCCGGCGCGCCAGCGAGCGACGGCCGCGCCGCCGCCGTCAGCCGGCCAGGCAGCACAGCCAACGGCTAGACAGGCGAGGGGAACTCCTATGCATCTGGTGATGATCGGCGGCAGCGACGCGGGCATCAGCGCCGCCCTGCGGGCCCGCGAGCTCGACCCCTCGGCCGACGTCACCGTGGTCGTCGCCGACGGCTACCCGAACTTCTCGATCTGCGGCATCCCGTATTACGTGTCCGGCGAGGTGACGCACTGGCGTCACCTCGCGCACCGCACCGTCGCCGACCTGGAGGCGACCGGGATGGTGCTGCGGCTGGACACAACCGCCAGCCGCATCGACGTCGCGGGCCGCAAGCTGGAGGTCACCGGACCCGGCGGCGACGAGGTTATCCCCTACGACAAGCTGGTCGTCGGAACCGGAGCGGTCCCGGTGCGGCCCCCGATCAGCGGGCTCAGCGGACACGAGGCGCTCGGGCCTGACGACGGCGTGCACGTGCTGCACACGATGGGCGACACCTTCGCGGTCATGCGCACCCTCGAAGCGAGGCCGCCGGCCAGCGCGATCATCATCGGCGCCGGGTACGTCGGCCTGGAGATGGCCGACGCCCTCAGCACGCGCGGCCTGGCGGTCACCCAGCTCGAGCAGCTGCCTGAGGTGCTCGCGACCGTGGACCTCGAGCTGGGCGCGCTGGTGCACGCCGAGCTGGCCGCCCGCGGCGTCGAGGTACTGACGCGCACGACGGCCCGGCAGATCAGCAGGACACCGGCCGGCGGTCCGGCCCGGCTGCGGGTACAGGCCGAGACCGCGGCGGGCGAGCCCGTCGGGCGGACAGCCGACCTGGTCCTCGTGGTCACCGGTGTCCGGCCCGACACCGGGCTGGCAGCGGCGGCCGGTGCCCGGCTGGGCATCCGTGGCGCGATCGGAGTCGACCGCGCCATGCAGACCGGGCTGCCCGACGTCCTGGCGGCGGGTGACTGCGTCGTCACCCACCACCGGCTGCTCGGGGAGACATACCTGCCGCTCGGCACCACCGCGCACAAGCAGGGCCGGGTCGCCGGCGAGAACGCGGTCGGCGGCAGCCGGCAGTTCGCCGGCAGCCTCGGCACCCAGGTCGTGAAGATCTTCGACCACGCCGCGGCCCGGACCGGGCTCCGCCACGA
>JASHQA010000306.1 GCA_030037785.1 Streptosporangiaceae bacterium
TACGCGGACGCCAAGGCGGTCGAGGAGACCGGCGCACAGCTGCAGCCCGAGCCGCTCAGCGCCGTCGTCGACGTGGTCGTCAGGGCCCGTCGCGTCGATATCTACGGTGTCGGCGCGAGCGCGTTCGTCGGCATGGACCTGCAGCAGAAGCTGCACAGGATCGGGCACGTGGTGCACGCCTGGCCGGATCCGCACAGCGCGGTGACCTCGGCAGCCTTGCTCGGCCCGCAGGACGTGGCCATCGGCATCTCGCACACCGGCACAACCGAGGACACGATCGCCAGCCTGGCCGAGGCCAGGCGGCAGCGGGCGGTCACCGTCGCAATCACGAACTTCCCCGGCTCGCCCATCGCCGCGGTGGCCGATCACGTGCTGACGACCGCGGCGCGCGAGACGACGTTCCGCTCCGGCGCCATGGCTAGTAGGATCGCCGCCCTGACGGTGGTCGACTGCCTGTTCGTCGCCGTGGCGCAGCGTAACTACAAGCAGACTCTGCGTGCTCTGGAGCGGACCTACGCGGCCGTGCGGGCCCGCCGGTAGCCAATCGGCGTCACGTTGCACGCCAGGGACGGATGTGTAACGTGTTAACAACGTACGGCATGTCGTCTATTGACGAAAGTTAACGTGCATCCGTAATATTTTTTCGCGTTCATAGCCCACTTGGCGGCCTGCACGGAAGCCCTCAGGGACCCGGGCAAGGTGCGCCGGCCCTCCCTGTGCCGTAGCCCTCGTTTGTCAGAGCAGGTGTCTCATGAACATCCGAAGACTGAGAGTCATCACGCTGCCGCTCGCGGCGGCCACGGCGGTCACCGTCGTCGCCGCGTGCTCCTCGTCACCGTCGAGTGGCGGGTCGTACAGCAACGTAACCTTCACGACCATCAGCCCGAACACGGTGATCACGCCGGGTGCGCCGATGAACCCCTTCAACGCGACCAGCAACGTCTTCCCCTCGTTCGACTCGATGACGCTGGCGTGGAATGCCGGTAACTCGGCTGACCCCAACCAGGAACTGCCCGGGCTGGCTCAGTCCTGGTCGCTGTCGGCCAACGGCAGGTCGCTGACCGTGCACCTGCAGCCGGGAGCTAAGTGGTCGAACGGCAAGCCGGTCACCGCTACCGACGTGGTCGACTCGACCGCGATGTGGTTCGCCGAGGGGCTGGCGTCGGGCTACAACCTCGGCGGCGTCAAGGCCGACAACTCCACCACGGTCACGTTCACCCAGGCGCCCGGCGCATTTGACAACCTGTTCGAGACCGTGCTTGGCGAGGGCTCCGGCTCCTCGACCAGCACCAACGACTGGATCGTGCCGTCGTTCGAGTACGGCAAGCTGCTGCCTGCCAACGTCTGGTCGACGATCGCGGCCAGCCTGGGCACCGGCTCCGGCAAGACCGCCGCGGTCACTGCCCTGACCAACCTGGGCAAGAAGATCGCCGCCTACGCCCCGAAGACCGACATCTCGGCCGGGCCGTTCTACATCAAGCGGCTCAACAACAGCCAGGCTCTGCTCGTCAAGAACCCGGACTTCTACGCGGCCAGCAAGGTGCACGTCGGCAACGTGATCATGGAGCACGACAGCACCAACCAGCAGATCGCCGGCCTGCTCGAGAGCTCGACGCTGGACACCTCGCCATTCGTGGCGATGTCGTCGAGTGTCAACGCCCAGATCGTGGCGGCCGGCAACAAGAAGATCACCTGGCCGGCGCTCGTCGCTTCCGCGATCGCGTTCGATGAGAACGTCGCCCCCTACAACAACGTCCTGGTCCGGCAGGCACTGGCCTACGTGCTCAACCGCACCGCCATCCAGCATGTGGGCGAGCCGGTCGTCGGGACCCCGTCCAAGACCACCATCGGCGCGGTGAGCGCGGCGCTGCCCGACTACCTCACCCCGGCGCAGGAGTCGGCGCTCAACCCGTACTCGCCGAACACCGCGAAGGCCACCTCGCTGCTGGAGAGCGCGGGCCTGACGCTCAAGAGCGGCCAGTGGTACCTGGCCAACGGCCAGCCGTGGACGATCACCCTGCCGGTCGCGCAGGGATTCTCGGACTGGCAGGACGCGTCGTCGGTGATCAAGTCCGAGCTGGACAGCTTCGGCATCCCGACCACGATCACGGCTGGTCCGCAGTGGCCGCAGTACCAGCTCAACCTGTTCGCGGGCCAGTACCCGGTCGCCTGGTGGCTCATTGCCCTCGGCCCCGGCGCGAACCCCACCTTCTCCCGCATCTACGGGGCTTATGACGGCTACGTCGGGGTGGGCAGCTCGCTGACCCGCTACGCGACCGGCAACGCCGCCGCGAAGAACTTCTTCAACACCCCGAACACGGTCACGGTGCCGGGTGTGGGCACGGTCAATCCGGGCTCGCTGACTGCCAAGCTCGCGGAGCTGCAGCTCGGCACCGCCGCTGGCCTGGCGGAGCAGAAGCAGATTGCCTCGGAACTCGTCAAGACCATCAACTATGAGGTCCCGGTCGTCCAGCTCTGGGATTACGTGAGCCTCGCCTACATCAACGGCAAGCGGTTCACCGACTTCCCGACCAGCACCACGCTGCTCGGCCAGAACCCCGGTGTCTGGATGGCTGAGGGGTATCTGGCGGCCAAGTAGGCACAGCGCACGAGTCGCGGGGCGGGCAGGACCGGTCCGGTCCTGCCCGCCCCGCTGCCAACTGACGCAACGGCCGGCAGAATAGATCAGGACAGAACGACGCAGCGCGGGGAGGTGACGGTGCAGCTGGCCCGTAAGCTCGCGGCCAAGCTGGTCACGGGCCTCGTGATGATCTGGGTGGTCGCCACCGCAACGTTCTTCCTGGTCCTGGAGATGCCGGGCAACCCGGCGCTGGCGCAGGAGGCGGCCGACATGCAGCACGGCATGTCGCCCGCGCAAGCGGCCAGTGCCACCGCGGTCATGTTCGGGTTCGTGCCCAAGCAGCCGCTGCCTGACCAGTACCGCCACTACCTGTGGCAGCTCCTGCACTTCAACCTCGGCGTGTCGATTGCCGAGGAAGGAGTGCCGGTCTCGCACATTGTCGCCTCCGCAGCCCCGTGGACGGTGATCCTCGCGTCCTTCGGGATCATCTTCAGCTTCCTCATCGGCGTCACCCTGGGCATCCTGACGGCGATCCGGCGCACCACCAGGCTGGCCGACGGGTTGACGCTGCTCGGCGCGTTCATCAACGGTGTGCCGGTGTTCGTGATCGCGATCATGCTGGTCTTCGTGTTCGCGACCATCCTGGCGATCTTCCCGCAGGGCGGCACCGTGAGCGTGCTGGAGACGCCCGGCTGGAATGCCGGCTACCTCGGCTCGCTCGTCGTGCACGCCGTCCTGCCGGTGGCGTGCTACACGCTGGCCGGGCTGGGCGCCTGGCAGCTCACCTCGAAGTCGAGCGTGATCACGGTGCTCGGTGACGACTTCATCCTCGCCGCCGAACTGCGCGGGCTGCGGCCGCTGACGCTGGCCAGGTACGTGGCCAGGAACGCCATGCTGCCGCTGTTCACGATCCTGGCCATCTCCTTCGGCCTGATGTTCAGCGGTGCGGTCTTCATCGAAGAGGTGTTCAACTACCCCGGCCTAGGCGAGCTGCTGATCGCCAGCATCACTACCAAGGACTTCCCGGTACTGGACGGCGCGTTCCTGCTCATCATCGTGGCGGTCATCCTCGCGAACATCCTGGCCGACCTGGCCTACCCGCTCATCGACCCGCGGATCCGCAGGAGCTAGCTCGTGACCACCAGCAGCCTCGCGCTCCCGCCGGACCAACTGCACCAGGCCATGCAGCGCTCGCGCCAGCGCAGCACGCGCCGCTGGCAGCTGTTCGTCAGCACGCCGGGCCGGATCGCCGCGTCGGCGATCATCGTGATCTTCACGCTCATGGCGATCGCCGGGCCCTACCTGTACCCGAAGAACCTGCCGATCGACACCAGCAACATCTACGCCGGGCCGAGCCTCGCGCATCCGCTCGGAACAGACTTCGAGGGCACCGACGTGCTGGCGCTGCTGGTGACCGGATCCCGGTACGTGCTTCTCGCCGCGGCGGTCGCGGCCGTGATCACGCTGGGCGTGGGGACGGTGGCCGGCCTGGCCGGCGGCTACTATCCCCGGCTGGCCGGGAGCGCGATCATGCGGGTGGCGGACTTCGTCATCGCCATCCCGGGCCTTCCGGTGCTGATCGTCCTGCTGACCCTCTGGCAGTTCGGCTCGCCGCTGGCGATGGGGTTCGTGATGGGCATCTTCGGCTGGGGCGGGATAGCCAGGGCCGTGCGGGCCCAGACGCTGTCCCTGCGCGAGCGCGGCTTCGTCGAGGCCGCCCGCGGGCTCGGCCTGCCCGGAAGGCGGGTCATCGTCACCGAGTTGCTGCCGAACCTCGCGCCGTACATCGGCATGAACCTCATGCTCGCGATGCCCGCGTTCATCTACACCGAGGTCGGCCTGTTCTTCCTCGGCGTGGTGCCGTACACCACCAGCAACTGGGGTGTGATGCTCAACGACGCCGTGTTCCAGGCCGGCGCGCTGACCAGCACCCGGGCACTGTCGTACCTGCTGTCGCCGCTGATCTGCATCCTGCTGATCACGATCTCGCTGGTCACGCTCGCGAATGCGGTCGACGAGTTCTTCAACCCGCGGCTGCGCCGTGCCGCGCGGGTGCCAGCCGCTGCGCCGGAGCGGCCCGGGTCCGGATCGCTGCTGTCCCGGCCGCGACGGCGGACCCGATGACCCGGCTAGCGCGCCAGCCCGGGCCGGATCCCGCGGGGTCGGCTGCGGCCGTCGAAGCGGCGCCAGACAGCGTGCTCGCGCCGGACCGGGGTGCCCTGGGCGACGGCGACGCCGCCGTCCGGGTCCGGGACCTGACCGTCTCGTTCCCGACCGCCGACGGCCCGCTGCCCGCGGTCGCGGGCGTGTCCCTGGACCTCGCCCGGAGCCACATCACCGGCCTGGTCGGCGAGTCCGGGTCGGGGAAGTCCACGCTGGCGCTGACGCTGCTGAACGCCGTTCCCCCGCCGGGCCACGTCGACGGGGGCTCGGTCACCATCGAGGGGGTCGGAGACGTCCTCGCGCTGCACGGCGCGGACCTGCGGAAGATGCGCGGCGCCGAGATCGGATACGTGTTCCAGGCGTCACAGAACTCGCTGAATCCGCTGAAGCCGGTCGGCAAGCAGCTTCTCGACCTGGGCCGGTCACACGGCGAGCGCGACCAGCGCGTCCTGCTGCGCCGGGCCAGGGCCCTGTTTGACGAGATGGGCATGGACGCCGCCCGGGTGCTGGCCTCCTACCAGCACGAGCTCTCCGGCGGGATGCGCCAGCGCGTCGGGATCGCGTTTGCCCTGCTACTCAACGCGCACGTGGTGATCCTGGACGAGCCGACCACCGCGCTCGACATGCTGACGCAGGCGCTGGTGCTGGAGATCATCAGGAAGGTGCACGCCACGCGGCACCTGACCACGCTCGTCATCTCGCACGATGTGGGCGTCATCGGCGACCTCGCGGACCGGATGGCCGTGATGTACGCCGGCCGGATCGTGGAGGAGGGCCCGACCGTGCAGGTGCTTGCGGGGCCGCGGCACCCCTACACCCGCGGCCTGCTGACGGCGATGCCGCGGATCGCCGGCGACGTCAGCGAGGCGCGGCCGCTGCCCGGTCGGCCGCCGGACCTCGCCTCGATCCCGCGGCAGGGCTGCGTGTTCCGGCCCCGCTGCCCGCTGGCAACCCGCGCCTGTGCGGAGGCCGAGCCGCCCGTGACCGTGACCGGCGAGCACCGTTTCGCGTGCTTCGTGGCCGCGCAGGAGGTGTCGTGATCGAGGTACGGGGGCTCACCAGGACCTTCGCCAGGCGGGGCGGGTTGCTGGCCCGCGGCAGCGTGCAGGCGCTCCGCGGCGTGGACGTCGTCATCCCCGATCACGGTGCTGTGTCGCTGATCGGCGAGTCTGGCTGCGGCAAGACCACATTCGGCCGGATCCTGTGCGGGTTCGAGCAGTTCGACGGCGGCGACGTGATCGTGGCCGGGCAGTCGCTGCGCGCGCTCAAGCCGAAGGACCGCGTGCCCTACTTCCGGCGCATCCAGATGATCCACCAGGACCCGTACTCGGCGCTGAACCCGACGCGCACGATCGCTCAGATCCTCGCGGCCCCGCTCGCCCTGCGGGCCCGCCAGCTCGGCGCCGACCGCGACTGGGCGCGGCACCGGCGCGCCGAGCTGCTCGGACTGGTCGGGCTGGACCCGGACTACGTGCTGCCGCGGTATCCGCACATGCTCTCGGGCGGCATGCGGCAGCGCGTCGTCATCGCGCGAGCGCTCACCGTTGACCCCGGCGTGCTCGTCGCCGACGAGGCGGTCTCCATGATCGACGTCTCGCTGCGCCTCGGCATCCTGCAGCTGCTGACGGAGTTGCGGGACAAGGTCGGGGTGTCCGTGCTGTTCATCACCCACGACGTGGCGACCGCCAGATATATAGGTGCGGGCGGCGAGCTCTACGTCATCTACCGCGGCCTGGTCATCGAGCAGGGCAGCACGGACACGATCATCCAGCGGCCGAGGCACCCCTACACGCAGGCGCTGCTGTCGGCGGTCCCGGTGCTGCGCGGCATCGAGCAGCCCGGCCCGGACCGGGTCGTGCCGACCGGGCCGCTGGACGAAGGGGCGGAGTCGCCGGGCTGCCTGTTCGAGCCGCGCTGCCCGTTTGCGGCCGCCGACTGCCGGGAAGCGGTGCCGCCGCTCAGCCGGCGTGGCGGCACCGAGCAGCTGCACGCGTGCCTGCACCCCGAGCACAGGTCGGT
>JASHQA010000307.1 GCA_030037785.1 Streptosporangiaceae bacterium
GGCGCGCCACTGACGGGCGTGCCACTGACCGGTGCAGGCCCGGCTGACGCCGGATTGGCCGATGCGGGCGGTGCGATGGCGGATGTCGTGGTTTCCTCCGTCACTACTGTGTCCTTCCATGCAGCCGCGTCGAGTGCTGATACGCCCCCGAGTGCTCCCTTAGCAACTTACAGTGACCGCCCGACTGGCCCGGCGCCGGCCGGCCGGGCCACGGGAGTTTCGGGGTGTCGGTCCTCGGTGGCCAGCACTGAGAACGGCGGGCCGCGAACGGCCCGCCGGATTCTGCAGCTCGCTGGGCTCTGTCAGGCCTGCTTCGTCTCCCAGAAGATCTTGCTGATCTCCTCGATCTTGCCGAGCAACTCGTCGGCCGTGGCGACGCTGACGCTGCCCTTCGTACCGGCCGCGCCGGCCAGCTTCGTCGCCTCGTTGAACAGCTGGTGCAGCTGCGGGTACTTCTCGAAGTGCGGCGGCTTGAAGTAGTCGGTCCACAGCACCCAGAGGTGGTGCTTGACCAGCTCAGATCGCTGCTCCTTGATGATCAGCGCACGGGTACGGAACTCGGGGTCGGAGTTGTCCTGGTACTTCTGGCTGATGGCCTTGACAGACTCGGCCTCGATGCGCGCCTGCGCGGGGTCGTAGACACCGCACGGGAGGTCACAGTGCGCGTGCACGGTAACCTTCGGCGCGAGGAGACGTGCGAGCAGCCTCATGGATCGCCTCTCTCATCTCGGATCGTTGACTTGGTCCGACAGTACAACGCCGGGACCTTCTGCCCGGGCGGGAGGCACGCATGCGCTGGCCGCTGTTGCGAGTCGCTGTGCTGGAGCGCTCCATGGAGCCGGCCCTCCGGCCCGGCGACTGGCTGCTGACCTGGCGCGGGCTGCGACCGGGACGGCCCCCACGGATCAGGCCGGGCCAGCTGGTGATCGCGCGGCATCCAGACCAGCGGGACATGCTGCTGGTGAAGCGAGCCGAGCGGTTGCTGCCCGGCGGCTGGTGGCTCGCCGCCGACAACCCCGGCGCCGGGGCGGTGGACAGCGGGTCGTTCGGGCCCGTTCCCTCCGATCTTGTTGAGGCCCGCGTGCTGCTGCGGTACTGGTCGCGCCGGCCGTGCTAAAAAACTGGGCCCCGCTCCGTCGGAGCGGGGCCCAGCATGCGGACCGGTGAACGGGTCAGTGGCCCGCGGGCAGCGTGGGCTCGGGCTCAGCGGACTGCCGCGCGACGAGGTTCAGCACCTCTTCGGTCGGGTTCCGCACAGCCTGCGCCCAGTAGTAGATGATCAGGCTGAACACGGCGACGATCAGCATGTCCCAGCCGAACGGGATACGGGCGGTGTTGTCCGGGCCGAACTGACCCATCCAGGAGATGATGCCCATGCCGATCAGGTACACCGGCAGCCACGACCCGGCCTTCCAGTCCAGCGGCGGCCGCTGCTTGTCGTAGATCATCCAGATACCGATGAGGACGTAGCCGATCACCAGCGTGATGCCGAGCTTCCAGATGATCTGGAAGCCGGAGTAGTAGATGATCAGGCCGGCGATGACGAACGCGAGCGGCGACAGCACGCTAGCGCCGGGCACCCGGTAGGGCCGCGGCGCATCTGGCACCTGCTTGCGCAGCGCTCCTAGCGACAGCGGCGCTCCCGCGTACATCAACACGCTCGCCGAGGTGACGAGGCCGACCAGGGAGCTCCAGCTCGGGAACGGCAGCAGGAACAGCAGGCCGAGCGCGAACGCGAGGATCAGGCTGACCCACGGCACGCCGCGCTTGTCGACCCAGGTGAAGACCGGTGGGACATACCGGTTCCGGCCAAGGCCGTAGCCGACCCGCGAGGTGGAGGTCTGGTACATCATCCCGGTGCCCGCCGGTGAGATGAACGCGTCAACCCGCAGGATGTTTGCCCACCAGCCAAGACCAGCCGCACCGGCGATGAACGCGAGCGGCCCGACCTCGATGGCCGGGTTGGTGGCCAGGGCCGCCCAGCCGTGGGACAGCTCACTCGGCTTCAGCGCGCCGATGAAGACCACCTGCAGCAGGATGTAGATCACCGTGCACAGCAGGATCGCGTAGATGATCGCCCGCGGCAGGTTACGCTGCGGGTCCTTCACCTCGCCAGCGAGCTGGTCCGCCTGCTCGAAGCCGAGATAGGCGAACACGATGCCGGCGCTCGGGATCGCGGAGAAGAACGCCTTCCAGCCGTACGGGGTGAAGCCACCGTGCGAGTCGAAGTTGGTGCCGTGGAACTGGGTGAACAGGATGATGATCGCTAGCACCGGGATGGCGATCTTCCACCACGTGATCACGATGTTCACTCGGTTGAACAGCTTCATGGCGAAGAAGTTCAGCAGGGTAAAGATGGCCATCAAGATGATGCTCATCCCGAAGCCCTTGCCGGTGACCTCGCCGGTCGTCGTGTTGAACAGCCCGTGCCACCAGTAGTCGCCGTACTGCATCACGGCGAAGACCTCGATCGGCGCCACGGTGACTGCCTGGACCCAGGAGAAGAAGCCGAACGAGATGCCGGCCACGCTACCGAAGGCGAAGTGCGGGAACCGGGCAGTCCCGCCGGAGACCGGGTACAGGCCGCCCAGCTCGGCGTGGATGAGGGCCAGGATGATGATCGCTATACCGGCGATGCCCCAGGCCAGCAGCGACGAGGTACCGGTTGAGAATGCACCCTTCCACGAGCCGAACAGCCAGCCCGAGCCGATGATGGAGGTCACCGATGCCCAGCACGCGCCGATCAAGCCCATCTCTCGTCGGAGACCGACGTCCGCTGGCCTCGCGACCTTGGTGACAGACTCAGCTGCCATGATTCGAACCTTCTTTCCGGTCCGCATGCGTTGGCCATACGGCCTTTGAGTAGGGCTCATGCTAATGATCGACTTGTGTCATGGCTAGCAGTCACGTGGCGTCTTTTTGGTAACGCGAGTGACTGAAGAGTCGCTAACCGGGCATATCGTTGGACGTTCTGGGCTATAACGGCAGGCCAACGCATATTCTACCCAGTTTGACCAAGATTACTCAGGTATGCCCCAATGACTCGGGCGTAATGAGAACGTAACGATCCGGTCATGCTTTGGTCTTCAGTCCCGGACCGGATCCGGTCAGCTCGCGGCGGGTGCAGCCGGGCGAGGCGCCGCGCTGGCAGGCCCTCCGCCGGCCGGGGCAGCGCGCCGTGCCAGATCGGCCGGCTCCCTGCGCAAGTTGCTCACGTTGCCGCGGGCTGCCGCGTGCTCCGCGCAGTACCGACGCGATTTGCCGGGACTGGCGTCGATGAACACGCGCGGGCACGAGGCGATCGCGCAGACCCCAAGCCTGCTGACGCCGAGGCCCGACACCGTCACCGAGACGCCGATGACCGCACTAGCCGCGTACCTGTCGCCCGCCGAGCCCTGCGAGGCGAGATGAACGTGCCAGCGCTGCTGACCGTGATTGGTCATCTCGGGCTGGATGGGGAACTGGATCAGCAGGGCATTGAGCCGGTCCATGGCCGCCTGATCATCACCAGCAGCCGCGGCCTGGAAGATTGCGTTGAACTCCGTCCGGACGTGCCGGAGCACGTCAAGGTCGCGCCGGGTAACCGGTCCAGCCAGCCAGTCACCCAGCGCGCAGGCGCAGGCTGACGGCGAGCCCAGCGGATCCGGCTCGCCGGAGGCATGAGCCGCGGTGTTAGCGAGCCGTACCGCCAACGCCGTGTACGACGAGAGATTCACAAACGGTCCTTACCTGCGGTGGAATCCAGGTGGCCGCTTCCCGGATCGAGTATGGCACAGACCCGGCTGGCGTGGCGGCGTCCTTTTTCACCTTTCCGGTCCGGTAACGCCTGGTGGTGCGGGGGTCGCCTGGCATCGGCTCGGCGGGCCATGGTGACGCGCTGCGAGTCCCTGGCGCGCGGCGCGCGGAGCCCCGCGCGCTAAGGTCCAGTGCATGTTCGCTGTGACTGCCGCGCGCTTCGATGCCGAGGATCCGACCGCTGGCCTGGATCTGGGCGAGCACGCCGAGCCCGAGGTTCCGGATGGCTGGACAACGGTCACGGTCAAGGCTGCCTCGCTGAACCACCATGACGTCTGGTCGCTGCGCGGCGTCGGGCTGTCGGCCGATCAACTGCCGATGATTCTCGGCTGCGACGCGGCTGGGGTCGACGCCGACGGCAACGAGGTCGTGGTGCATGCGGTCATCGGCGACCCGACCGTGGCCGGCGGGGACGAGACGCTGGATCCGTCGCGGTCGCTGCTGTCGGAACGGCACGACGGCACGTTCGCCGAGCGGCTGGCGGTGCCGCGGCGCAACCTCGTGCCGAAGCCGCAGGCACTGTCGTTTGAGGAGGCTGCCTGCCTGCCGACCGCGTATCTGACCGCGTTCCGGATGCTGTTCGACCGGGCACCGATCGGCACCGGAGCCACCGTGCTGGTCCAGGGCGCCGGCGGCGGGGTCGCGACCGCGCTGGTCCTGCTCGGGCGCGCGGCCGGCTACCGGATGTGGGTCACCAGCCGGAGCGAACACAAGCGGGACCGGGCGCTGCGGCTCGGCGCCGACATGGCGTTCGAGGCCGGCGCCCGACTGCCGGAACGCGTCGACGCGGTCATGGAGACGGTAGGCCAGGCGACGTGGGCGCACTCGCTGCGCGCGCTCCGGCCCGGCGGCGTCGTCGTCATCGCCGGTGCCACCAGCGGCGCCGTTCCTCCCGCGGAGCTGAACCGGGTGTTCTTCCTGCAGTTGTCGGTCATCGGCTCCACGATGGGCACCAGGGGGGAACTCGCCAGGCTGCTCACGTTCTGCGCGCAGACTGGGGCCAGGCCGGTCATCGACCGGGCGATGCCGCTGACGGATGCGAGGGCGGGCTTTGCCGCGATGGTAGCCGGAGACCTGTTCGGCAAGGTGGTCTTCACGCTCTAGCGCTGCTGACTCACCCAGCGCGGTCAGCCGCTGTCGGCCTTCGGGTCGGCGTCGTCGTCACCCGACCCGTTCGTGGACCGGGCTGGCTCGTCCGCCGTTGCCGCGGTGCTGGCGGCCCCGAACACCTCCGTGCGCACCTTGGCGAGCGTCTCGCTGAGGATGTCGCGCAGTTCATTGAGGGAACGGTCACCGACGTGGCCGGTCTGCCTGGCAGCGGCGCGGAGTTCGGTGGCAAACTGCATGGCCATCCGTTCCAGGTCGGTCACCGGGTTGGGGCCGCCACGCCGCTGGCCGGTACCCTGCGACCGGCCCGGGCCGAATCCAGGCCCGTCGGCCGCACCGGCCTCGCTCGCGCTGCTCGCCGACTCCGACCAGGCCGACCAGGCGGGCCACTCGGCAGTGCCTCGACCGCGGGACCGGAAGCTCGCCCGCATCCGTTCCTCGCTGCGCCGTGCCTCCTGCCTGATCCGTCGCGCCTCGTCGCTGCCGGCTCGATCGGCGCCGTCGTCTTCCGGCGCGTCCTGGCCGGCCGAGCGCTTGGCCGCACCGCTCCGGTCCGCCGAATCGCCTGCGGTGCGGAACCCGCGGGCGGCAGAGGCAAGTTCCTCGCGGAAGCTGCGGACGGTCTCCCTGACGTCGACAGAGATCTCGCGGGCCACGTCGCGCAGCGACTCGGTGAGTTCGTCCTCGAGGTCGGCGAGGTCGCCAAGCCGGGCCCGGATCTCTGCACGGCCCTTGTCGGTGATGCTGTAGACCTTCTTCCCGTCCACTTCCTCGTGCGTGACCAGGCCGTCTTCTTCGAGCCGGGCGAGCCGGGGATAGATGGTTCCGGGGGACGGGGCGTAGATGCCCATGAAGCGGTCCTGCAGCAGCCGGATCACCTCGTAGCCGTGCCGGGGTGCCTCATCGAGGAGCTTTAGCAGGTAGAGCCGGAGCCTGCCATGCCGGAAAACTGGGCTCACTGAACCTCACCGCCTGCCTTTGACCTCCGCGGCACCGCACGCCTCTGCCCGAAGATCGTACTCCGTTGCCAATACGATATGTCGCGTCGGTCAGAAGTCAAGATGTATCGTGATGCCCGCCCCGCCGAGGCTGGCCGCAATCAGGAGCCGAGACGGCTGGGTATGCGCAGTCCCCTCAGTCGTCGGGCTCATCATCAAGCCGCGCCAGCCAGCTGGCCAGCAGGTCCACCACCGATTCGGCGTCGGGGTGCTCGTCGACAAAGTCCCGGAGCCGCTCGGCCAGCCAGCCGAGCGCTACCTGCTCGCCGCCACGTCGTTCCTCGAGTTCCTCGATGCCTCGGTCGGTGAAGTACACGTGGTCAGCCGATCCGCGGGAACACGGTGTCGAGGATCGCGGCCTGCTCGGCCGCGTGTGCCTTGGCCGAGCCCGTTGCGGGCGCGGAGCTAGCCGGCCGGGACACGACGGCGATCGGCTTGCCGAGCACGCCCGGCAGGTGCATGGCAATGAACGGCCACGCGCCCATGTTCGCCGGCTCCTCCTGGACCCAGGTCACCTCGGCCGCCGGGTAGCGCGCGAGCTCGGTCGTGAGCTCGGCCGTCGGCACCGGGTACAGCCGCTCGACCCGGACCAGCGCTGTGTCGGTCGCTCCGGCGGTCCGCTGACGCTCGGCCAGGTCGTAGTAGATCTTGCCGGTGCACAACAGCACGCGCTGGACGGTGGCAGGGTCGCCGGGCCCGGCGTCGCCCAGCACGGGGAGGAACGAGCCGGACGTGAAGTCCGCAGTCTTGGACACCGCGGCCTTGAGCCTGAGCAGCGACTTCGGCGTGAACACGATCAGCGGCTTGACCCGGCCCGACAGCGCCTGCCACCGCAGCAGGTGGAAGTAGCTTGCGGGCGTGCTCGGCACCGCCACGGTCATGTTGTCCTGTGCACACAGGGAAAGGAACCGCTCGATGCGCGCGGACGAGTGGTCTGGTCCCTGCCCCTCGTAGCCGTGCGGCAGGAGCAGGACGACCCCCGACCGCTGACCCCACTTCTGCTCGCCCGCGCTGATGAACTCGTCGATGATCGTCTGGGCGCCGTTGACGAAGTCGCCGAACTGCGCCTCCCAGCAGACCAGCGCGTCCGGCCGGGCGACCGAGTAGCCGTACTCGAAGCCGACCGCCGCGTACTCCGACAGCAGCGAGTCGTAGACGTGGAACCGCGCCTGCCGGGAATTGAAGGCCCGCAGCGGAGCGTATTCCTCGGCCGTGTGCCGGTCCACGAGCACCGCGTGCCGCTGGCCGAAGGTGCCCCGGCGGGAGTCCTGCCCGATCAGCCGGACCGAGTGGCCGTCGATCAGCGTCGAGCCGAACGCCAGCAGTTCGCCGGTCCCCCAGTCGATCTCGTCCTGCTGCACCATGGCCGGGCGGCGCTGCAGTTGCGGGGCGAGCCGCGGGTGCACCGTGAAGCCATCTGGCAGCGACACCTGCGTGTCGACGATGCGCTTGACAGTCTCCCCGCTGATCGCGGTCGGCACGGTGGCGTGGTCGATGCGGTCCTCCGGCCGGCGCGGCTGGACCGTTGCCTTCTTAGGCGCGCTGGCAGCGTCCTTGGTCTCGGTGAACGCACGCTCGAGTTCTTGCTGGAAGTTGCGCAGCGCGTCCTCGGCCTCATCCATGGTGATGTCGCCGCGGCCGATGAGCGCCTCGGTGTAGAGCTTGCGAGTGGACCGCCTGGCGTCGATGAGGTCGTACATGATCGGCTGGGTGAACGACGGGTTGTCGGTCTCGTTGTGGCCGCGCCTGCGGTAGCAGATCATGTCGATGACGACGTCCTTGTGGAACGCCTGGCGGTACTCGAACGCCAGCCTGCCGACCCGGACCACGGCCTCGGGGTCGTCGCCGTTGACGTGGAAGATGGGCGCCTGGATCATGCGCGCGACGTCCGTGCTATAGACGCTCGAGCGCGCGGACGCGGGTGCCGTCGTGAAGCCCACCTGATTGTTGACCACGATGTGCACGGTGCCACCGGTGCGGTAACCGCGCAGCTGGGACAGCTCGAGCGTCTCGGCGACCACGCCCTGTCCCGCGAATGCCGCGTCGCCGTGAATGAGCACCGGCAGCACCGTGAAGCCCGGCTCGCCCATGTCGATGACGTCCTGCTTGGCGCGGACCACGCCTTCCAGCACCGGGTCCACCGCTTCGAGGTGGCTGGGGTTGGCAACCAGCGACGTGGGGAGCTGCGCCCCGTCCGGCGCGCGATAGGTACCGTCTGCGCCGAGGTGATACTTTACGTCGCCCGAGCCGTGGGTGGTGGCAGGGTCCAGGTTGCCCTCGAACTCGGCGAAGATCTGCCCGTAGGACTTGCCGACGATGTTCGCGAGCACGTTGAGCCTGCCCCGGTGCGCCATGCCGATGACGGCCTCATGCATCCGGTCCGCGGCTGCCTCGGTTAGCACGGCGTCCAGCAGCGGGATGAGCGACTCGGCACCCTCGAGCGAGAACCGCCGCTGGCCGACGAACTTGGTCTGCAGAAACATCTCGAACGCCTCGGCCACGTTCAGCCGGGACAGGATGCGCAACTGCTCCTCGTGATCAGCCCTGGGATGCGGCCGCTCCACGCGCGCCT
>JASHQA010000308.1 GCA_030037785.1 Streptosporangiaceae bacterium
GGCCGGCCCGGTGACGAGCGTCACCGGGCAGCTGACGGCGGCGTCGATGCGCGCCGCGACCCGGGGCCGGGCGAGCACGGCGACTCCCGGCCGCGGTATCCGCAGCTTGTCGGTGAGCAGGGGGCCCGCCGCGCCGTGCCGAGTCAAGGACGCGGCCGGGCCGCCGACCACGCTCGTCATCGCCCCCCCGAAGTGACCCCGCGACACCCCGGCGATGACAGCCGGGGCCAGCAGGGTTATCCCGTGCTGCTCGCGCCGTCACCCGTCGCGGTGAAACTGCAGCTCAACGCCCGGTACCTGGCATACCCCCGAGGGTCGGCGGTCAATCGGAGCGACCCGGTTTGCCGGTAATGCGGATCGTCGGGTGCCCGCGGTGGCCGCGCGCGCGGATCACCCCCGCTGGGTGATGCCCGCGCCGTGCCACCGTCCGTAGTTTCCATTAGAGGAACCCGGGCAACCGGTCAGCAAGCGGGCGGCCGCTGCCTGACGGGGGTAGCGGCGCGCCTGGCCTGCGGGCCAGGTCAGAGGGGAGTGGCTTCATGAGGAGAGCACACGACAAGTCCTCGGGCTGGCAGGAGGACCAGGTGGGCCAGACCGGGCAGCAGACCGGTGCGACGGGTACCGGGCCCGGTACGACCACGGGAGCCGCGTCGACGGGCAGGTCCGAGGAGCAGTACAGCACGACCACCACGAGGACATACGAGGGAGGCGGACAGCCGACGCAGGGCTACGGCCGCGCCGGTACGGCCGAGCAGCGGGGCGGATACGACCAGCGAGGCGGCTACGGGCCGACGTCGATCGAGCACGGCACGAGCACCACGCACGGCGGGCTGTTCCTGGTGCTCGACGGCCTGCTGACGTTCCTCGCCGGGCTCGCGTTCGTCGTGCGGCACAGCTTCTACCACGGTGCCAGCGCGTACGCCTACAACTGGCACATTGTGTCGTGGGGCTGGGTGCTGTTCGGACTCGGCATCGTGACCTTCGCGGTCGGGGCCAGCCACCTGCTCGGCTTGCCGTTCTCACGGCCGCTCGGCGTCGTGATGGCGGTGCTGACGGCCGTCGCAGGCTTCATGATCCTTGCCTTCTATCCACTGTGGGGCATCATCATCGTCGCCCTGGGCCTGGCATCGCTCTGGGCCCTGGCGCACGGAGCGCAGAGCCGGGAGCACGACCGGCGTGAGTGGGAGCGCCAGCGCCAGATGATGTAACACGGCAGCAAGCCGCCAGCCTCGCCTGGCCGGAATCAGCGAGCCCCGTCCTGTCCGTCAGGGACGGGGCTCGCTGCCGTGCTGCCCTGGTTGTAGCCGGCTCCTGGTCCGCGATCGGACGAAGCCGGACACGATTCCCGCGCCCGTTCCGATGAACACCAGGTTGAACACAATCTGCACGGTCACGGCGGCGCGGGCCAGCTGGCCGACGGCGTGCACGTCCCCGAACCCGACGGTGGCCAGCGTGCTCACGGTGAAGTACAGCGCGTCGATCTTGGTATGCAGCTCAGCGAACTGGCCAGGCAGCACTGCGACGGAGTCGTCGCACCAGGCGAAGAACAGCACGGTCAGTACCAACAGCAGCACCAGGCCCCGGATCCGGACACCCTCGCCCGCGCGGAGCAGCCGGCGGATCGCCAGCACGATGAGCAGGCCGAACACCACGACGCCGGAGCCGAACAGCACCGCCCACCAGGCTTCGCGCATCCGGCCTGGCACGGGTATCAGGAAATAGACGGCCGTCGCGAGCACCACGAGCCCGACGTCCGCCGCCAGGGACCGGGCACGATGCGCGGTGGCGGCTCGGGCCGCGCCAGGCGGCTGCATGCGCCGATTCTGGCACGCACGCTCGGTGCGCGGCCTGGCGCGGGCAGCGGCAGACCTCCCCGTGTCGGCACGCGCCGCCGTGGCCTGCCGCTGCTGGGCGGAGAGGTGCCCGCGCCCGCGGCGCCGACGCCACCCGGAGCGGGCTATGCCGCTGTGAGTCCGAGCCTGGCGATGATGTCGGCCGCGAGCTGGTCGGGCCGCTGGTCGCCGATGCGGACCGGGTATACCCGGTGCTCGGCCGGCTCCGGCGGCTCCAGGGCCGCGTACTGGCTCGCCAGCAGCGGCTCGGCGAAGAAGTGACCGGACCGCAGCAGCACCCTGTTCTCGTCCTGCTCCTGGCTGATCATGAGGAACACCATCAGCGCCGCACCGCGACCGCCGAGCAGTTCGTCCCGATAGCTGCGCTTGAGGGCTGAGCACGCCAGTACCGCCGACTGCCCGCTAGCGATGATGTCGTCCATCCAGGATGTGATCGCCGCGAGCCATGGCTTGCGGTCGGCGTCGGTGAGCGGCAGGCCGGCCCGCATCTTGGCGATGTTCGTAGCGGGGTGGAACGAGTCTCCGTCGGCGAAACTCCAGCGCAGCCGCCTGGCCAGCTGCTGGCCGACGGTGGTCTTGCCGCTGCCAGCCACGCCGGCCACCACCAGGATCATCGCCAGCCGAGCCTAGCGTGCAAGGCTTCTCCTCGGAGCACGCGAGTCAAGGGAGCAAGGCATGTCCGCTCAGCAGGTAGACGCGCTCGTCATCTTCGGCGCCACCGGCGACCTGGCCAAGCTGGAGACCTTTCCGGCCCTCGTGGGCCTTGTCGACCGCGGCGTCCTCACCGTGCCGGTTGTCGGCGTCGCCAAGAGCGGCTGGGGACTGGACCAGTTCCGCGACTACGCCACCGCGTCGCTGCGGCTGAACAACATCGACCCGGCGAGCCCGGCGGCCAGCAGGATGCTCGGCCTGCTCCGCTACGTCGACGGCGATCTCGACGATCCGGCGACCTACGCGGCCATGAGCGCCGCGATGCGCGACGCGCAGCGGGTGCTGTACTACCTCGAGGTGCCGCCGTCGTTGTTCGCGAGGGTGGCGGGCGGCATCGCCACGGCCGGCCGCGCCGCGAACGCGCGGGTCATGGTGGAGAAGCCGTTCGGCACCGACCTGGCCAGCGCTATCGCGCTGAACCAGACCATGCACGGGTACTTCCCCGAGGAGGCCATCTACCGGGTGGACCACTGGCTGGGGCTGGAGCCCGTGGAAAACCTGCTGTTCGCCAGGTTCGCGAACTCTGTGATCGAGCCGCTGCTGAGCCGCGAGCACGTGGCGAGCGTCCAGATCACGATGGCCGAGGCGTTCGACGTCGCCGATCGCGGCAGTTTCTACGACAAGACCGGCGCGATCAGGGACGTGCTGCAGAATCACCTGCTCCAGGTGCTCGCCACCGCGCTGGCCGAGCCCCCGGACGGCACCGGCCTGGCCGCGTGGCGGGACGACAAGTCGCAGTTCATCGGTGCGCTCGAGCCGCTCAAGCCGGACGCCGCGGTCCGCGGCCAGTACGACGGCTACCTGAGCGTGGCGGGCGTCGCCCCCGCCAGCACCACCGAGACCTACTGCGCAGTCCGGCTGACCGCGCAGTCCTGGCGCTGGGGTGACGTGCCGATCCTGATCCGGGCGGGCAAGTGCCTGCCACTGACCGCTACCGAGGTCGTGTTCCGGTTCCGTAAGCCGCCGCACGACGTGTTCGGGATCGGCACGACGGCCGGATCCAACCAGCTCCGGGTCCGCGTCTACCCGAGCGACCAGGCGGGCCTCACGCTCGTGGGCAAAAGGCCAGGAGCGGACCTGGCACCGGAACTGCGCGAGCTGGCCTACGCCGGCGAGCCCGCCGGCGAGCTCATGCGTCCCTACGACCGGCTGATCGGCGCGGCGCTGAGCGGGGATCGGTACCTGTTCGCCCGGCAGGACACGGTCGAGGCGGCGTGGCGGGTCGTCCAGCCGGTGCTCGGCGACGTGGTACCCGTGGTGCCGTACGCGCGCGGCAGCTGGGGCCCGGCGCAGGCGGACACGCTCGTGCCCGACGGCGAGACCTGGCACAACCCCGGCTCCTAGGCCAGGACCGGCCGGCTTGACTTCGCCCCTGGGGCAGGCCGCATGCTGGCGCAGCCGGACCGCGGCCGGGTCGGCGGTTACCCCCGCTCGACCCGCACCGCCCGCCGGCCCAAGGAGGCACACGTGACGCAGCTGACGAGCGGCGAGTTCGCTCGCGCGTCCCGGCTCTCGCCGAAGGCGCTTCGCCTGTATGACGAGCTGGGCCTGCTCAGTCCCGCCGAGGTAGACCCGGCGACCGGTTACCGCCGCTACGCCCCCGCTCAGCTTGAGCAGGCCAGGCTGGTCGCGTGGCTGCGCAGGCTCGGTATGCCGCTGGCGCGGATTCGCGCGGTGATCGCCATGCCGCGCGCGGAAGCCGCGGCGGACCTGGCCGCCTACTGGCGGCAGGCGGAGGCTGAGCAGTCAGCCAAGCGGGATCTCGCCACGTTCCTCATCGGCTATCTGTCCGGAAGGAGCACGTCCATGTCCGACAACCACGACCAGCTCGTCATCCGTTACGCCGTCCGGTCCGACATCGGCTTGCTGCGCGAACTCAACGAGGACTCGGCCTACGCCAGCGCCCGGCTGCTCGCCGTCGCGGACGGCATGGGCGGGCACGCGGCGGGCGAGGTGGCGAGCGCGACCGCGATCGACGCGCTGCGGCCGCTCGACACCGAGATACCTGCGGGCGAGCTGCTCGACGCGCTCGACCACGCCGTGCGCAGTGCGCGCAGCACGCTGCGCGAGCTGGCTGCGAGCGATCCGTCGCTGGCCGGCATGGGCACGACCCTGACCGCGCTGGTGGTCTCTGGATCGCAGCTGGGTCTCGTGCACATCGGCGACTCGCGCGCCTACCTGCTGCGTGCTGGCGAGTGCTTCCAGATCACCCACGACCACACGGTGGTGCAGACGCTGCTCGACGACGGCAAGATCACGCCAGCGGAGGTCGCCTCGCATCCGCAGCGCAGCCTGATTCTGCGGGCCCTGGCCACGAATCACGAGTGCGACGCCGACCTGCAACTGCGCGAAGTCCAGGCCGGCGACCGGTATCTGCTGTGCTCCGACGGGCTGCACGAGGTCGTCGACAGCGACGCCATCGCCACCGTGCTGCGCACCGTCGCCGATCCCGACCAGGCAGCCACCGACCTCACCGCGCTGGCGATCGCCGGCGGCGGGCCGGACAACGTCACGTGCATCGTCGCGGACGTGCTGCCCGCGCCGGTCCCGGCTACCGCCCGCTAGCGCTCCGGCGAACCTCTCGCGGTCAGCGCGGCCGGGCCGCGAGTTGATCGGCGCCGAGGCTGGTCAGCAGGCTGGATCGGGACGCCGGCCGGAGCGCGTAGACGAGCGTGAAGGCGGCCTCGCGCAGCAACCGCTGGGCATGGTCAGAGACGAGCAGCGACTGGCTGCCCCGGCTGGCCATCAGCGCCGCCGCTGCTCGCACCGCCAGCGCGCCCGCCGCGGCCCGCGCCGCTGGGATACCGGGCCCTAGCCGGTCGAGCTCGGCCCGTAGCTGCGCCAGCTCACCATCGAGGGACGTGGGACCGAGCAGCCTGCAGCACCGGGACGTGACGCCGAGCGCCAGCGCGGCGTGCAGCCGCAGCACCTCGGGTGCGGTCCCGTCGCTGATCGGGTGCAGGTCGGTCACTCGGTCGGCGCCGACCCGGAGCTGACTGAAGGTCACCCGGACGGTCGCGGTGGCATCGAGCGCCGCGAGGTGCAGCCGCTCGGCCTGTAGCGCGGGACCCTCGACGGCGTCGGTGATCAGCCAGACGACCTGTCCGTCCGGCGTCCTGGCGGCGAGATGGACGACGTCGATGCGGCCCCAGCCGGAGACGAACGGCGACACACCGTCCACCACCCAGCCGTCCTCGTCGGCGCGAGCGTGCACGGTCGGCTGCGGCAGCGCGCCGCCGAGCCCGAGTCCCGCCCGGATCTCACCGGCTGCGAGCGGGGCGAGCCAGCGGGCGGCAACCTCGGCCGGGCCGTTGGCTGCCAGCGCGTGCACGAGCCCGAGATGCTGGGCCCACAAGAACGCGGTTGTCAGGCAGCCGCTCGCCAGTTCCTCCTGCACCGCGCACGTGGTGGCGAAGTCAGCGTCCAGTCCGACGCCGTAGAGCCCGGTACCCGCCAGCCCGTCCAGCAGTTCGCGCGGCACCACGTCGCTGGCCTCGGTCGACAGCGCAGCGGGAAACAGCACCTCGTCAGCGACGCGGCGGGCTATCTCCGGGTATCCCACCAGCTGACTCTACTGCGAGCCACCCGGCCGCTAGCTCGACCGCCGCGGCTTACCCGCGCGGGATGACGGGGAGCGTGATGTAGGACGGCTGCCCGGCACCGTGGCAGATGGTCTGCTCGGCCACCACAAAGTCGCTCTCGGTCGCCGTCGCCGCTGGCGCGCCGTTGCCGGGGTTGCGATCGAAGCACGGGAAGTTCGAGCTGGCGACGTCCACCCGCACCCGGTGGCCGGCCTTGAACACCTGGCTGGTCGCGATCAGGTCGATCGCGTAGGAGTAGACCTGGCCCGGCGTGATCGGCGCGGGCTGGCCTGTCCCGTCCCGGTAGCGGGCCCGCACGATGCCGTCGGCGACTCCCATCGCCCGGCCGTCCGGCCACACGTCGACGAGCTTGGCGGTGAAGTCGGTGTCGGCTGCCGACGTCGCCGCGTGCAGCGTCACCGTGAGCGGGCCGGTGACCTCGAGGTCCTCGGCGAGCGCCGCGCTGGTGAAGGACAGCACGTCCGGCCGCGCCTCGACGGCGCGCTGGTCGCGCGGTCCGGCCATCCATCGCACGGTTCCGTCCGGGCTAGCCGGGATGAGCACCGGCCCGCCCGCGGTCGGCACCGGGTCGGCGGGGTCGCAGCGGTAGCGCGAGGCAGGCGCGCCGGCCCGCGGGACGGCCGGGGACAGCAACCCACCGGAGTGCAGGTACCACTTGGTCCACTCGGTGCGCGCGAGCGGCCAGTCGTCCTCGTCCCGCCACACGTTGTCGCCCATGACGAACAGCCTGACCCTGGGCCCCGGCCCGGCGCCGTCGGAGTCGTCCGAACCAGCCGCCACGAACCGGCGCAGGAATCCGATCTGCCGCTGCTCGAGCCCGATCGCGGCGGCGGACGCGAGCAGGCCGAACGTCAGCTCCCCCGCCGTCCCGGTCTGATCGCCGTGCGTCCACGGTCCGACGATGAGAGCCTGGTTGCGCCGCGCGTGCTCGGTCGCGGCGTGCTGGCGCAGCGTCCGGTAGTTGTCCAGGGTGCCGCCGAGGAACAGGTCGAACCACCCGCCGACGTGCAGCGCCGGCGTCGTGATCCGGTCCCGTCGGGCCGCGTAGGAGAGCGTGCGCCAGTACTCGTCGAGCGTCTCGTGGTCGAGCCAGCGCTGCCAGGCTGGCAGGATGCGGCTGACAGCGGGCATGTCCCTGGCCGGCAGCTGCCAGTACTCGGCGCCCAGGCTCGCCGTGTGCGCCAGCAGGGCAGACCCGTCCGCGGTCACGTCCTCGCCCGCCGTGGCCCGGTAGCCGACCGTCTGCGCGGACTTCATCGTGTACCAGCCGAGCAACTGGCCAAGCTGGAAGGCGCCCTGCCGGTAGGCCAGGCCGCCATAGTAGTCAGCCGGGGTCACGGTCGGCAGCAGGCACCGCAGCGCGGGCGGCGCCTGCACGGCGGCCGCGAACTGGACCATGCCGCCGTACGACGACCCCCACATGCCGACCCGCCCGTCGCACCAGTCCTGCCGGGCGCACCACTCGATGGCAGCCACGCCGTCGTCGGCCTCACTCTCGAACGGCGTGAAGTCCCCGTCGGACGTACCGGTGCCGCGGCAGTACTGCAGCACAACGGCAAAACCCGCGTCGAGCGCGGGCAGCAGCGGGGCGGTCCGGATCGCGGGCTCGCCGTACGGAGTGCGGATGAGCAAGGCAGGGAACGGGCCACCGTGGGCTGGCCGATAGATGTCGGCGCGCAGCAGCGTGCCGTCCCGCATCGAGAGCGCCGCGTTGTGCTCCGCAGTGACGGGCACGGCGGGCAGGTCGAGCTTCGCCAACGAAGGCTCCTTGCCTCGATCTCTGCACGGACCCACGTGCTGTCCCCAGTGGGTCCATGATCGCCCGGATCGCGCGCGGCCTGAAGTCCCGATTCCGCCTCGCGCAAACCCGATCAGGCCACGACGCAACGGTGCGCGGCAGACCGCCAGACCGCAGCCGCAGTCCGGGTGTAGCCGGGTTCACCGGCCGTGCGGGGGTAATCTCGGAACGGCAGTGAGCGAGGCGAGTGCGTTGCTAGCGAGCCGGTATCGGCTCGACGCCCCGATCGCCGCAGGTGGCATCGGGGAGGTCTGGCGCGCGCGCGACCTTGTGCTGGACCGGCCGGTGGCGGTGAAGCTGCTGCGCTCGGAGTACGCGGACCAGCCGCAGGCGCTGGCCCGGTTCCGCACCGAGGCCCGCCAGGCTGGGTCGGTGTCCGACGCGGGCATAGCCCAGGTCTACGACTACGGGGAAGCTGGCCCTGACGGCGCGCCGTACCTGGTGATGGAGCTGGTCAACGGTCCGTCTCTCGCTGAGGTGCTCGCCACGGGACCGCTCGACGCGGCCAGCACGATGGACGTGCTCGCCCAGGCCGCGGCGGGCCTCGACGCGGCGCACACGGCCGGCCTGGTGCACCGCGACATCAAGCCGGCGAACCTGGTCGTCGGCCCCGGCGGTCAGGTGAAGATCACTGACTTCGGGATCGCGTACGCGGCTGACTCGGTGCCGGTCACGCGGACCGGCGTGCTGATCGGCACTCCCGCCTACCTCGCGCCGGAACAGGTCGCGGGCGACCGGGCGAGCCCGGCGAGCGACCTGTACGCGCTGGGAGTGGTCGGCTACGAGTGCCTGGCTGGTACCCGGCCGTTCCACGGCGCGCCGGTCGAGGTCGCGGACGCGCACCGGCACGAGCCGCTGCCGCCGCTGCCGGCTGCCGTGCCGGCCGGGGCCGCGTGGCTGGTGGCGGAGCTGACGGCGAAGGACCCGGCGGCACGACCGCGCAGTGCCGCCGAGGTCGCAGCGCGGGCCGGCCAGCTCCGTGACACCCTCACCGGCGGGGCGCCTACCGCCCTGACCGAGATCGGACGCGGCCAGCTCGCCCGCTCGCAGGTCGCCGTGCACGCGGCCACGCTGATCGAGCCGCTGCCGCCGACCTGGCACGACGCGCAACCAGCGCCACCCGGCCGGTCGACGACGCGCCTCGGACGGCGGTCGGGCGACGGGCGCCGAAGGCGCGGCCTGCTCGCCGCC
>JASHQA010000309.1 GCA_030037785.1 Streptosporangiaceae bacterium
GCCACGATCGTCAGGTTCGGCACTCCTAGCGACACCGAGCTAGCGGCCTACGTCGCGACGGGTGAGCCGCTCCAGCTGGCCGGGGCGTTCAGCATCGACGGCCGCGGGGCACCCTTCATCGACGGGATCGACGGAGACCCGAGTAACGTCATCGGGCTGTCCCTGCCGCTGCTGCGCCGTCTGCTGGCCGAGCTGGACATCCCCATCACCGACCTGTGGCAACCGCAATCGGGGCCAGCTCCGGCGTAGCGGCGCGTAATGGCGCGCCAGCCGTAGCGTAGCGGCGCTAGCCGTCGCGCAGCGGCCGTAGCCCGTCGCGCAGCGGCCCGCAGGTTCGGTTAGCGGAACCGGTCAGACCACGTCCGGCCCGCCGAGTTCATCCTCGCGCCCCGGCGTGTCGGTGCCGAGCTCGTCCTCGTGCTCGGACTGGTCTTCGCCCAGTTCATCCTCGTGTCCGGGAAGGTCGGCACCGAGTTCGTCTTCGTGTCCGGGCGTGTCGGTGCCGAGCTCGTCCTCGTGCTCGGACTGGTCTTCGCCGAGTTCGTCCTCGTGCGCGGCCCGGTCTGGCCCCCCGAGCACGTTGTCCGGCTGGCGGTCGGTGCTGTCGCTGGTCATTGAGATTCCTCCCGTAGCTTCGCTGGCGGCCGCGTTGCGCTGCGCTGCGCCTCGGCTGACGCGTCAGGACTGCTGGCCCGCATGAGCGGAGGCCGCATCATCGCCGAGGACGTGCACCGCAGCCTCCTCGGCGGTCGCCCCGCCGCTGTCGACGCCGGCGTCATACCCAACTGATTCCCCGTCGCTCGAGGCCCCGGTCCCCTCGTCGTCCGCGACGAGCCGCCCGGCGCGGACATCCGGGCCCTCATCCAGCATGGCGCGCCGGACGTCGTCGTCTGGCGCGTTCTCGTCCGGGCCAGTGCACACGTCACCGGCATAGCCGTCAGCGTCAGCGCCAGTCTCCGGCTCTTCGTCCTCTTCCTCGGCGAGCAGTTCGTCGAGAGACTCGCCTGCCCGCTGCTCATTCGCCGTGGCGCCCGTTCTGATGGGTCCCGACCAGCGCTCCGGCGCCGCGACTCCGCGATCGAGCGGATCGTCCCCTGGCGGGCCGAGGAGCGTGTCGGATGAATCCAGAACCTCGTAGTCCGCCAGGTCCTCGGACTCGTGGCGACGCTCGGTCATCGCTTCCTCCTCCGCTGGTGGCGTGTCCGAGCCGGTACCCGATTCCCGCACCGGCCGCGCCGTCCGATCGGGCAGCCGAGGCTGACTAGTCCACGCTACGGCACGTGCTGTGCCCGGACCGGGCGCGCCCGGGCGGGCCGCGCACGCGGCGCCCAGCAGGCTGTGCCCGCATCCCAGCCGGACCCGAGCGGCTGGTCTGTTGGCCGAAGGCGGGCTACTCGGTGGGGTGAGGCGACCGCTGGGAGGGACGATGGCGACCGCTCCGTGGGGGCGATAGCGACCGTTCTGTGCGGTGAGGTGACCGCCGGGTGGGGCGGGGTGACCGCTGGGTGGGGTGCGGTGACCGCTCGGTGGGGTGCGGTGACCGCTCGGTGGGGGCGACAGCGACCGCTTGGTGGGACAATGCCGACCGCTGACGAGCCGTAGCGACCTCTCGGCAGGATCATAAGCGGCAAACGGGACAGAATTTCGCACTGTTCGGTCGCTATGGCGTGCTAGCGGTCGCCGTCGGTCATCGACGATCGCCATGGGCACCCTGAGCGGTCGGCTGGGGGCGGGCTGGCTGCCACGGGCACGCCGGGCGGTCACCGGAGCGCTCGACGGGGATCGTCAAGCCCTCGCAATGATCGCCGCCAGCGACCCGCCACGCGCGTGGCCCCGCCAGCGGTCCAGCCGCCTTGGACATCTGGGCGGGTACGCAGCAGTGTGGAGGCTGCAGGCAGGCACCCGAACCCGAAGGAGCAACGATGCCGCCACGCGAGGTTGCGCGTACCCCGGAGGACCTGACCAGGCTGTTCGTAGCGCGGGTCAATGAGCGGGATGCCGAGGGCATGGCAGAGCTCTACGCGACCGACGCCGTGCTGGCCTACCCGCCGGGCAAGGAAACCGTGGGCCGGGACGCCATCCGGGGCGTGCTGGAGCAGTTCGCCCGGCACGTGCCCCTGCCCGTGCCGGAGGAGGAGCCGCTGCCCACGCTGCGGTATGGCGACATCGCGCTGTGCTCGACGTCGTCGGCAGACTCGACCGGCGTCCGGGTGCAGGTCGCCCGGCGCCAGCCAGACGGCAGCTGGCTGCGCGTCATCGACCGGCCAGAGAGCAGTGCTGACGCCCGCGGGTGAGCGCTGACGCCCGCGGGTGAGCGCTGACGCCCGCGGGTGAGCGCAGACATCCGCGGATAACGGCCGGGGGATGATGCTCTCTTCGTGGTCCAGTTCGTGCTGCAGGGTCCGCAGGCAGGAGTCCGACAGCCGGCCGCTGTCCCGCCAGCGGATCAGCTCCTCACGCTGCGCGTCGATCATCGCGTGCTGGACCTGGACGGAGGCCTCCATCTCGGGGGTCCAGCCCACCTCGCCGTCGGTGTCGGCGAGCATGCTGTAGAGCTTCTCGTGCCGGTCCGCGCGGCGGTGCAGGGAGGTGCGCGCGCCAGCTGCGACGTCGGCCGGGATTTCGTGGTTGGCCTGCATGTCGTTCACCGTGCGCATGGCGGCGGCCATAGCCGCCAGCCTGGCCTTGTGCCGGACCTGCATGTCTTCGGCCTCGTTCGCCTGCAGGCCGAGGCGGCGGAGCAGCGGCTCGAAGGTCATCCCCTGGCCGACCAGCGTAACCAGGACCACCAGATAGGCGCACAGCAGCAGCAGGTCGCGGTCCGGGAACGGGCGACCGCTCCGCACCGTCAGCGGCACCGAGAAGATCGCGGCAAGCGTGATGACGCCTCTGGTGCCCGCCCAGCTCAGGGCCACGACTTCGCGACCGGTCAGCGGCGGGGCGTGATGGCCGAGGTGCCAGCCGATGTATCGCGGCACCGACTGGGTGAGGAACAGCCAGGCCGGGCGGGCAAGCAGCACGGCCGCCAGCGTGACCGCGATCGCGGCCGCGGTCAGCCCGGCAGACTCGGTGTGCAGGCCGCGCACCACGGCCGGAAGCTGCGCCCCGATCAGCAAGAACACCACTCCCTCGAGCATGAACTCGATGAAGTGCCACACCGCGTCGGCTTGCAGCCTGCTGACTCCCGACTGACCGCGGGGTGCGTCGTGGCTTGCCAGCAGGCCGGCGATGACCACGGCCAGCACGCCGGACACGTGCGCCGCCTCGCCGGCCAGGTAGGCGGCGAACGGTGTCGCCAGCGAGACGGCGTTGGCCCGCAGCGGGTCCCGCAGCAGCGGCCGGGCTAGCCGCAGCAAGTAGCCGAAAGCGACGCCGATGACGAGTCCGCCGCTCGAGGCGAGCAGGAAGTCGCCGATCGCCGGGCCGATCGAAAAGGCGCCGCTGACCGTCGCGGCGACTGCGACCTGCAGGGTTGTCAGCGCTGTCGCGTCGTTGAGCATGCCCTCGCCGCCGATGAGGGTGAGCATCCGAGACGGCAGGCCGGCCCGCCGCCCGATCGACAGGGCCGCCACCGGGTCAGGCGGCGCGACGGCGGCGCCGAGCACGAGGCCGCCAGCGATGGTGATCTTCGGTATGACGGTGGCGATGAGAGCGCCGACCGCGATGGCGGTCACCAGCACCAGCGCGACCGACAGGCTGGTGATGGGCCGCCAGTCTGCCCGGATCTCGATCAGGCTTGATCGCAGCGCCGCGGCGTACAGCAGCGGCGGGATGACGACCCAGAGCACGATCTCGGGCTCCGGCCGAATGGCGGGCAGCGGCAGCGCGGCGTAGACGAGGCCGCAGCCGGTCAGCACGATCGCGTACGGCACCCGGAAGCGATCGGCTAGGCCGCGCGCGACGACGATGACCGCGACCATGGCCAGGCCGAAGCCCGCCACTTCCGCCGGGTGCAGCATGACCCGATTCTCGCAGAGCGTGACGGAGCGGATCCGAGGCGCTCACCGCCGCTCCCGGCGGACGGCCAGATCAGCGCGACCGGTCAGCAGCAGCCAGGTCAGCGCCCCGGTGCTGACCGCGATGCTGGCAGGTTGCCAGCCAACTGCGGCGACCGCTAGCGCGCCGACCGCGACGGCGGCGAGCAGTCGGGCGGCGAGGCGCACCGGTCGGCCGTGGCCGATCCGCCGGGCGGCGTCGGCGACCAGCCGGGTCAGCAGACCGTTCCAAGCGGGAACGGGGCCGCTCGCCAGCAGC
>JASHQA010000310.1 GCA_030037785.1 Streptosporangiaceae bacterium
GCACCGCGGCTGCCGCGCCCGGCGAGCCCGCCCAGCCCGCCAGCGCCGACCGGAGCGTCTTGCGGCGCTGCGAGAACGCGGCGTCGACAACCGCGAACGTCTCGGCCTGGCCGGCGTCGCCGCGCAGCCGCGCGGCGACGCCGGCTGGATGCCGGACAAGCTGCACCAGACCGGAGTCCACCCGCGGCACCGGCCAGAATACGGCCCGGCGTACCGAGCCGACCCGCCGGGCCGTCGCGAACCAGGCCAGCTTCGCCGACGGCACGCCGTACACCCGGCTGCCCGGCGGCGCGCACATCCGGTCGGCCACCTCGACCTGGACCATGACCAGCCCGCCGCGCAGCGTCGGCACGGTCGCGAGCAGGTGCAGCACGACCGGCACCGACACGTTGTACGGCAGGTTCGCCACCAGGACCGTCGGCGACGGGCCGGGCAGCGAGCCAACCCGCGCCGCGTCCGCCGTCACTACCTCGAGTCTGTCCAGGAGTTCCGGCGCCCGCGCGCCGACCGTCGCCGGCAGCTCGGCGGCCAGCACCGGGTCGGCTTCGACGGCCACGACCCTGCGCGCCGCCGCCAGCAGCGGCAGCGTCAGGGACCCGAAGCCAGGGCCGACCTCCAGCACCACGTCGTCGGGCCGCAGCCCGGCCATCGCCGCGATCCGGGTGACCGTGCCGGCGTCGACGACGAAGTTCTGTCCGAGCCGCTTGGCGGGCTGGACGCCCAGTCGGCCGGCGAGCGCCCGGATCTCGGTCGGTCCGAGCAACCGCGCCGCAGCCAGCGGCTGCGCCGACTCCAGGGCCCGTTCCGCTGCGGGGGCCGTCTGCTCTTCGGGGGCCGTCTGCTCTTCGGGGGCCGTCTCCCTTGCCTGGGCCACTTCCCGGGCCGGGGCTCGCCTCCTGGCCGGGGCGGTCGGCGGCGGATCGGACGACACGGGAACCGCTACGCCGACCAGGGCCCGAAGACCCGCTCGCCAGTGGCCTCGATGACCGCGCACAGCTTGGCCACGTCCATGTGCTTGGCCGCCGCGAGCGCGCGAATCGTGGTCGCCACCTGCGCGGGGGTGTTGGACTTGCCACGGTTCGGCGTCGGCGCCAGGAACGGCGCGTCGGTCTCGGCCAGCAGCAGTTCGGCTGGCGTCACGGCGGCCGCGGCCCGCAAGCCGCTGGCGTTCCCGAATGTCACGGTGCCGGCGAAGCTGAGCACGTACCCGGCCCGCACGCACCGCTCCGCCAGCTCCGCATCGCCCGAGTAGCAGTGGAAGATCACCTGCTCGGGTGCGCCGTCGGCGGCCAGGATCGCCAGCACGTCCGCGTGCGCGTCCCGGTCGTGGATCATCAGCGGCTTGCCCGTCTGCTTGGCGATGTCGATGTGCGCGCGGAACCAGTCCCGCTGCACGTCGGGCGCGGCGCTGTCCCGGTAGTAGTCGAGTCCGGTCTCGCCCACGGCGCGGACCTGCGGCAGTGCGGCCAGCCCGGCGATCACCGCGAGCGCGGCGTCGCGTGCTGCAGGCGAGTCCGCGGCTGCCGCGGTCTCGTTCGGGTGGATTGCAACTGCCGCTGCGACAGCAGGGAACGACGCCGCGCACCGCGCGGCCCAGCGTGACGACGCCACGTCCGTGCCGACGGTGACGACGCGCGTGATACCCGCGGCAGCCGCCAGGGCGAGCGTGTCGGCGACCGCAAGGCCGATCATCTCGAGATGGCAGTGACTGTCGAGCGCGCTGCCGGGCAGCGGCTCTGGCGCGAGCGCCGGAGGCCGCCCGATGCCGGGCCCCGGGCCGAACTCGTCATCCGGGACCGGGCTGCCGCGCCGGCTGGCCCCGTCGGTCTCGGCGCCGGGCTGCCCGGCAGCCGGGTGACGTCGCCGCCCGGGCGGCGACGTCACCCGGTCTCCAGCCTGGCCAGCTCTTCGGCGGCGACCGACGGGGCCAGCTTGGCGAACAGCGGCGTCGGCAGGCTCAGCGTGGTGCCCGGTCGGATCGGCGCGGACTCCCAGCGCGCCGCCGTCCGGTAGTCGCCGGTGATGACCGGATAGCCGGGACCGCCGTCCTCCTCGACCTCGTCGATCCGCGGCAGGCCCGACCAGTCCCCAGTGCCGCCGAGCATCTCGAATACCCGCTGCGAGGACCGCGGCAGGAACGGCGTGAGCAGCGTCTTGCCGTCGTCCACGAGTTGCAGGGCCACGTGCAGGATCGTGCGCATCCGGTCCGGGTCGGACTCGCGCAGCTTCCACGGCGCCTGGTCGGACAGGTACTTGTTCGCCTCGGCGAGCGTGCGCATCGCCTCCGTGCTGGCGATCTTGAACCGGCACCGGCCGAGCGCGTCGCCCACGGTCGTGAACGCGGCCCTGGACCGGTCGAGCAGCGCCCGGTCAGCGTCGGTGAGCTGGCCGGCCTCCGGGATCGCGCCGATGTTGCGCGCGGCGAACGACACGGCGCGGTTGACCAGGTTCCCCCAGTTCGCCAGCAGCTCGTCGTTGTTGCGGCGGACGAACTCGCTCCAGGTGAAGTCGGTGTCCTGGGTTTCCGGACCGGCCACCGCGACGTAGTACCGCAGCGCGTCCACGTCATAGCGGGACAGGAAGTCGCGGACGTAGATCACCACCGACCGGGACGAGGAGAACTTCCGGCCCTCCATGGTCAGGAACTCGCTGGAGACGACCTCGAACGGGAGGTTGAGCTCGCCGAGAGCGCCGGGCTTACCGTCCCGCGCGCCCTTGCCGCCGTAGCCGAGGAGCATGGCGGGCCAGATCTCGGCGTGGAAGACGATGTTGTCCTTGCCCATGAAGTAGTAGGCGTCGGCGTCTGGTGACTGCCACCACGCGCGCCACGCGTCCGGGTCGCCCGCGCGCCTGGCCCACTCGATGGATGCGGACAGGTAACCGATCACCGCGTCGAACCAGACGTAGATCCGCTTGTCCGCCAGGTCTTGCCAGCCCTCGACGGGGATCGGCACGCCCCAGTTCAGGTCCCTGGTGATCGCCCGCGGCTGCAGGTCCCCGAGCAGGTTCAGGGAGAACTTCAGCACGTTCGGGCGCCAGAGCCCGCTCTTGCTCTGCAGCCAGCTGCCGAGCACGTCCGCGAATGCGGGCAAGTCCAGGAAGAACTGCTCGGTCGGCGCGAACACCGGCGTCTCACCGTTGATCTTCGACCGCGGGTTGATGAGGTCGACGGGGTCGAGCTGGTTGCCGCAGTTGTCGCACTGGTCGCCGCGCGCGTTCTCGAAGCCGCAGATGGGGCACGTGCCTTCGATGTAGCGGTCCGGCAGCGTCCGGCCCGTGGACGGCGACACCGCACCCATGGACGTGCGGGTGAAGATGTAGCCGTTCGCATAGAGCCCGCGGAACATCTCCTGCACGACCGCGTAGTGGTTGCGTGTCGTAGTGCGGGTGAACAGGTCATACGACATGCCCAGCCCGGCCAGATCCTCGGCGATGACCCGGTTGTAGCGGTCGGCTAGCTCGCGCGCGCTGACCCCCTCGGCGTCGGCCTGCACCTGGATGGGGGTGCCGTGCTCGTCGGTGCCGCTCACCATCAGCACCCGGTTGCCGCACATTCGCTGGTATCTCGCGAACATGTCGCACGGCAGGCCGAAGCCCGACACGTGACCGATGTGGCGCGGGCCGTTGGCGTACGGCCAGGCCGCGCAGGCGAGGATGTGACGGCTGGTCATAGCTGTCAGCCTAGGGGACCGCCTGGGTCCGCTGGTGCCGGAGCGGCCGCGCCGGAACCGCCGACGGCGTTGTAGAGCTCCCGCCTGCGGAGCCCAGTCTGGGCGGCCACCGCGGCGACCGCGTCTCTGGTCGTCGTGCCGCCTGCGACCAGCGCCGCGACCCGGCTCACCGCGTCCGCGAGCACACCCGGCTCGGCAGGCGCTGTGGGCGCCGCGTCGGCCGCCGGGGCGCCGAGCACCACGACCGTCACGCCGCCTTCGTCGCCGTCGCCGCCTTCGTCGCCGCCACCACCGCCGTTGCGGCCGTCACCGCCCTCACCACCGCCGCCGTTGAGCTCGCTGGCCAGCTCGCCGAGCGTGCCGCGCTGCACGTCCTGGTCCGCCGCCAGCGCCCGGCAGACCACGGCCGGGCGGCTGGCGCCGAACGCGGTCGCCAGCTCCGCAAGCGTCCGCCCTACCCGGCGCGGCGATTCGCTGAAGATCAGCGTCCGGTGCTCGGTGCAGAGCTCGGCGAACCGGCGTTCCCGCACGTCAGCGCGCCGGGGCGGGACACCCTCGACGGTAAACCGCTCGGCCGGGAAGCCCGCGACGGCCAGCGCTGCGGTAACGGGCGACGGACCCGGCAGCACGGTCACCCGGATCCCGGCCGCTGCGGCAGCCGCGATGAGGCCGCGGTCGGCGTCCCCGGTACCAGCCTGGCCAGCGCCGGTGACCAGCAGCACGTCATGTCCGGTCCTGAGCTCGGCCAGCACCTCGGCGATGTACGTGCCCGCTGGGTGGCCGGCTCCGAGGATCACGCGACCGGCCACGGTGATGCCGAGCCCGGCGGTGAGCCGGCCCAGGCGCCCCGCGTCCGTGGTTGCGACCAGGCCGGCCGCTGCGAGCGCCGGTCCGAGCCGGGCCGTGACATCGGGCGCGCCGCTGGCGGGCGCCGTCGCGACCGTCAGGGTGGCCGAACTCTGCGGTGACTCGGAGTTTGTCCGGAGCATGTCCGTGCCTACGCTAGTCGCGTCCCGCCTACCATGGCTCACGATGGACGTCTCTCAGGCGGCGCCGACCGCGGCTACCGAGGGCTCCCTGCTCACCAGGGCCAGCCGCCACGGCAGCGCGCTCGTGCTGGGCAGCGCGTTCTGGGGCTGGGCCGGGCCAGTCCTGGTCACGATCTTCGGCGGGTTCTTGCGGTTCTACCGGCTCAGCAAGCCGGACGCCGTCGTGTTCGACGAGACCTACTACGTGCCGGACGCGAACTCGATCCTGCACCACGGCGTCGAGCTCAACCACGTCAGCAACGTCAACAGCCTGCTCCTTCGCGGTGACCCGAACATATTCACGCTGACCAACGGGCACCTGACCGGCGAACTCGTTGCGCACCCGCCGCTCGGCAAGATCATGATGGCGTTCGGCCAGTGGGTATTCGGCCTGACCCCGTTCGGCTGGCGGTTCTCGGTCTGCGTCGTCGGAACCCTATCCATCCTGATGCTCGCCCGGATCGTCCGGCGGATGACCCGGTCGACCCTGCTCGGCTGCGTGGCCGGTCTGCTGCTCGCGCTCGACGGCCTGGAGCTGGTGCTGAGCCGCACCGCGATCCTCGACATCTTCGTGATGTTCTGGGTGCTCGCCGCCTTCGGCCTGCTGCTCATCGACCGCGACGTCACCATCGCCAGACTCGCCCGCGCCGCCGAGGCCGCCGCCGTGGCCGAAGAGCCGGATCAGGCCGGCCCCCGGCTGGGCATCCGCTGGCTGCGGGTAGCGGCGGGCCTGTGCCTCGGGGCGGCCTGCGCGAGCAAGTGGAACGGGCTCTGGTTCCTCATCGCCTTCGCCGGGCTCGCGATCGTCTGGGACCTCGGCGCCAGGAGGGCCGCCGGGTATGCCGCCTGGCGGATTGGCGGCCTGCGCAGCGACGCCGTCTGGCTGCCAGTCTGGTTCATCGTGGCCCCGCTCGTGGTCTACGCGGCGTCCTGGAGCGGCTGGTTCGCCAGCAGCGACGGCTACGACCGGAACTGGGCCGCGCTGCACGGCAACCACACCCCGATCTGGTCCACCATCGACTCGTGGTACCAGTACAACCACTGGATGCTCCAGTTCGGGCTCGGGCTGACCTCCTTCCAGTCCTATAAGTCCAACCCGCTCGGCTGGCTCGTGCTGGCCAGGCCCATCTCCTTCTACTGGAACGAGCCCCACGCCAGCACGTGCGGCTCGCACTGCACGGCCTCGGAGGTTCTCGCGATCGGGACGCCGCTGATCTGGTGGGGCGGCACGCTGGCGCTGGTGTTCTGCCTGTTCTGGTGGCTCAGCGGGCTGATCGGTGACCTGGTCTTCGGCCGGACGCCGCAGCGTGACTGGCGGGCCGGGGTCGCGCTGCTCGGCGTGGCGGCCGGCTGGCTCCCGTGGATCTGGTACGCCTGGCACGACAACCGCACCGAGTTCTACTACTACGCGGTCGCCTTCGAGCCGTTCATGATCATCGCCATCACGCTGTGCCTGGGGCTGATCATCGGGCCGGCGCGCGCCGCGCCCGGCAGAAGGGCCATCGGCGCCGTGGGCGCGGGCTGCTACCTGGTCGCGGTGCTGCTCAACCTGGCCTACCTGTACCCCATCCTGACCGCCGAGGTTATCCCGTTCTCTGCCTGGCTGTCCCGGATGTGGTTCCACCGCTGGATCTGAGCATCCCGTGGTGCCAGCTGGGCACGCTTCGTAGTCGCACTGTTACGCAGATCACGCATCGGGTTGCCCGTCGGTTGCGTCCTAGCTGTGTCAGTTCCCCCGACCACAGCGGAGCGCACAGTGACGGTAGAAGCAGCAGCGGCACGGCGAGACCAGGCACAGCTGGCCGGGATGGCCGAGCCCAGGCAGCTCCCGTCGATGCCGGACCGCGCCGCGGTGTTCGAGCGTGACGTCATGCCCGCGCTGGGGCAGCTCTACCCGGCGGCGCTGCGCATGACGAGGAACCCGAGCGACGCCGAGGACCTCGTCCAGGAGACGCTGGCGAAGGCATACGCGGGCCTGCACCAGTTCAAGCCCGGCACCAACCTGCGGGCCTGGCTGCACCGGATCCTCGCGAACACCTTCATCAACGGCTACCGGAAGAAGCGCCGGGAGCCGGTCCAGGATCTCGGCGTGGACTTTCAGGAGGACTGGCAGGTCGGCAGCGACCCGCTGATGCCCCCGGCCCGGTCGGCCGAGGCTGAAGCGCTGGACCGGATCGCCGACTCGGACATCCTGCAGGCGCTGCGCGAACTGCCGGAAGACTTCCGCGTGGCTATCTACTTGGCCGACGTCGAGGGATACCCGTACAAGCAGATCGCGGAGATGATGGGCACCCCCATCGGGACGGTGATGTCCCGGTTGCACCGCGGCCGGGCCAAGCTCCGCGAACGGCTGGCCGGCACCGTGGCCGGTCAGCGTGCGCTGGCCGCCACCGCCCGCTAGGGGAAGCAGCGCCGAGCATCGCCCTCGGGGAGCGCAGGCGGCGCGGCCGCGTGGGAGTGGATTTGCTATGGGCGGATCCATAGCAAATCCGCTCCCACGGACCTAGCCAGCGGCGAGTCGGGCAGCAGTGGCCGGGCTAGCAGCCGAAGACCCGGTCGCAGACCCTGGCAGCCGCCTTGCCGTCGTCGAGCGGGCAGAACTTCGCCACGAACGTCGCGTAGGAGTCCCGGTACTGAGCCGAGACCGCCCCGAGCCGGCCGATCGCGTCGATTACCTCGTCGGACGTGGCGAGCAGCGGGCCCGGGGCCTCCCGCTCCAGGTCGATGTACAGCCCCCGCACGCTGTCCCGATAGTCCGCCAGGTCATAAGTGAAGAACAGCATGGGCCGGCCGGTGACGGCAAAGTCGCACATCATCGACGAGTAGTCGGTGATGAGCGCGTCGCTGGCCAGGAACAGCTCGGCGACGTCGGGATAGCTGGTCACGTTGACGACGAAACCAGGACGGGCCCCGGCCGGGGCGTCGTCCGCCGTCTGATGGTGGCCCCGGAGCAGGATCACGTAGTCGTCGCCCAGCTCGCGCCAGGCGCGATCAAGATCCAGCTGCAGGTCGAACCGGTACCGGCCGGAGGCGTAGAACTGGTTGTCCCGCCACGTCGGCGCGTACATGACCACCCGCTTGCCAGCCGGGATGCCAAGCCGCTCACGCGCCCGTGCCGCGATGGCCGGCGCGTCAGCGCCGGCCAGGATGTCGTTGCGCGGATAGCCAGACTCGAGGATCTCGCCGCTGAACCGGAACGCCCGCTGCAGGATCGGCGTGCTCGCCGGGCTCGGCGAGAGCAGCAAGTCCCAGCAGGCTACGTCGTGCGCCAGCAGTTGCATGTACTCGCGGCCGCCGAACGACTGCATCTTCGCCACGTCGAACCCGACGCGCTTCAGCGGCGTACCGTGCCACGTCTGCAGGTAGAACTGACCGGGCCGGATGGAGAAGCCGCGCGGCATGTCGTCGTTGGACACGATGTAAGCGGACCTGGCCAGCGCGTCCCAGCACGCTCGGGTGTCGAGCAGCACGGCGCGCGCGCCGTCCGGGACCTGCACCGTCCAGTCGTTGACGACCCAGATGTGCTCCCTGGTGTCGCCCCGCCGCCGCAGCTCCGCTGCGATGCCGAGCGGGTTGTCGCTGACCTGCCTGCCCTTGAAGCTCAGGAACACGACCGCGTCGCGCAGCCCGCGTCGCTGCTGGACCGGGTAGTACACCCCGCGCAGCGCGCGCCGCTGGACGCGGCCCTGCTCGGCGAGACTCAGCGGCGGCTCCACGGTCAGCAGCGGGGAATCGCAACCCGACGCGGTGAACCGGTACAGCTTGGGCCCAAACTGGTGCCGCCGCTCATCGGCAGCCTGCAGCCGGTCGTGGTCGTAGCCAGGCACCACCAGCTCGCCGCCGGGCCGGGCCCGGCGCACCTTGAGCTGCCATTCGCCGTCGCGCAGCGGCAGCCGGCGGCCGAAGACCGGCATCGCGGCGACGTCGGCTGTCAGGCTGAAGCCGTCCCCGTCGCGCTCGACGGGGATCGGGTGCACCTCTGCGGCTCCGACGCGCTGGAGCACGCCCTCGAGCGGCGCGGCGTCCGGTTCGGCGTGTCGGCCGCGGAAAGTCAGCCGACCGCCGGCTGACCAGCTGTAGTCGGTGATCACCGGGATGGCGCCGCGCCGGATAACGGCCACGTTCCCCTCTGTTGTGCGTTCGATGGCAACCTGCTGCGCGCCCGCAGCGAACCGGTACTCGTGGCCGTGAGTGGCAAACGCGACCGGGACGGAAGCGGCACCTGGCGCCTCGACCCGCAGGTCCCACGGCATGCTTGCGTCGGCGAGCAGGCTCGCCGGAACCGCCGCACGCAGCCGGGTGCCACCGGCGGGCTGGTCCGCGACGGTCGTGGGCAGGGCGCTGCGGGCGGTGCCGTCCGGCCGCGCCAGCACCAGCCGCGCGGTCGGCCTGGCCCGCTGCCGCAGGTCGACCTCGAGGACGATGTCCTCGCCGCGCTGTTCGCAGCGGTACAGCTCAGCCGCCGTGCCGGTCACCAGGATGTGCAGGCGCGCGCCCCGCCAGACTGCCGCCATCCGGATGCCGGGCGCGACCTGGCGGGCACTCGGGCGCTCGGCAGCTGCCCGCGCGGCCGTGTGCAGCCGGGACGCGCGCCAGACGCCGTGCCCGCGGACGAGCACGTATCCCTCCCATTCGCCGGTGAGCCACCGGCCGGCCAGCCGGAACCTGTGCGCGCTGATCGTCGCTTCGAAGCCGGCCCAGTCGTAGTCGTAGCGCTGCTGGCCCGACCACCGCTGCGCGTCCGGGTGCCGGAACGACCTGGCCAGCACCACGACGGGCGGTCTGCCTGGCTGGCGTGGCCGCAGCAGCACGACCTTGGCCGTGTCCAGGCGCCGGCGGATGTCGACCGAGGGAACGAAGGCACAGCCGGAGATGACCAGCTTGCCGTCCTGCCAGCCGATCTCGTCGACCCGGACGAACGGGTCCAGTTCCCGCATCCGGGTGCGGTACACCCGCGGCGGGACCGCCAGCCGGCGATCGGTGCGGAACGGCAGGTCGGCGCGCACCCGCCCACGGTCCCGGACCACCGGAACCGTCTTGACGGGCTGTTCGCCGAGCCAGCGGGCGTACGTCAGTAGCTCGGGCATCAGGCCGCGGCCGGCGAGGTGATAGGCGAGCTTGTGGCTGGACGGAAGCTGGCGCAGCACGCGCTTGTCCACCTGGGCCAGGTATCCAGCCAACAGCGGGCCGAACTCCGTGCGGTACTCCTCGCTGGTGCGGGTGAGGTCAGGGATGTACAGCCACAAGTCGTTGAGGAGTGCCTTGCGCTGGTGGTCGCGGACCAGGTGGCGAGGCTTGCGCGTGCGCAGGAACTCGTCGATCACTTCCAGCGCGGTGATCCGGTCGCGGAAATTGGCGATGCTCGTGCGCGACTGGGTGATCGACAGTTCACCGCTGGTCCGCTGGCGCCAGTAGTAGATGTGCTCGGTGATGACGTCGACGGCCCTGGCCAGCACGTGCGCCTTCGTCATCAGCTGCAGGTCCTCCCAGACCACTCCTTCGGGGAACGTGAGGCCGTGGCGGTCCCAGAACGACCGGCGGAACAGCTTGTTCCAGACCGAGACGTCGAAGAACAGCTCAGGGCTGCTGCTGATGTGCGTGCCGGTTTTCGCGGTCTTGACCGCCCTCGCGTGCAGCGCCGACTGGGTGAGGCCGTCTGGCCCGAGGCGCTGCACGTTCCCCGACACGAAGTCCGAGCCCGACGCCTCGAGACTGCGCAGCAGCCACTCCAGGGCGTGCGGAGGCAGCAAGTCGTCGCCGTCGACGAACGACAGGTATTCGCCGCGGGCGCGCCGGACGCCCTGGTTGCGGGCGAAGCCGGGGCCGCCGCCGGCGACGCGGACCAGGGTGAAGCGCCGGTCGGCGGCCGCCCGAGCGGCCGCCACGGCAGCGCCGCCGTCCTGCGAGCCGTCATCGACCGTGATGACCTCTATGTCAGCGATCGTCTGATCGGCGATCGACGCCAGGCAGTCACCGAGCACATCGGCGTTGTTGTGGAACGGGACGACAACGCTGATCCGCGGCATTCTGTCTCCAGTCGCTCACGGTCGGTAGCGGGACAGGGGCGCGATCGTGCGCGCCGGGGCAAGGCGCCGGGGCAGGACACAGCACCGTCGCGCGAACTGGATTCCCCCGTTGGCCGCCGATCCTAACCCGCGGCGACCGGGCAGTGACTCGCGGACCTCCGGCGGCGCGGACCTCCGGCGGCGCGGACCTCCCGCCGCGCGGATCGGCGCCGGGACTGCCTACTCGCCCTTCCAGACCGGCGAGCGCTTCTCGGCGAAGGCCAGTGCGCCCTCGCGGGCGTCCGCGGACATGAACACGGGCGTGATGATCTCGCCCTGCCGCTGGAACGCCTCGGCGGCCGGCCAGTCGGCGGACTCGACGATGACGCGCTTGGTCGCGGCTAGCGCGAGCGGGCCACCCAGGGCGACGCGCCCGGCCAGTTCCGCCGCCGCCTCGAGCGCCTGCCCGGCAGGCACGAGCCGGTTCACCAGGCCGGCCTGCTGCAGCCGGGACGCCGGGAAGTGCTCGCCGGTCAGCGCGATCTCCATCGCCAGGTGGTAGGGGATCCGCTTGGGCAGCCGGAGCAGCCCGCCCGCGCCGGCTACCAGGCTGCGGCGCACCTCGGGCAGCCCGAACTTGGCTTCCTCGCTCGCCACCACTAGGTCACACGCGAGCACGAGCTCGAACCCGCCCGCTAGCGCGTAGCCCTCGACCGCGGCGATCACGGGCTTGGCAGGCGGGCGCTGCACGATCCCGCCGAAGCCACGGTCACCGAAGGCCGGCGAGTCGCCCGACAGGAAGCCCTTCAGGTCCATTCCGGCGCTGAACGTCCCGCCGGCGCCGGTGAGGATCAGGACCTGAACGTCCTTGCTGGCATCCAGCTCGTCCACGGCCTCGGCGATCCCCCTGGCCACCTCGCCGTTGACGGCGTTCCTTGCCTCGGGCCGGTTGATGGTGATGACAGCGACGCCGCCGCTGACGTCGGTCAGGACTGCCGGCATGGGGTCACCCCTCCTGGGCTGGTCGGCTCGGGTTACTTCGGCTGGACAAGATAGCAGGCGTGGCCGCGCGGCCTCGGGTCGCTCTCAGTACGGCCAGCCCCTAGGTTCCGCTCAAGCGCCTCTTCAGCCGCCGGTACCCGCGTCGCGCAAGGCTCACGAGGGTCGCGTTCGCGATCGTCCTTTCAAGCCGGTCCAGTCGCTGCCCCTGCTGCCGCAGGAGCTGGTTCATCTCCAGCTGGGTTTCTCGGAGACGGTCGTTCTCTTGCCGGAGGAACCTGGTGAGGTAGAGCAGTTCGCCCAGGCCATGCTCACGGACATAGGAACGCAGTGCCTCGTCGCGCACCAGCTGGTCGGTGCCCCGATGCTCGGCGTGACCGGCGACTATGCTGTTCGCGAGCGTGCCTTCGGCCTCCCGGCGCTGATGCCAGAAAGCCAGCGGCTCACCATCGATGAAGCCCAGCGTGACCTCGGCGAGGGCCAGGCGCAGCAACAGCTCCCAGTCTTCCGTGACAGGAAGGTCTTCCCGGTACCAGCCGATCTTGGAGTGCACGGTCCGTCGGTACAGCAGCGAAATGGGCACGGTCCGGTTGTGCAGCAGCAGGTCGCTCAGCGTGAACCCGTGGACGTCGGTGCAGAAGATCTCGCGCCCTAGCTCAGTGACCTCGCTCCCGTCGATCCGCTCCCAGACGATCTCGGTCCGCACGGCCACCGCGGCGTCGGCGGTTGCCTCGAGGTGTGCGGCCGTGCGGGCGAGGAACTCCGGGTGCCAGGTGTCGTCGTCATCGTGGATGGCGACGTACGTCGAACTGCTGGCCTTGATCCCCTGGTTGAGCGCGGCGGCCCTACCTCGAGGCTGGCTGTTACCGATCACGGTCACGCGCCCGGCGAGCTCTGCCCGGTGTCCGTCAATCACGTCACCGGTTGCCGCTGCGTCGCCTCCGTCGTTCACGACAACGAGGTGCCAGTCCGCGAACGTCTGGGCGCAGACGCTGGCGATAGCGCGGCTGAGGAGCACCGGGCGGTCCCTGGTGCGCATGATGATCGCCACAGATGGTGCCATTACCCCCCCTGCTAGTTCGTAATTCGAATCGATAGACTAGCGGAGGAAAAGGCGTCACATCTGGCGTATCGGCGCGGCGAGCACGTCGCATGCCCGCACTGGGACAGACCGGACAGCTACGAATGATTGCTCGCGGTCTCTAACTGCCGTCTGGTTACTTCGGCTGGAAGCGGATGCCGCCGTCGAAGCGGATGATCTCGGCGTTCATGTAATCGTTCTCGATCAGCGCGCGGACGAGCTGAGCAAACTCGGCGGCGGTACCCAGGCGCTTGGGGAACACGACCGGGGCGACCAGCTTGGCTTTGAATTCCTCGCTCGCCGGGCCGGCGCCGTAGATGGGCGTGTCGATGATGCCGGGGCAGATGGTGTTCACCCGGACGCCGATGGCGGCGAGGTCCCTGGCCGCCGGAACCGTCATGCCGATGATGCCGCCCTTGGAAGCCGAGTAGGCCAGCTGGCCGGTCTGGCCCTCGAGGCCAGCGATCGACGCGGTGTTGATGACAACGCCTCGGGCACCGTCGGCGTCGGCGGGCTCGGTTCTCGCCACCGCGGCGGCGCCGATGCTCATGAGGTTGAACGTGCCGATGAGGTTGACGTCGATGACCTTGCCGAACGCCGCCCGGTCGTGCGGCTGGCCATCCCGGCCCACGGTCCGCTGCGCCCAGCCGATTCCGGCGCAGCTGATCACGAAGCGCAGCGGCTGGCCAGCCGCGGCGGCTGTGTCAACGGCAGCGCGAACCGAGTCGGCGTCGCTGACATCCGTCCGGGCAAAGATGCCGCCGACCTCGTCGGCGAGTGCCTGGCCCAGTTGCTCGTTGAGGTCAGCGACGGTGACCTTCGCGCCGGCCGCCGCAAGCGCCCGGACGGTTGCCGCGCCGAGGCCGCTGGCCCCGCCGGACACGATTGCAGCGGTTCCGTTGATTTCCATGGCCGGGAGCATACTTCGACGGATCGGGCGTACTGCAGCGGGCCGTCGGGTTGGTCTCCGACACCACCGGCGCGGCCCGGCGCCACCTCGGCAGCCCGCTGGCGCGCACTGAACACCTGGACCCGCTTCACTGAGTCGGTCCTCACCCACGACTTGGTCGAGGCGACGCGGCTGACGATCGGCGGGGCCGATCCTGTTCCTGCTGGCCGGCGCTGGCGGGCGCTAGGGCACTCGCGCGTAGCACGCATGGTGACCGCTCGGCGGGTCTGCCGCGACCGTTCAACCGCCGTAGCGTCCGCTTAACCGCCTTAGCGACCATCCAACTGCCACAGCGACCATCCAACTGCCACAGCGACCGGTTGGAGGGGCCTTGGCGACCGCTGGCTAGCCATAGCGACCGGTTGGAGGGGCGTTGGCGACCGCTGGCTAGCCATAGCGACCGTCCGTCAGCAACCGCGACCGCACGGCGGGGTCAAAAGGTACGGAAGGCACAAAATTTCGGCATCTTCGGTCACCACTGCTCGTGAACGGTCGCCACGAGTGGTTCAGGGTCGCCACGCACCCGCCCAGCGGTCACCACCCCTGTCTGGGACCGAACGTCGGCGCGGCCGACAGCGTTAGTCGGCAGCGGCCAGTAGTTGCGAGCCCTCGGCAGCCATCCGCAGCCGCGGGTTGGTCTCGGACTCGAACGGGAACCGGTCGGCGAAGGCCGGCTCCAGGTCGGACAGCCAGACGGCATCGGGATCAAACCGGGCGAAGAACGGCCGGCCCACGAGAGACGGATCCCGCGCCTGGATCATATGCAGGACGAAGACTCGCTGACCGGCAACCTCGGCGACGCCGTCCACGCATACCTTGCCTGGCGTCGCCGACATCGATGGCCCACGGACGGTGCGGCTCAGCCCGGAGACGCTGCTGTAGGCATCCCGGAAGATCTCGGCCGCACGAACGAGCGGCACCGCGAAGTAGCCCTGCGGTCCGGTGTCGCGCTCCACAAACATGTAGTACGGCACCAGGCCGAGCCTCAGCTGGATTCGCCACATCCGCGACCAGATGGCGGCGTCGTCATTGATGCTCCTGATGAGTGGCGCCTGAGTGCGGATGACTGCACCGGCGGACCTGATCCTGCCGATCGCGCTGGCCACGAGCGGCGGCTCGAGCTCGCGTGGGTGCGTGAAGTGCGCCATCAGGGCCAGGATCTTGCCGGCAGCGGCCACCTGCTCGAACAGCCACAGCGCATCGTCGGCGTCCGGGTCTGACACGAACCGCTGCGGCCAGTAGGAGAGGGACTTGGTCCCGATCCGGATCGACTCCAGTTGCTCGAGCTCGAGCAGCGGCTCCACATACCTGCGCAGCACGCCAGTGCCCATGATCATCGGATCGCCGCCGGTGATCAGCACGCTGGTTACCTCGGGGTGCGCCGTGAGGTAGGAAACCACGCGCGTCATGTCGTCAGTCGCCATCTTCAGGTCCGGCTCGCCGACGAACTGCGCCCAGCGGAAGCAGTACGTGCAGTAGGCGTGGCAGGTCTGGCCTTGCTTGGGGAAGACCAGCACGGTTTCTGGATATTTGTGCTGCACGCCCGGCAGGGGCTCGGCACCGAAATCGGGCACGTTCAGGGCCAACTGACCGGCTGGATGCGGGTTGAGCCGCAGCCGCACCGAGTGAGCAGCGGCCTGCAGCTCTTGCTCGGAGGCGCCGCGCGCCAGGAGGGCCGCGATGGGAGCCACGTCCTCGGCCGGCAGCATGTCCGACTGCGGGAAGACCAGCCGGTAGATCGGATCATCAGGGGCCGCTGACCAGTCGATCAGCGACTCCAGCACATAGTCGTTGGTGCGAAACGGAAGCACCGTCGCGACGGCCCGGACCGCTAGCCGCTCAGCAGCAGAGAGTCCGGCCCTGGAGGTGAGCTGGTCGAGATGCTTAGCGGAATACGCACGAAACCGACGACCCTGGGTAGGGACGACCCGATGTAGCTCCTGAACGCTCATGCAACTCCCTCCGAGTGCCGCATGGGCGCGCGGCACCACGATTCGTTGCGCATGATCTCCCCACGCCGCCAGCTGGCGGGTCCCCTCGTGGCGCTTCCAGTCTGTACTTCCTGACCCTCCCGTTACCCAGTTTTGGCTGTGAGTTGGCTGTGGATGACATAACGACCGGCGCACGCTTTTGGTTGCCTCATGGCTCGCTAAAGTCTTCCCAAGAATTCCCAGATCACTCGCGCCACAGCAGAGGAACACCAGCTGCACGACACTCCCGCAAACCGGCCCAACCAGGGCAGCCGGGCGGGCAGGCCGGGCGGGCGCGGTGAGAGGCTAGGCGGCATGCGGGACGGCGCACGACACACCGGCGCACGACACAGAACCATGCCGAGCAGAACCATACCGAGCAGAGCCACGCCGAGCAGAGCCACGCCGAGCAGAGCGGCCTGGGACATCAGGCGGGCGGCAGCACCCTGAGCCGGCCAGCAAGCGCGCTCGTTCCCGCCGCCCCGCCAGCCGATGCTGGCGGGGGCGGCGAGCCTGCCCCTGACCACAATGGTGCGGCCGAAGTCGGTGGTCCCAGGATGATCGCCGTCGACGCCATGGGCGGCGACCACGCTCCGGCGGAGATCGTTGCTGGAGCCATTGCAGCAGCGCGTGACCTGGGCATCCGGGTGGCAATTACCGGTCGGCCCGGTCAGCTCCGGCCGCTGCTCACCAGGCTGCCCGCCAGCGCCGATGTCTACATCGAGCCAGCGGAGGAGTCGGTTGCCATGCACGAGGGGGCGCTCGCGAGCTGGCGCCGCCCTCGGTCCAGCATCGCGGTGGCATGCCAGCTTGTCCGCCGCGGTCAGGCCGGTGCAGTGGTGTCGGCCGGCTCCACTGGCGCCATCGTGGCCACCGCGAAGCTGCGGCTGCGGCCGGTACCGGGGGTGGCGCGGCCCGCGCTGGCGGTAGCGCTGCCGACCCGGCCGACGCCGACGGTGCTGATAGACGCGGGGGCAATCGCCGACCCGAAGCCGGAGCTGCTCGTGCAGTTCGCACAGCTCGGCGTCGCGTACGCGGAGATCGCCTTCGGCATCGCCGAACCGCGAGTTGGCCTGCTGACCATCGGGGCCGAGCCGGGCAAGGGAAACAAGCTGGCGCGGCGCGGCTACGAGCTGCTGGACACCGACCAGCCACACGGCGGACTGCCGATCAGCTTTGCGGGCAACGTGGAGGGCGGTGACCTGCTGTCCGGCAAAGTGGACGTGATCGTGACCGACGGCTTCACTGGCAACGTCGCGCTGAAGACGCTCGAGGGTACCGCCAAGTTCGCAGCCGACCAGGTGCGCGAGGTCCTTGGCAGTTCCCGTGCGACCTGGGCCGCCGCCCTGCTCCAGCGGCGCGGCCTGCGCGAGCTCAACGAGCGGTTCGATCCCGAGACGTACGGCGGCGCGGCGCTGCTCGGACTCGAAGCGACCGTCGTCATCGCGCACGGAGCGGTGACGGCGCGGGGGGCGACCGCCGCGTGCAAGCTCGCGGCTGAGCTCATCGAACGCCGGATCACCGAGCGGATCCGGGAGCGACTCGGCCCGAGCCGGGCCGGCCACTTCCTGCGCAGGGCGGACCGCGGCCCCGGCGGCGCCACCGGCGTCGTCAGCCACTGACCAGAGGCCGGTCACTAACAAACACCGGCACGGCCGCGCCAAAAAAATCAACTGGACAGCCCGGTAGGCTGGGCAGATGACCGATCCGGAGGCTGGGCAGATGACCGATCCGGAGGCTGGGCAGACGACCGATCCGGAGGCTGTCCTCGGCGCGCTCGTTCAGCGCGCGGTGGCGGCCGAGCTCGGTCCCGCGTACGCGGACGCCGATCCGCTGATCCGGCCCTCCGACTTTGCCGACTTCCAGTCCAACGCCGCCATGAGCCTGGCGAGACGCGCCGATCGGCGACCGCGCGACATCGCCGAACTGGTGGCCGACCGGCTGGCCGCCGCGGCCGCGGTGGCCAGCGCCGAGGTGAGCGGTCCTGGCTTCATCAACATCTCACTCGCCGACGACTGGATCGCGGGCCAGGCGAGCGCCCAACTCGACGACCCGCGGCTCGGCGTGCCGAGGGCCGAGCAGCCGCAGCGGGTCGTCGTGGACTACTCCGCCCCGAACGTCGCCAAGGAGATGCACGTCGGACACCTCCGGACGACGGTCGTCGGCGACGCGGTCGTCCGGGTTCTCGAGTGGCTCGGGCATGAGGTCATCCGGGCGAACCACATCGGCGACTGGGGTACCCAGTTCGGGCTGCTGCTCGAGCACCTGCTTGACGTCGGCGAGCAGGCCGCATACGAGCAACTCGCGGCTGGCGAGATCAACGTCTTCTACCAGGCGGCGAAGCAGAAGTTCGACGACGATCCGGCGTTCGCAGAGCGGTCTCGGCGCCGCGTCGTGTCGCTGCAGTCCGGCGACCCGGAGACGCTGCGACTCTGGCAGCTCCTCGTGCACGACACCGAGCAGTACTACAGCACGATCTACCAGCGGCTGGGTGTCATGCTGACGGACGCCGACCTGGCGCCGGAGAGCTTCTACAACGACATGCTGGCCGACGTCTGTGACGAGCTGGAGTCGCTCGGTGTGGCGGTGATCAGCGACGGCGCGCTGTGCGCGTTCCCGCCGGGCTTCACGGCGCGCGACGGCAGCCCGCAGCCGATCATCTTGCGCAAGAGCGACGGCGGCTACGGCTACGACGCCACGGACATGGCCGCGATCCGGTACCGGGTCCGCGACCTCGGCGCCGACCGGCTGATCTACGTGGTCGGCTCGGACCAGTCGCTGCACTTCGCGATGATCTTCGCGGTGGCCCGGCAGGCGGGCTGGCTCACCGACAAGGTCAGGGCAGACCACGCCCCCATCGGCATGGTCGCCGGTGCGGATGGCAAGCGGTTCCGCACCAGGTCCGGCGGCTCGGTCAAGCTGAGCTCACTGATAGACGAGGCGATCGACCGGGCCGAAGAAGTCATCAGGGATCGCTATGACGACCCGGAGCAACGACACCAGATCGCGCAGGCGGTCGGGATCGGCGCGCTGAAGTACGGTGACCTCTCGGTCGCCCGCGACTCCCGATACGTGCTGGACCTCGACCGGCTGCTCGCGCTGACCGGCAACACCGGTCCCTACCTGCAGTACGCTGCGGCCCGGATCCGGTCGATCTTCGGCCGGGCCGGTCTCGACCCGGCTGCGGTCAGGTCCGGCCCGATCGAGCTGGGCACCGCTGCCGAGCGAGCGCTGGCGTTGCGGCTGCTCGGGTTCGGCCGGGCAGTGGAGGACGTGACGCTGGCCGCCGAGCCGCACCGGCTAGCCGCCTTCCTGTTCGACGTGGCGAGCGCCTTCACCACGTTCTACGAGCAGTGCCCGGTACTCCAGGCGCCGACGCCGACCCGACAGAGCAGGCTGGCGCTCTGCGCGCTGACCTTGCGGGTGCTGGTGACCGGCCTAGGGCTGCTGGGCATCGGCGTGCCCGAGCGAATGTAACCCCGCCCCGACCGTTACCCGCCCTGCAGGATATTCGCGGGCCGTTCCCGGGAAGATCTCAGGTCGCGAGACCTTGTTACCCATAGTCGGCGGTCAGGATCCCCGACATGGACAGTGACACTACGGACCGCGGCCAGGGCAACCAGGGCAACCAAGACGGCCGGGGCAACCAAGACGGCCAAGCCCGGCCCTCGCGCTGGTCTGGCCGGACCAAGCGAATCATCACCACCGCCGCCGCGGGCGCCGTGCTGCTCGGCAGCGGCGCCGCGATCGGCGTGGCCATGACCGGCGGCGCGTCAGCCTCGGCGGTCTCCCCACCGGTCTCCACCGCGACTTACGGGTCGGCCGCGTCGCCGAGCCCAGGCACCGGCACCGGGACCGGGACCGGCACCGGGACCGGGACCGGCAGCGCAGGCCCGGCCGCCACCCGCTGCACCAAGCTCGTCGAGCAACTCGTGCTCGGTAACCACCCGAAGCTGGCGGCCCGGCTGCACGCGCTGTGCACCCATCCGCTGCTGCGGCTCGCCCTTGTCGGCGGGGAACACGGCACGGTGACCTTCAAGGGCAAGTCCGGAACCACGACGGCCGTGTTCGAGCGCGGCACGGTGGAGACAGACACCGGCTCGGTCATCACCGTCACCGCGGCGGACGGCACGACGTGGGCCTGGGACCTCACGGGCAGCACGGTCGTCCGCCAGGCGGGCAAAGCCGCGACGGTCGGCACGGGCGACCAGGTGTTCGTCGCGGGCGTGCAGGTAAGCGGTGTCAACGACGCGCGGCTCATCCGGATCCGCAGCACCGGATAGCCCGATCGCAGCACCGGATAGCCGGCCGAGCCGGGGGCAAGGACCTGCCGACAGGGCAGGTCCTTCCTCGCGCGCCGGTCTCGCCGTCCAGACCAGCGCCGTCCAGACCAGCGCCGTCCAGACCAGCGCCGTGCCGGTAGCCTCATGACGCTGAGCGCACAACGCCCCGAGCAGGACGCGATGCCAGATAACGACCGGATACCGCAGGTGCTCGTCGTTGACGACGAGCCGAACATCCGTGAGCTTGTGCAGGTCGCGCTCAAGTTCCACGGCTGCTCGGTCACCACCGCGGCCACCGGCAGGGAAGCGCTGCGCCAGGCCGACGCTGCCAGGCCAGACCTGATCGTGCTGGACGTGATGCTCCCCGATCTAGACGGCTTCGAGGTCTGCAGGCGGCTCAGGGCGGCCGGCAACGAGGTTCCGGTCATCTTCCTGACCGCTCGCGACACGTCGTCAGACACCGTCACCGGGCTGGCCCTCGGCGGGGACGACTACGTAACCAAGCCGTTCTCGGTCGAGGCTCTGGTCGCGCGCGTCCGGGCCGTGCTGCGCCGCGCGTCCCGGACGGTCACCGACGACCTGCCCGACCGGTCGGGGGCGCTGCTGCGGGTCGCCGACCTGGAACTAGACGAGGACCGCTGGTCCGTGCGCCGGGCCGGCGTCCCCGTCGAGCTGTCGCCGACCGAGTTCCGCCTGCTCGCCTACCTCATGCGGCACGAGGGCCTGGTGCTGACCAAGTCCCAGCTGCTGGAGAACGTCTGGGGCTGGGATTACTCGGGTGCCTCCCAGATTGTCGAGACCTACGTGAGCTACCTGCGCCGCAAGCTTGACCCCCTCGGGCCGCCGCTCATCCACACCCAGCGCGGCGTGGGCTACAGCCTGCGCGCAGAGCACGGCGCGGCGCGCTCGGACGGGGCCACGTAAGTGCGCCGCCGCAGGCTCTCGCTCCGGGGCCGAATGCTGGTGATGCTGGTCGCGGTCACCGTCATCCTGCTGCTGATCATGGGCACCGTCAGCGCGTACCTGGTCACCACCCGCTCCAACGCGCAGGCTGCTTCCCGTAACGACACGCTGAACGGAGCGGCCACCCTGCTCGCCAGGGATCCGCTGCTGGCGGAGAACCAGAGCCAGACCGGCTATGCCGCCGTCGAGATCCCCGTCGCCTCGCCGTCGAACGTCAAGCCGCTCACCACGAACGCGCTGACGAGCCACCTCACGGCGGCCGTCCACCAGTGGCTCAGCCAGCCCGCGATCGCGTCGATCGTGGCGCTCGTCAACGCGGGCCGTCGGCGCGACGCGGTCCTGCACCTCGAGGCGCTGGACTGCCGGCAGCTACCCCGCGCGGGCTGCAAGCCGGTCGACCTCGCGCCGGGCCTGGCTGTGGTCAGCCGGTTCACCGGGCCGACGATCGCGAGCCAGGCCGGACTAACCGGACGGGCCATCCTGTTCGTCGGCGAGAACGTCAGCGCCAGCTCCAGCCAGGTCGGTGACTTCGTCATCGCCGAGCTCATAACGGGTCTCGCGCTGATCGTGCTGCTGGCGCTCGGCGGCGCGTGGCTGATCGGCCGGGGCCTGGTGCCCCTGGACGAGATGACCAGGACCGCCAACGAGATCACCTCCCAGGGTGACCTCACCGCCCGGATGCCCGACGACGGCGAGCGGACCGAGATCGGCCGGCTCGGGGCGGCCATCAACACCATGCTCGACAGGATCCAGCAGGCGTTCACCTCGCGGCTGCGGTCCGAGCAGAAGGTGCGCGAGTTCGCCGCCGATGCCTCGCACGAGTTGCGCACGCCGCTGACCACGATCCGGGGCTACGCCGAGCTGTACCGCCAGGGCGCGCTCGGCCCGGACGACCTGCCCAACGCCATGCGCCGGATCGAGCAGGAGTCGGAGCGGATGAGCATGCTCGTGGCCGAGCTGCTCGAGCTCGCCCGGCTTGACCGCACCTCCTCGCTGGACCTAGCCGAGACGGACCTGGCCGGCCTGGTTCGCGACGCCGTCGCCGACGCGATCGCCGTCGAGCCCGGCCGCCCGGTGCACGCCGAAGCCCCGCCCCGCCTCGTAGCGGTCGTCGACGAGGCACGGATCCGGCAGGTGCTGGCGAACCTGCTGGGCAACGTCCGCGAGCACACCCCGACGGGCACACCCGCGGCGGTACGGCTGGCCGAGGCCGGCGGCGGCGTGCTGATCGAGGTAGCCGACGCCGGCCGGGGCATGTCGGCGGCGGACGCGGCGCGCGCCTTCGACAGGTTCCATCGGGCCGGGCCACCCGCGGACGAGCCGACCGCCGCTGGCAGAGACCACCACCAGGAAGGGAACGGGGCCGACCGGGCCACCGTCCCCTATCCGGTCGCGGTCGCCCCTCGACTCACCGGAGCCGGATCTGGCTCCCACCACGCCGCCTCCGCACCGTACCGGCCGACGCGCGGCGCGGACCCTGGCACCGAGTCGGCCGGGGGCCAGCCCAGCGGAATCGGGCCCGAGCACGCCGAGCGAACCAGCGGCAGCGGCCTCGGGTTGTCGATCGTGCAGGCCATCGCCACTGCGCACGGCGGGCGGGCGACTCTCGACTCGGTTGAAGGCCGCGGCACCAGGGTGCGCGTCTGGCTGCCGGTCAGGGTCGTCCCGTAGCGCCGGCGCCGTCCCCGGCCGGTCCGGGACCGGTACCGGCGGGCTGCACCGAGCGGACCAGCAACTGGGCGACGTCGACGACCTCGAGCGACTCCTTCGCTTCGCCAGCGCCTTTCTTCGCCGCGACCGCGTCACCGAGCATGACGAGACAGAACGGGCAGCCAGTGGAGATGGTGTCCGGATCGGTGCCGAGGGCCTCGTCGATGCGCTCGGTGTTGATCCGCTTGCCGATCCGCTCCTCCATCCACATCCGCGCGCCGCCGGCGCCGCAGCAGAAGCCGCGCTCCTTGCACCGGTGCATCTCCTGCGCGTGTACGCCCGGCACCTGCTCCATGATCTCTCGCGGCGGGGTGAACACGCGGTTGTGGCGGCCAAGGAAGCACGGGTCGTGGTAGGTGACCTTTTCCTCGATGGGCGTGACTGGCTTGATCTTGCCGTCGGCCAGCAGCCGGGCCAGCAGCTGGGTGTGGTGGATCACCTCGTAGTTGCCACCGAGCTGGGGGTACTCGCGGGCGATGGTGTTGAAGCAGTGCGGGCAGCTCGCGACGATCTTGCGAACGCCGGCCTCGGTCAGCGTCTCGATGTTCTGCTGGGCCAGCATGCTGAACACGAACTCGTTGCCCATCCGCCTGGCCGGGTCACCGGTGCAGGTCTCGGCGGGCCCGAGCACGGCGAAGCTGACGCCCGCGGCGTGCAGCAACTGCGCGATGGCCCTGGTGGTCTTGCGCGCGCGGTCCTCGAGCGCGCCCGCGCAGCCGACCCAGAACAGGTACTCGACGTCGTCGCCGATCTTCCCGGCCACGACGGGCACCTCGAAGTCCAGGTCGGTCATCCAGTCCGCGCGGCGGCTCTCGCCCATCCCCCACGGATCACCCTTGTTCTCGAGGTTCTTCAGCATGGTGGCTGCCTCGGTCGGGAACGCGGACTCCACCAGCACCTGGTACCGCCGCATCCCGGTGATGTGGTCGATGTGCTCGATATCGACCGGGCACTCCTCGACACACGCGCCGCAGTTCGTACAGGACCAGAGCTCGTCCGGGTGGATGACGCCGCGGGCGTCGGCGTCGCCGACGATCGGCCGCTCTGCCTCTGCCCTGGCCGCGTCCGGCAGCGCCGCGCGCGCGTCCTCCGAGGCTGCCAGCAGGTAGGGTGCCTTGGCGAAGGCGTGGTCGCGGAGCTCCAGGATGATCATCTTTGGCGACAGCGGCTTGCCGGTGGCCCACGCCGGGCACTGAGACTGGCACCGCCCGCACTCGGTGCAGGTAGCCAGGTCCAGCATGCCCTTCCAGCTCAGGTCCTCGATCTTGCCGATGCCGAACACGTCGCTGTCCGGGTCGGCCTCCTCGAAGTCCAGCACCTTTCCGTTCGAGCGCATCGGCGGCAGCGGGCCCAGCCCGTTCGGGCGCCGGGAGAACAGGACGTTGATCGGGGCCACCGCGATGTGCAGGTGCTTGGAGTACGTGACGAACACGCCGAACGCCAGGATGACGGCGAGCTGGAGCAGGATGAAGGTCGTCGCGATGCCCGCGTTGGCCGCGCCAAGCGGGTGCAGCCAGTGCCCCACGATCTGCGACGCGAACGCGCCGTGTGGATAAGGGAATTGCCCGCTGTTGATCTGTGCGCCGCGGTAGAGCAGCAGCGTCGCGATGACCAGGAAGATGCCGAGCAGCACCAGCCAGGCCGCGCCGGTGTGCGAGCCGGCGAACCGCGACCGCCGCCCTGCCCGCTTCGGGTCGGTGGTCAGCCTGATCACCGCGAAGGTGACGATGCCGGCGAGCACGAGCACGGCGAACAGGTCCTCGATAAAGCCGACCCACGCCCACGTGCCGATCAGCACGATCGCGAAGTGCCTGCTGAACAGCGAGCCGTAGGCCTCGATGATGGTCAGCAGCAAGACGATGAAGCCCCAGAATGTGAACGCGTGCGCCAGGCCCGGTACCGACCACTGGAGTAGCTTTCGCTGGCCGATGACTTCGGTGACCTGCGTCTCGCCCTGCTGGCCCGGGTGCTGGCGGAGCGCCTCGATCCGCTCGGGGGCGGGCTGCCCGGTCCGGCCGATCCGGACGAGCCACCACAGCCTCCGGCCCGCGATCCCGGCCGCCACGGCCGTGAGCACGAGCCCGATGATGATGCGCAACGCCAAGGCAACCTCCAGGGGACGCAATTGGGTGCCAGCGTACGCCGACCCCGGTCGAGTCAGCTGATCACCTAGACGGCGCCGCCTAGTCCAGGCACTGTCCCGATGGGGCGTCGGCGCCGGCGGAACTGACCCGCCCAGCCCTGTACCCTGGCGGGGCAGGAGGCACCGGCTGCCAGCAGTCATGGGCACTGAGCCACTGGTGGACGTGGGGTGACCGACGATGACAGGCGAGCGGGCCGGGCAGAATGCGCTGCCCCAGCCTGCGCCGCGCCGACAACGGTCCAGCTACGCGCGAAGCCGCTGGGCCACGCTCGCGGGCTCGGCCGGTCTGCTCGTCGTGGCCAGCCTGATCGCGGACGCGCTGGCTTTCGGTGCCAAGGAGGCTTGCCGGGCCGGGGCCTGGAACGTGGGCGTCGAGCAGTACCAGGCGCACTGTTACACCGACATCTACCCGCTCTACTTCGGCGAGGGACTGTCTGCGGGCCAGGTGCCGTACCTCGACCACCACGTCGAGTACCCGGTCGTCATCGGCGCTGTCATGGAGGCGATGGCCTGGCTCGTACGGCCGGTGGCCAGCCCAGCTGCGCGGGGGCTGCGATACTTCGACTTCACCGTGGCGCTGCTCGCGGTCTTCCTGCTGATAGGCGTGCTGGCCACCGCCTACTGCGCCGGACCCGCCCGCCGCTGGACTGCGCTGCTGGTCGCCTTCTCGCCCGCGCTCATACTGTCGGCTTTCATCAACTGGGACCTGATAGCGATGGCCCTGATGATGCTGGCACTTGCGGCCTGGACGGCTCGCCGCCCGGCGCTGGCGGGGGTCTTGCTCGGGCTCGCGGTTGCCACCAAGTTCTATCCGGTCGTCACGCTGTGGCCGCTGTTCTTGCTGTGCCTGCGGGCCGGACGGCTGCGGAGTTTCGCTGTCACGGTGGGCTCGGCGGCGGCAGCGTGGCTAGCGGTGAACCTGCCCGTGATGATCGTGGCCCCGTCCGGCTGGGCCACCTTCTACCGGTTCAGCGAGCAGCGCGGCGCCGACTGGGGCAGCATCTACTACTTCTTCCAGTACCTGCGCTGGCCGGTGGTGGGCACGGCCTCGGTCCATGGTCTCAACCTGATGGCCGGGCTGGTATTCGCCATCGCGTGCGCCGGCGTCGGCCTGCTGGCGCTCGCCGCCCCCCGCCGTCCCCGGCTCGCTCAGCTCATCTTCCTGACGACCGCTGCGTTCTTGCTGACGAACAAGGTCTGGTCGCCGCAGTACGTGATATGGCTGGTGCCGCTGGTGGTGCTGGCAAGGCCAAAGATGCTCGGCTACCTGGTGTGGCAGGCAGCAGAGGTCGGCTACTTCTATGCGATCTGGGCCTATTTGATCACGGTAGTGGCCGGGCCAAAGACTCCTGGCGCGATCAGCGCCAGCCTGTACTTCACCGCCGTGCTCGGTCGCTTCGGCGCGGTGGTGCTGCTGGCCTGCCTGGTCGTCGCCGACTGCCTCCGTCCCGAGCGGGATGTGGTGCGGTCGGACGGCGTCGATGACCCGGCGGGCGGCGTCCTGGCCGGTGCATCCGATCGCGTCGTCCTGCAGATCCGGTGGCGCGGGGACCTCGCGGGCTCAGCTGGCTGAACCCAGCCGGGACGCCTCAGTAGATCAGGTTCGTGGCGAGGAAGACCCATCCGACGATTGCCAGACTGGCTGCAGACAGCGCCACGATGGCCTCGTGCACACCAGCCCGACGACCCCAGCGCGCCAGCGGCCACACGAGCGGGAAGAGCGAGAGCAGATACCGAGGGTCGCTCGTCAGTGGCCGGCCTGACCACGCCTCGCTGAGAAAGAACACGATGGTCCCCAAGGTATATACGGCGTATACCGGGCGCTCGCGTGCCGCGACCCAGATGGCGAGCAGCAGGCCGAGAGCCACCATCAGGAAGTCGAACGTCAGCCAGCCGGTATCCCCGACGAAGGCGTACCGCCACGCGAGGTCCAGTCCGCGCCACAGGGTGAGCCACGGCGGGCTGAAACTGCGGTCCCAGTTCGTGTTCTCGACGCGGATCGGGGTGTACCAGTCATGGAACCGCAGTTGCCAGTAGAGGAGATAGCTGCCGACGCCCGCGAGTGGCAGGAGGCTGCACCCCAGCCGACCCACCAGGGTCGTGCGGAGGTGTTGCCCCGGTGCGCCCGCGCGCCGCTCTTCCAGTGCCTGCTGCACCGCTTCCACGGCAAGGGCGAGAACGAGGACGACGCCGAAGCTTCGGGTGAAGGTCGCCGCAGCCCCGGCTATCCCCGCCCACATCCACCGCCCCGACCTGGCGAACGACAGGGCGGCCACGGCGCACAGCAAAAACAGCGCCTCGGAATACGCATCGAAGAGGAAGAACGCGGTTGGAAAGATGGCCAGGTAGAGCACCGCCCGGCGGGCAGTCTCGGCCCCGTGCTCGCGGCACGTCAGCCGATAGAGCACGACCAGCGCCGCTAGCAGGGCTGCGTTGGATACGACGTACGCCGCGATCACCAGGTGGCCAAAGCACAGATAGCCGACAGCGCGGATGAGCAGCGGGTATCCGGGGAAGAAGGCTGCGCTGGCGTTCTGCTGGCTATAGCCGTGCTGCGCGATCTGCACAAACCACAGCGCGTCCCACTTGTACCAGCCGGTGAACGCGTTGTGCCACCCGTTGGTCAGGACCTGAGTCGTGCGGTTCGGGGTGATCGACCCAGGCTCGTCTGTCAGCCCCCAGGCGGCCGCCGCCAGGGCCCACAGCCCGATCCTGACAACCAGGTACACGATCGCGCAGTAGCGGAGTGCCGGCCACCAGGATCGGTCGGCCCGCACAGCCGGGGCGCCGTCCCGGTGCTCGGTGGCGGTCCTGGCGGTCATGGCTGCTCCGTACGTGCCAGTCGGCTTCCCGCCACGCTGTGGCCGCCGGTCGACCTGCTGCAAAGGCAGGCGAGCGAGCAATGAGGTCAGGTGGCCGGACCTAGCTTATGCGTCGCGCTTGGCTAGGTGGCCAGACGGGACGGATCGGAGATCTCCGACCACGGGGAATACCCGCATGGTCGCTGAAGTTGAGCTTGGCAGGCTCAACTTAGTTTGCTACGACGGCATCGCTCGTGGCAGACTTGAGCGGTCAGGACTCAACCTTTCAGATCGGATCAAGGACAGAACACATGGCACGTGCGGTAGGCATCGACCTAGGGACTACCAACTCCGTCGTCGCGGTCCTCGAGGGCGGAGAGCCCTCGGTCATCGCCAACGCCGAGGGCTCGCGGACCACGCCGTCCGTCGTGGCCTTCGCGAAGAACGGCGAGGTGCTCGTCGGCGAGGTCGCGAAGCGACAGGCAGTGACCAACGTTGACCGGACCATCCGGTCGGTCAAGCGGCAGATGGGCACAGACTGGACCGTCTCGATCGACGGCAAGAAGTTCACCGCGCAGCAGATCAGCGCGTTCATCCTGCAGAAGCTCAAGAGGGACGCAGAGGCGTACCTGGGCGAGACCATCACCGATGCGGTGATCACCGTGCCCGCCTACTTCAGCGACGCGCAGCGGCAGGCCACCAAGGAAGCCGGGCAGATCGCCGGGCTGAACGTGCTGCGGATCATCAACGAGCCCACGTCAGCGGCGCTGGCTTACCACCTGGAGAAGAACAACGAGGCCACGATCCTGGTGTTCGACCTTGGCGGTGGCACGTTCGACGTGTCGCTGCTTGAGGTCGGCGAGGGTGTCGTCGAGGTGAAGGCCACCAGCGGTGACAACCACCTCGGTGGCGACGACTGGGACCAGCGCATCGTGGACTGGCTGGTCAAGGACTTCAAGAACAGCTACGGCGTCGACCTGTCCAAGGACAAGATGGCGCTGCAGCGGCTGCGGGAGACCGCGGAGAAGACCAAGATCGAGCTGTCCAGCTCCACCGAGTCGCAGATCAACCTGCCCTACATCACCCACTCCGAGCAGGGGCCGCTGCACCTGGACACCAAGCTCAGCCGCGCCGAGTTCCAGAAGATGACCTCGGACCTGCTCGACCGGTGCAAGGCACCCTTCCAGCAGGTGATCAAGGACGCAGGCGTCTCGCTCGACAAGATCAACCACGTCGTGCTGGTCGGCGGCTCAACCCGGATGCCCGCGGTCGTCGACCTGGTTAAGGAGCTGACCGGCGGCAAGGAGCCCAACAAGGGCGTTAACCCGGACGAGGTCGTCGCCGTCGGCGCGAGCCTGCAGGCCGGCGTGCTCAAGGGCGAGGTCAAGGACGTCCTGCTGCTGGACGTGACGCCGCTGTCGCTGGGCATCGAGACCAAGGGCGGGATCTTCACCAAGCTCATCGACCGCAACACCACGATCCCGACCAAGCGCTCCGAGATCTTCACCACCGCGGACGACAACCAGCCGTCGGTGCAGATCCAGGTCTTCCAGGGCGAGCGTGAGATCGCCGCGTACAACAAGAAGCTCGGCATGTTCGAGCTGGCCGGGATCGCCCCGGCGCCACGCGGCATCCCGCAGATCGAGGTCACCTTCGACATCGACGCCAACGGCATCGTGAACGTGTCGGCCAAGGACCTCGGCACCGGCAAGCAGCAGTCCGTGCAGATCACGGGCGGCTCGGCGCTAGCCAAGGACGACATCGAGCGGATGATGGCTGACGCCGAGAAGTACGCCGAGGAGGACCGCCAGCGGCGCGAGGAAGCGGAGGTCCGCAACCGCGGGGAGTCGCTCGCCTACACCACCGAGAAGTTCCTCTCCGAGAACGCCGACAAGGTGCCTGACGACGTCAAGTCCGAGGTCGAGGCCGCCATCGCCGACCTGAAGAAGGCGCTCGAGGGCACCGACACCGAGGCCATCAAGACGGCCAGCGAGCACGCTGCTCAGGTCAGCCAGAAGATGGGGACCGCCATCTACGCCCAGGCACAGGCCCAGGCCCAGCCGGCGAGCGAGCCGGATGCGGAGGCTGACAGCGGTCACGATGACGACGTCGTCGAGGCCGAGATCGTCGACGACGACAAGGAGGGCGGCGCCGCCTGATGAGGCCCGAGGAGGAGAGCCAGGGCCCGGTCGTCCATAACCGCAGACGGATCGACCCGACAACTGGCCAGGTACGCAATCTCGGCGAGGCCCGCTCGCAGCAGGGGCCCCTCGCGTCGGGCGGGGCGTCCCGGCCCGGCAGGCACTCGGTAGCCAGGCCCGGTAGCCACGGCGGCCAGGCCACGCCGGGCGGTGCGGCCCGAGGTGGCGCCACCGCGCCCGGAGCCGCTCCGGCCGGAGCGGCTCCGGGCGGGACTGCTTCGGACGAGCAGGCCCCGGCTGGAGCGTCGGCGACCGGCCGCCAGGGCCCTGGTGGCGAGCACGAGGCGGCTCGTGCGCAGGCCGAAGCGGCCGCGGCAGAGGCGACCGCCAAGCTGGCCGAGCGCACTGCGGACTTGCAGCGGCTGCAGGCCGAGTACGCCAACTACCGCAAGCGCGTCGAGCGCGACCGGCTGGCGGTGCGAGAGCAGGCGCTGGCCAACGTGCTCAACGAGCTGGTGCCGGTGTTCGATGACATCGGCCGGGCGCGGGAGCACGGCGAACTGGTCGGCGGCTTCAAGTCGGTAGCCGACTCGCTCGAGGGCATCGCCGCCAAGCTCGGTCTGGCGTCGTTCGGCGAGGCCGGTGACCCGTTCGACCCGATGCTGCACGAGGCGCTGATGCACTCGTACTCGCCAGACGTGACCGAGCCCACCGCGGTGCAGATCCTGCAACCCGGCTACAAGGTGGGCGAACGGATCATCCGCCCGGCGAGAGTGGCGGTCGCCGAGCCCAGCGACGACGCGGCAGCAGCGGACGCCGCCGCCGCAGCAGCAGCAGCGGGCGACGGGGTCGGCCAGCACGACGCCGGCCACCAGGGCGAGGCCGGTGAGCCGGGCGGCCCGCCCGGCGATACCGCCGGGTGAACCCAATGGACACTGAGCCGGGGCCGGTCACCTGGGCAACCGGGCATCCGGCCCCGGCTATGAGAACGCTCCCGAGAGAGGCCCGTTGAGCACCAAGGATTACCTG
>JASHQA010000311.1 GCA_030037785.1 Streptosporangiaceae bacterium
TCGGTGATCGGCACCGGATTGCCGGGAGTGCCCGGCGCGGCGTCGCTCGGCTCGGCGGGCCGGGCCGCCGGGCGGGCGGGGCGGGCTGGGCGGGCCGGCGTTGAGTTCGGCACAGGACTTCGGCTCCTTATGAAGCAGATGCTTCGAAAGCATAGCTTCATAACTTCCTGCACGGCAAGCCCGCCTGGCTGCTCGCGGACCCGCGACCGCAGGCAGTACATGCCTGGCTGCGCAACGGGCCGCCGGAGTCGCCGGTCAGCGAAGACTGGCTCCTCAATCCGGATGGCCGATAGGTCACCCGGCCGTCGCGATCACGGGCCGCGAGCACGCCGCCGCACGGTGAGGCTGATCCGCGCTTGACGAAGACCGAGCGCCTCAGGAAGAGTTGGCCCACGGCGACGACCGGTCGCCGAGCCGTGGATCATCCGCCCCAGCCGGGGTTTCACTGGCGAAGGGGATTCGCCCTCTCGGTCGTCAATGGCACAGGCCACCTTCCAACACCGCGTCGCTGGGGGACGAGGGTGTCGTGGGGAGGCTTGTTCATGACCAAGGACGCCAGCTTCAAGAAGGTCGTCCGGCGCCACGCCGAGGAGACTGGCCAGCGCTACACCGAAGCGCTGACGGACCTCGAGGGTCTCGGCGCCCGAATGCACCACGAGCCGGCTCCCGAGCGGCTGCTCGCTCACCTCCGGGACCGCTACGGTATTGACCCGGTCGCGGCGGCGAAGCTCAGCGTGCACAAGACATACGTGTTCCGCATCGACCGCAACGACGGCGGTCCGTGGATAGCGCGCGCGTTCCCCCCCGCTCGGCCGCGCTCTGGTGCGGAGGGCGACGCGGCAATCCTGAAATTCCTGGAACGGCAGGACTATCCCGCGGAGCGCCTGGCCGTCGACGATGCCGTTTCTGACCTCGGTGACAGCGCCGTCCTCGTGACGCGGTTCGTCGAAGGTGTCCAGCTACCGCACGGTGCCGCGAAGTTCGCCATGATGGGTGAGCTGCTCGGACGGCTCCACACACTGCCGTTCGACGACTCCGTCGCCCGGCCGGGCGGAGCGAGTGGTGAGGACCCGAGCCGGGAGGGCGCGCCGCGTCAGGACCTGCTGGCGGCCCTGTCGTTTCTCGACGCCGTCGATACGAAGGTCGCGGCTGCCGACCGCGAGCGATTCGAGCAACTCCGCGACCAGGTACGCTCTGTCGACGACGGTCACGGCCTCCCGGAGGGCTTGCTGCACGGAGTGGATCGACGCCGCCGTTAGCAGCTACCGCCGACACGTCGAGCCGACCGACGAGGAACTCGACCGGCTCGAGGCGGTCATGTACATCCGGACGCTCTATCTCGCCTGCTTCGGCTACCGACGCGCCGTCACTCAGGGCTCGACGTTCAGCGAATGGGGCTTCGTCGAACCAGCCGAGTACTTCAGCGCCACCGCCGCCGCGGTCCGGGCCGCGTTCCGCCGGTAGGCCGTGCTGTCACGATCCGACTGACTCGACGCCGAGCGGGTGGTGACACGCGGCCAGGTGGCCGCCCGAGTAGGCGACGAGCGGCGGCTGGGTGGTCCGGCACACGTCGGTCGCCCGGCCGCAGCGGGGATGGAACCGGCAGCCCGGCGGCGGGGAGATCGGATTGCCCGGCTCCCCCGGCGCCACCGCTGGCCGGTGCCGGCCGCGCCGCCTGGCCGGGTCCGTCGACGGTATCGCCGCAAGCAGCGCGGCCGTGTACGGATGCAGCGGCCGGCCGTACACCTCGTCGGCAGCGGCGAGCTCCACGATCTGCCCCAGGTACATCACCGCGATCCGGTCGGAGACGTGCCGGACCACGGCCAGGTCGTGCGCGACGAACAGGTAGGACAGACCCTGCTCTTGCTGCAGGTCGTCGAGCAGGTTGACGACCTGGGCCTGGATCGAGACGTCCAGCGCGGACACCGGCTCGTCCAGGACGATCACCTTGGGCTGCACCGCCAGCGCGCGAGCGATCCCGATCCGCTGCCGCTGCCCGCCGGAGAACTCGTGCGGGAACCGGTTCACGTGCTCGGGATTGAGCCCTACCTGAGCCAGCAGGTTCCGCACCTCGCGGTCGGCCGCGGAGCCACCGACCCCGCGCAGTCGCAGGCCGGTGGCGACGATCTGCCCGACCCGCTGCCGGGGGTTGAGCGAAGCCTCCGGATCCTGGAAGACCATCTGAATCTCGGCGCGGATCGGCCGAAGCTGGCGTGCCGACGCATGCGTGATGTCCTGGCCGCGGTAGTGGACCGTCCCGCCGGTCGGGCGGGCCAGGCGCACCAGACAGCGGGCCAGGCTGGTCTTACCGCAGCCCGACTCGCCGACAACCCCGAGGGTCTCCCCTTCGTGCAGGGCGAGCGACACGTCGTCGACGGCCGTCAGGTACGAACTCGGCCGGCCGAAGAGCAGGCTCCTGGTCACCGGGAACCGCTGCTGCAGGCCGCTCGCCGCGAGCAACGGCACCCGGTCAGCCCCGGCCGCGCTCACCCGGCACGCTCCGCGGCCGCCAGCCCGATCTGGCCGTCGACCTCGCGCAGCCGACGCTTCTGACCAGGCTCCAGCCAGCACCGGTCCAGGTGACCGGGACGGTCGGCCAGCCGGTCCCGCAGCGCCGGCGTCTGTCCGCAGGGATCGAACGAGTGCGGGCAGCGCGGCGCGAAGTGACAGCCGGCCGGCGGCCGCAGCAGCGACGGCGGCGATCCGCCGATCGCCGGGAGGCGGCTCCGGCGCGCCCGCTCAGCCGTGGGCGCGGACCCGAGCAGGCCCCAGGTGTACGGGTGCTGCGGATCGTCGAACATGGCGTCCACCGGCGCGGACTCCACGACCCGGCCGCCGTACATGACCAGCACCTGGTCGGCGATCTGCGACACGATGCCCAGGTCGTGAGTGATGAACACGACTCCGACGCCGGTCTCCCGCCGGAGTTCCTCGATCTCGGCCAGGATCTGGGCCTGGATCGTCACGTCGAGCGCGGTCGTCGGCTCGTCCGCGATCAGCAGGCGTGGCTGGCACGACAGGGCGAGGGCGATCATCGCGCGCTGGCGCATGCCGCCGGACAGTTCGTGCGGGAACGCGTCGACTCGGGTGGCAGCCTGCGGGATCCCCACCCGGTCCAGCAGCTCCACGGTCCTGGCCCGCGCCGCGGCTCGGGACACCGGCTCGTGCGCCCGGATCTGCTCGACGATCTGCCTGCCGATGCGCTGCACCGGGTTCAGCGCCGTCATCGGGTTCTGGAAAATCATCGCGATCTGCGCGCCGCGCACCGCGCGCAATTCGTCCTCGGTCGCGCCCACCAGTTCCACGTCCCCGAACTGAGCGGTGCCGCCGAAGGACGCATTCGCGCCCCGGGTCAGGCCGAGCAGCGTCATCGCCATGACCGACTTGCCGGAGCCGGACTCACCGACGACCGCGACGATCTGGCCGGCGTCGACAGCGAAGCTCACCCCGTCAACCGCCCGCAGCGGCCCGTCGTGCGTACGGAACGCCACCTCCAGGTCAGTGACCTGCAGCAGCGCGGCCATCAGGCGGTCAGCCGGACGCGCGGATCGAGCACCACGTACAGCACGTCGATCATGGCCGACAGCACGACAACCAGGAACGCGCCGTACATGACGATGACCAGGATCGGCGGGACGTCCAGGGTCTGGATCGACTCGGCTGCATACTGGCCGACGCCGTTCAGGTTGAACACCACCTCGACCAGGATCGCGCCGCCGCCGATGACGCCGGCGAAGTCCAGCCCCCACAGCGACATCAGCGGGATCAGCGAGGCACGCAGCACGTGCCCGACGATGACCCGGCGCCTGGACAGGCCTTTCGCGGTCGCGGTGCGGACGTAGTCCTCCGCCAGCGTGTCCAGCATGTTCGACCGCAGCACCCGCGAGTAGAAGCCGACGTAGATGATCGACAGGCTGAACCACGGCAGTACCAGGTGCAAGAACCACTGCCATGGATCCTGGGCCAGGCTCACGTAGCCGCTCAGCGGGAAGACGTGCACCTTGTAGGCGAGCAGGTACAGCGCCACCGTGGCGACGACGAACGACGGCATCGAGATGCCCACCAGGGACAGCACCGCGAGCACGCGGTCCGAGAACCGCCCCGCCCGCAGCGCGCTCAGCGTGCCCAGGGCCATGCCGAACAGCAGCCAGATCACCGCCGCGCCGCCGGCCAGCGAGATCGTGGCCGGCAGGCCGCGCTTGATCTGGTCGAGCACGTTGATCTGCTGGCTGTAGGAGATCACCGAGCCGGTCAGGATCTTCTGCATGGTGTCCAGGTACTGGACGTAGATCGGCTTGTCGAATCCCCACTGCCGCTCGATCGCCGCGATCGTCTGTGGCGTGGCCGCCTGCCCGGCCAGCCGCAGCGCCGGATTGCCGTTCGGGATCACCTGGAAGATCAGGAACGTGAAGATCGAGATGCAGAACAGCACCACGACCATCTGCGCGGTCCGCTGGATGATGAACCGCGTCATTACCGGCCCAGCCGGATCTGGCTCTTCGGGTCGAGCGCGTCCCGCACGCCCTCCCCGAAGACGTTGACGCCCAGCACGGCCAGCACCAGCATGCCGCCGGGCACCAGGACGAGCTGCGGCGAGGTCGTGAGCAGCGGCAGGCCCGACTGGATCATCGTCCCCCACGACGCGTTCGGCGGCTGCACGCCGGCGCCCAGGAACGACAGCGACGCCTCGAGCAGGATGGCGCCGGCCACGATCAGCGGGACGAACACCACGATCGTCGAGCTGAGGTTCGGCAGGATCTCCCTGACCATGATCCGCACGCTGCCGCAGCCGAGGCCGCGGGCGGCGTCCACGAACTCCTTCTCCCGCAGCGCCAGTACCTGGCCCCGGATCGGCTTGGCCACGTACGGGATGTACACGAACCCGATGAGGAACGCCGGGATGAAGATGGAGTTGCCCTCGATCGTCAGCGGCCCGATCTTCAGGCCGCCGAGGGCGAGCGACGTGCCGATGGCCACGCCCAGCAGCACGGCCGGGTAGGCCCAGATGATGTCCAGCAGCCGGGCCAGCACAGCGTCCAGCGCGCCGCGGTAGAAGCCGGCCGCCAGTCCGGCCGCGACGCCGAAGATCATGGTGATGGCCGCCGCCATGAAGCCGATCGCCAGCGATGTCCGGCCGCCGTACAGCAGCCGGACGGCGACGTCCCGGCCGTTGGTGTCGGCGCCGAAGAAGTAGCGCGCGTGCCAGGTCGGCCCGACCGGGATCCCGTCCGGCGAGACGACGTCGACGGTGTGACCGTCCACCTTGATCGTGCCGGTCACGTTGTTGACGTTCGGCCCGATGCGCGCGATGTCGTGGGAGTACACGGGCGCGAGCAGACACGCGACCACGATCAGGATGAACAGCAGCCCGAACAGCAAGGCGGTGCGGTCACGCCGCAGCCGCCGCGCCGCGAGCCGGTAGTGCCCGATGCCCGGTACCACATCGTCCACGACGATGTCGTCCAGGAGCAGCGGCCCGACACCACCGGCCCGCGGTAGCCTTTCCGCCGGCTGGCTCTGGTTGATCGCCATCGGTCCTTACTTGCTGAGCTCCCAGGTGGACCAGTCGTTGAACCAGATCGGGCTGAACACCGCGGTGGAGTAGTCGATCCGGTCGGAGAAGAACTCCGGCGCGGTGCCGTAGCCGAACACCAGCTCGTCGGCCTGGCTGGCGACGTAGTAGTCCAGCGCGCTCCACTGGCTGGCGACGCTCTGCAACTGCGAGGTGGGCACCACGTCCAGCTTGGACAGCTCGGACTGAATGTGCGGGTCGTTCACGTAGCTGCGGTTACGGTTCCCGACGGGCTGGATGCTGTTGGCGTTGACCAGCAGGTAGAAGTCCACCGGGTTCGGGAAGTCCTCGGCCCACGCGCTGTAGCCGGTCTGCGGGTCCGCCGTCTGGGACCCGACGGTCGGGAAGTACGTCGACCCGTCGACGAACTTGATCGTGACGTCGAAGCCGATGTCCTTCAGCACCCCCGCGTAGTACTCGACCCACTGCTCCACCGGGCTGACCTGCTCGCCGTACACCGTGACCGGCGCGCCGACCAGGTGCGCCTGCTGGATGAGGCTCTTGGCCTTCGACAGGTCAGCGGAGTCGAGCGTGCCCCACGGGCAAGGCTTGGTCGGATGGCCGACGAGGCCCGCTGCCAGCAGATAGCAGCCCGGGTTGATGGTGCCGCCGGCCAGCCGCTGGAACGCCTCGCGGTTGACCGCGATGTTGACGGCCTCCCTGGCCAGCTTGTTGTTGAACGGCGCCTTGGACTGGTTCAGGAAGAAGTAATAGGTCGTCTCCACCGGCTGCAGCGAGAACCGGTCAGCGGCCTGCGACTTGATCTGACTCAGCAGCGCGGCCGGGACCGTGTCGCCGGCGTCGAAGTTGTCCACCTGGTTGTCCAGCACCTGCTCGGCCTCGGTGGTGGTGTTCGTGATGATGTTGACCTTGATGGTGGACAGGTGCCCGGTCGGGATGCCAGGGATGTGGAAGCTCGCGAACAGCGGGTTGCGCACCAGCTCGAACGACTGGTTCGGGATGACGTCCTTGATGATGTAGGCGCCGACGCCAGACGGCGGGTTCGTCGGCTCGTTCGTGAACGGCGTGCCGGCCGGGACCGGCGCCACGGACGGGAACGCCAGCAGGTTGTCGAAGGCGCCGTACGGCGCCGTGAGCCGGATTGTGATCTTGCCGGTGCTGTCGTTGGTCGTGATTCCGCTGATCGAGGTGGCCGTGCCCGCTAGGTAGGCGGACGCGCCCACGATCGTCTGCGTGAAGAAGGAGTCACCGCCCCAGTTGAGCTTCAGCATCCGCTCCACCGCATAGGTGAAGTCCGAGGCCGTCACCGGCGTCCCGTCGGAGAACTTCAGGCCGCTGCGCAGCGTCAGCGTGTAGGTCTTGCCGCCGTTGCTGACCACCGGCAGCGCGGTCGCGAGGCCAGGGATGACCTGGGTGCCGGCCACGCCGCTGGCATGCGCGTAGGTGAGTAGCGGCGTATAGGTGATCCAGTCGGCCTCGCCCGCCTCGACGGTGTAGCCATACTGCGGGTCAAGCGAGTCGGGAGCCGAGGCCATGTCGATCGTTGCCGTGCCACCGTTCACGCCCGTGCTCGTGCTGGCAGCGGGATTGGACGAGTTCGATGAGCCACCGCAGGCCGCAAGGAACGCGACGAACAGAGCACTGAGAGCGGCGCCCGCGGCGAGGCGCCGCGACGTACGGGCCGGTCGGGTCACAGGAGTCCTCCTTGGCCCGCGTCTGCGCGGGCTATTTCCTAGTTTTACAATCGTAGCAGTATGGAATATAGCCCACGTAGTCGCTGAACTCCGCGCAGCCGCCGCGAGTTGGCCGAACAGTGATCGAAACGTAGCCGAGCGGATGGAACGCGGCACGACGCACGACGTCCGGATCTACCGGACCGGGGCGTACCAGGGGCTGGGGCGATCTCGCGGAGCGAGCCGCCCGCGAGGTGCAGGCGGCGCACCGCTGGCGGAACCGGACGGTGCTCGGTTGGTAGCGGGGTCCCCTATGGTGTTATAAGCCGATCACCCGGACCAGGGTGGCTCGTGCACCCCGCACACGCGGCACACGCGGCCCACCGCACGCGCAGCACACACGGCGCGCGCGGTCTACCGCACCTGCACCACACACCGCACGCATCTAGTGGGAGTTCTGGGTGACGCTCGAAGGCAGGAAGGCCGGCAGCAATCGCGGCCGCCAGCCGGCGCGGCCCGCCGCACAGACCGGACAACGCAAAACGATCAAGCGCGGCCGCAAACGTGCCGCAGCCGAAGCGCGGCGCCAGGCGGCGAAGCGGCGCACGCGGCGGCGGCGGCTACTGATCGCGCTCGCGGTCGTGCTCGCGGCCGGGCTTACTACCGGCGGGTTCATCATTGCGAACCTGCCACCCTCGATCGCGGTCTCCGGCGCGTTCGGCAATCCGACGGTCACGATTCCCAGCATCAACCCGCCAGCCGGCCTGCAGGTGCAGCATCTGATCAACGGGCACGGCACGCTCATCGCCAAGGGTGACCTGGCCGTTGCCGACCTCACCGCGTACACCTGGAGCGGCAAGACAACCAAGAAGATCAGCGACCTCTCCACCGGCAAGCCGCAGGGACTGGCCGTTGGGTCCACTATCCCCGGGCTTGACAAGAGCCTGGAGGGCAGCCGAGTCGGCAGCAGGCTGCTGATCACCATCCCGCCCAAGGACGGGTTTGGGTCCCAGGGAGACAGCTCGCTCGGGGTGACCGGCAAAGACACGCTGGTGTTCGTCGTGGATGTGCTTGGCTCCTATCAGAAGACCGCCAGCGCGCACGGCACACGCGAGGCGGTCAGCGGGACGGGGCTGCCAACGGTCGGCACCGCATCCCCGGGCACCGCCCCCTCGATCCACATACCCGCCACGACACCGTCGACCACGCTGCAGGTCAAGACCCTCATCCAGGGGACCGGGCCCGTGGTGAAAAAAGGCCAACTGCTCATTGCCCAGTATGAGGGCGTGATCTGGCGCACCGGCAAGGTCTTCGACTCCACCTGGGAGAGCGGCACGCCGACCGACTTCCAGATCGGCACCGGGCAGGTCATCAAGGGGTGGGACGACGGCCTCGTGGGCAAGCGAGTCGGCAGCCAGGTGCTGCTCGTGGTGCCTCCGGCAGACGGCTACGGCAAATCAGGTTCCTCGAGTGCCGGGATCAAGGGCACCGACACCCTGGTCTTCGTCGTCGACATCCTCGGCACCTACTGAGCCCGCTCTGCACCACCCGCCGGCGGGGCACGACGCCCCGAGGATCGCGGCCGACCCGGGCCGGTCTGTCACCCGAACTCCGGAGCCAGCGCGGCTACGCATGCATCGCATCGTGCAAAGAGGAACATAGAAACACCCCCCAGGTCGCTGCTGTATCGTGCGGTCGCTAGTTCTGCTGCGGTCACCTCGAGCAATCGATTCGGCTCGGTGACCAGTGCCCAGGCCCTGTACCCCGCACTGAAGAACTTCTTGAAGACTGCCTCCCATTCAGCCTCGCTCACGTTCGGCGCCAGACCGCCTTGAATAACTTCGACCAGCCAGCACGGAGCTGGTTCCTGTTCCAGCAACTTTTCTGAGCCACTGAGTACGGCAAATTCGGAACCCTCGACGTCGATCTTGATAAGAGTATGCGCGCCATCATTGCAGGATGTGAGTGCAATATCATCAAGACGTCGTTGTGGGACGAGAAGCGAGCGCTTTGCGACTCCCGCCCAGCCGTCAACGAGTGATGCGTAGATGCCGGAATTAGACAGCGGCATGATAGCCGGTTCCGCGCCGAGGGCTACGATTTCCACCCTGGTGTTGGTCCAGCCGTTATCAATAATGTTTCTCAGCAGGATCTGCGCATTGTCAGGGTTCGGCTCAATCGCTATGACATGGTGGCCCAAGGCTGAGGCAAGCGCGGTGTAGTAACCCACGTACGCGCCACAATCCACGAACGTGGCGTGTCCAGCCAGTAGCTTGCGTATGAGCATCGTGAGGAAGGGTTCAAAGCGCCCATCCGCCATATCCAGCGGGGCACGTATGGTGTAGCCTTCCACGGCCCGTCGCCGAGGAAAAAGGCCAGCTTGCGCCCTTCGATGGAGACCTCCAAGTAGCGTCGCCCGAATGTACCGGATGACGTAACCGTTGCGCATTGGATTAGCCCACCTAGGGGACAACACTTTAAGCAGCAGGGGCTCGAGAAAGATCCAACGTACAGTACCTACGATCCCATCCCGATAGAGCGGACGGAATAGCCTGAGACCGGCAAGGCGGTCGCGGAGACTCCTATTCGAGGCGGTCTCGGCTTCATACATACGTACTCCCAAACTTACTGAACTCTTGATTGAACCGTCGGACCTGTGGCCCAAATATACGCTTGTTATCTCAGCGTTTGACGCCCACGAGCGGCCATCGGATCACACGGTCTGCGCACGCGCGCGGCCCGTCCCGCCCACCCTGACTTAGGTCAAGATCTGGCGGTGGCCGGTCATGTGGGACTCTGACCTGCTGGTTTGCTGTTCGCGGAAGCTGAACTTGCGCACTAATGGTGGCCCCGAATCTCGGCCTCACACACCAGGGACAGCAGCGCGAGGTGGCCGACAATGCCGGCCTTGGCCTCCGGTCCGTCTACGAAGCAGGACGGCGGCACCCACCTGCGCTGCCTGTTCCATGCGGCCGCCATCGCGGCGGGGAAGAACCTCGTCTCGGGTGACGGGGCAGCCGAGAGAAATGTCTCCAGGATCGGTTAAACGAAGCCCTCATCCACGAGCACGGCGCCCGACGTGGTGATGACGTGCGCCTGGCCGGAGCCTTCAACGACCCGGCTCCAGCTCTCGACGTAGAGTAGTCGGCCCTTGAAGACCTCGATCGAGAACCCGCCGTACATGCCTGGGACGGGGAACCAGAGCGGTCGCAGATCTTCCTGGGCAACGACTTCGGTGCTCACGTACCGCAGGGGACCTGGCTTGATGAAGCCCTCGCCCTGGACTCGGCTTTCGACCAGCCGCTTCAGGTGCTCATCCCAGGCTGTGTAACGCTCGGCCTCATGCGAGGACGTCTCCGGCAGACCAAGCCTGTCAAGCAGGTGCGCGTGCCCGCGCTCGCGGGCGATGTCGACCGGCAGATTGCCCGACGCCTCGCGCAGCGACCTCCACGCCCCGCGCGCAAGGAGGCCGTCTACCACCTGCAGATCCGCGCCGTGCCAGGCCGCCTGGTGCAGCGGCGCGAACCAGGACTTCCCGCCGACCCGCCACTGATTGACGCCGATCCACTGGGTGTCGTCGAGGACGCGGAAGACGGCTGGCCAGTCGCCTGCCCTGGCAGCGTCGGCGAGGCGGTCAGAGTCGGCGACAAGCGAGTCGTTGTACACCGTTCGATCGAGGCTGCCCAGCCACTCGGCGCCCCTGGCTGTCTCGTCGTCTGTCACGCAGGCAGTATCACGCACCTCCACCACCTCTTGCGAATTCAGGTGCCACAGGTCCTCCGGAGGCCGCCCAGACTGACATGGCCGGCGCGTAAGCCGGCAGTCGGCGAGGTCCGCCGGAACGCGGAACGCGGATAAACCTTCCGTCCGTCGTGCACCTGCGTGATTCGCCGTTGCTGGTTTGTCGGCGTTCCGGGCTACTACCGCTACAAGGCTGACTGGGCGCGGTGAACGCTGCGCGGAGGTGCGCACTAACTTGGCCTAAGTCAGGTCACACGGTCTGCGCATGCGGGCGGCTCGTCCCGTCCACCACTTGTCCGTGCGACCAGAGTGCGCCTGGTCAGTGTGCCTGGTCAGCGCCATGGTCGTGCCGGTGGTTCCACCGGCTTGGGCTGGCTACGTTGCTAGGTACAGCGTCTGAACCCTGGCCTCTGGGTCTGCAGCGCTGATGACGTAAGCGAAGGCTTGCAACATCACCAGCAGGTCCTGGCCGTACCCGAGTACGCCGTCGGCGTGTGACCAACCGGTCACCAGCAGCTGGCCGCCGTCCGAAGACACGGTGCTAACGAAGGACTTACCGCGCGCGGTGACTTCCCAGAACAAAGTCTGCTCATTGGTGACCTTTGGAGTTGCCTGTTCTGTGATATCAGCGCTGGAGGTGAACCGGAGAGACGCTGTTAGCTTGTCATTCGCGTTGTAGAGCATGCCGCAGCGCCGAGTGTAGAAAGCCATGCGGCCGGTCGGTCGACCGTTCGGATCCAACTGGGGCCGGAGGCGCTTGTAGGTGTTCGTCCAGTCGGCAGCCGCGATGGCTCTGCGGAGATAATTGGTTTCCCGTTTCGTGCTGACGCGAACCCCGATGGGATACCAGCGCCCCGCGGCGACTGGCACCATAGGAGCTGGAGTGTCCTTGCCCCAGTTGCTCATCCAGAATCCGGCTGGGCGATCCTTCTGACGAGCACCTGCAGCGGTTACCCATCCTTGCCTGACGTCTGCCTGCAGCTGTCCGAGCTGGGCGAAGATGGACTCTGATACTTCGGTGTGGCTCTTCTTCAGGTCCAGCGCGATGCCTGCCAGAAGCCTGACCGCCACCCGGAAGCTTCGTTCCCGCTCTGACGGCTCCAGCACCGCAGGTATGTCGATGACGAACTGATCGTGTTCCCCTGCCTGCCGATAGGTCAGTGAGCCGGCGTCCGACTGCCGAGCACCGGCAAGATCGGTGCGGCTGATAACGTCCCCGCTGCCATGGGCCGAACGGAGCTGTCTGCCTGCCATCGACGCCAGGACGGCTGCACGAACTCCCGCAGGGATCTGCACCGGTGTGCGATGACGATCGTTGACGCCACCGATGAAGTCATGATCGAACGGCGATTTGTCGTTGTCTGGGTACCCTCGGCCGCCCGCCGGCATCGTCACGACGAGGCCATCGAATTGCGGCGGCCCATCCTCAAGGCGGAGGTGGATTCCGTACGTCAGCGTGGCCTTGACCGCTTCGCGCATCCGGATCAAGAGCTCGCCGGACCTTATGGCGCCGTTGACCTTCCGGCTAAACGGCACTTCAATGGTCGCTTCGCCAGTTTCAGAGACTGAATACTTGAGTAGCCAGTCCGCCGCAAAGCTGGCTCCCGGGCTAGGGGCGCCGCAGCTCACGTACGTGGGGCCGGGCACGAACCATCGGCAGTTCAGAACCGAGTGCGTCGCCAGGTCATAAAACTGGTCTGTCGTGTAGCTGCCCCTCGTGATGTAGGTGGACGAGTTGTAGCCGGTGTCCACGCTGAGCACGGCTCGCATTCCGACCATGGCTAGGACGTCGTCGCGCCCAAGGAACGGGACGCCAGCGGCGACATCCGTCAGCCACGTACCCACTTGTACCTGCTGCGGCGCGGTCACGTCCTCCGGCGGAATGGACCGGGAGTCAGCCGGGACATCCGATGAGCCGGGATCCCCCGGGCCTGCTCGCACTGTCGCGATGGCAGAGCTGCCTGCTGGCGGCTGCGGAGAGAGCGGCTCGGGCAAGCCGCCGCCGAACGCTTCCTCGCCGGTTGTCATCTCGCCATCTGAGCTGATCTGCCCGTGAAGGTTCGCTAGCAGGCTCTCGTAATATGCCCTGTTCTTGATGACACCGTCATCACCGCCAATTATCCACTTCAGCAGGCTGATGCCCACAGTACTGCTGTCCGGCCGGTAGGTAATCCGCGCGGCCCAGACGCCACGATGGACGTCGGCACGGCCTGCGAGAATGGGCTCTGGCTGCTGACCAAATCCGATGAGGATCTGCCGAACCTCGGAATGCGGCGAAACGTAGTAATGGTGACGGCCCGGATCGTAGGCACCCGCGTGCCACTTGGTGAAGCGGTTATTGGCGTTAGCCGCATATTCCTCGTGCCGATCAGTGACTTCCATATTATGTGAATTGCAGTAGTCCTCAACAACTGCGACGATCTCGTCGAACGACAAGGTTGTCCGCGTATATACCTCCGCGGCTAGCCTTTGATTACCGCGCTTGCGGATCGAGCGCTCAATCAATCCCACTGCCGCCTCCTCCCGATAGACATGTCCGTCGCAACTGGTGATAATTAAGACAAGTCGGCTCATTCCAGTCTTGGCTGGGTCCGGATCATTGGGTTTAGAGCGGCAGAAATCTGAATAATCAGCTGCGACTCATGCTAGATACTCTCGTCTCCGCAAACATCGACGTCAACAGGCCACCGACGCCGGCCGCCAATCCGGCTGATAGTCCTAGTAAACGACGTGTCGAACGCACCGCGAAGTATGGCCGGGCACAATTGACCATTGCACGACCTGCGATCGCGCGGACAGTTCGGCAGCCCCTTCGCAGTTCGCCACCGTCCTCGTCACCAGGTCGCGCCGCTAACTGCGGGACACCGGCCCCGACCCCGCCGCCGTCCCGACGCCCAGAGCCAGGTCCACGGTCGTGTATCGGATCGCACGGCCGCCCAGCCTCCTTGGTGAACATCGATCCGCACCTTGTCGACCACTGCCCACGGCCAGGGTCAGCAGGCTCGGGACCGCCCTGTGAACCAAAGTTCGGGCTGGGACGCAATTGAGCCGTACTATTGACCGTTGCACCTTTCACATGGGTTGTGAGCATGACGAATGCGGAGAAGGATCCCCGAAGCTCGCGCAGGTCACCAGGAAGGCATTCGCGAGCGAAATCGGCAGCAGGGCTGGCAGCCGTCAGTGTTTTTCTCGTGA
>JASHQA010000312.1 GCA_030037785.1 Streptosporangiaceae bacterium
CGGTCAAACGATCAAGGGCCGGGTCGCCATCTCTCGGCGAACCGGCCCTGACCTGCAACTAATTGGTAGCGGGGGCGGGATTTGAACCCGCGACCTCTGGGTTATGAGCCCAGCGAGCTACCGAACTGCTCCACCCCGCGTCGGGTCCCTTCACTGTAGGGCCGTCGCGGCCCGCTGGCAAATCAGCACCAAGCTCCAGCCCGACCCGCCCACACCAACCCCGCCGGGCGACGTCAGGCCCCTACGCCCGTGACGATGGGCAGCGTCATCCAGACCTCATAGCGAACCACCCGCGGCGACGTGGGTAGCTGCGTCAGCTCGTGCGGGTCGGCGGAGGTGGTCAGGGATAGCACCGACCGCGGCGACCCGCCGAACGCCGCGAGCTGCTGCCGGGTGCCAGCCAGCAGCACCGGCTGTCGCCCGGCCGCGGAGATCGAGCCCACCACGTTGTCGACCGATGTGACCGCCCGGCCGTTCATCCAGGCTGTCGGCACCCCGCACATGCCGCGCACGACCTGAGCGAACTGCTCGGCCGTCGAGGAGTCGACGATCACTACCGAAGCGTCGCGAGGAATGCGCCCGCACATGGCGCGAACAGCGTCGATCTGGCCGGCGCCGATGTGACCCAGCGCCATCCCCTCCTGCGCCACGGGTCGCAGCCCGCCCGAACTGCCGGAGTGGCTCAGCCCGAGGCCGAACGTCGTCGCCACCGTCGGCAGCAGCATCGCCGCGCAGCAGAAGATGCCGACGACACCGGCGGTAACCGGCTTCGCGCCGCGTTCCCTGGCCCACCCGCCGAACCAGGCTGCGGCCCAGAGCCCGCACAGAATCAGCCCGGGGATGGCGAACACCACGAGGCGCCGGCTCGCCCACGGCTGATCGGCGACGATGTCCGGCGCCCAGAGCACGACCACCGTCCCGGCGCAGATGATCGCGGTCGGCAGCGCCCACAGCCGCCAGACGCCGGTGGGATCCCGCCACGTCAGCAGCGCGCGGCTGCTGCGACGAAGCAGCAGCGCGACGCCGACGGTGCCGAGCAGCACCGTCGGCAGGCCGATGTACCACACGAGCCAGTACAGCGCCTGTTCCGCGTACGTCCGGGTCGGGTCGACAGCCAGGCCCTGCTGTCGCTGCAGCGCGGCGATGAAGGCAGCCACCGCGGCGTCTGGCTGGCCGTGCATCTTCTGCACGTAGGGCCGGACGGCGAAGCCGATCAGCACGGCGGGCGCGACCAGGAAGGCGAGCTCGGGCAGCCAGCGCAGTGGCCGGGCCGCCAGCGCCCTCGGCACGTTCCGCCGCACCCAGCCGACTCGCGCGAGCTGAGTCAGCACCCCCGCGAGCGCGACCAGCCACAACGCGACGACGCCGGCGAGGGCTCCGGTGGGACCGATGCGATCGAAGAACGGGCGATCCAGCAGAAAGCAGCCGAGCAGTCCGTAACACGCGCCCACAGCGGTTCCGATTGGGAACGGGGCCGCTTGTGGCCGGCGACCGATCACGAGCGCGCAGCCGAACGGAATGACCACGACCAGGTACACCATCGCGTCGAGGCTCACCACGAGGCCGAACCCCAGCGACAGCCCGCCCAGGGCGGCCAGCACGCGGTCGGGAGTGATCGCCGCTAGCCGCCGTCTCCCCCACAGCGGCGCCGCCGGATTGGCGTTGGTCAGCCACCCACCCGCGGCTAGTCCGGCGCGGCGGAGCGCGAGCGAGTCGGCAAGCAGACAGAGCCCGCCGAACAGCACGATCTGCAGGCCTGTCTCAGCGAGCGTGGTCCGCCCGACGTACTGCTCCGGCATGCTGAGGCCGAGCACGAGAGCGCCGGCCGGTGCCCACTGCGGCCCGACCAGCCGGGCGACGAGGCCGGCAAAGCTCAGCACGGCCAGGCCGCCAAGCACTGGACCCATGGCGGTCGCGGCAGCAGGTCCGTTGACCCAGGAGGCTCCGGCGAGCACCAGGGGCAGGCCGGGGGTGACGGCAGGGTAGATGGCCGTGCCGTGCGTCAGGAAGCCAGTACTGCCGAAGTTCAGACCCGAGTGAGCGCCGCCAAAGGCAGCCAGCGTCTTGGGTATCGGCAGTGACCCGTGCTGCGCGATCCAGTACCCCGCCTGCAGGTACGTGCCAGGATCCCGGGTCACGATCAGCGCCGCTGAGCCATACCTGAGCTGCCAGCCGGTCAGGCCCGCGACGATCACGACGGTTGTCAGCAGCCCGAACCAGGTGGCCCAGCCGGGTTCGGCGCGCCGGCCGACGAGCTGCAGCCGCGGCCACGCGGCCGGCCCGACGCGAAGGCCGATGATGACGAGCACGACGGCGAGTGGCACCGAGATGAGCAGCGCAGGCACCGGCTGGAAGACATGGCCAAGCAGCAGCGGCACGCCCGGAATCAGCCACGCCAGCAGCAGCACGGCTGGCAGCACGGTCAACCGGGCCAGCAGCACGCCTGCGGCATCCGAGGCGCGGAGCCACGGGACCTCGAGCACGCGCTGCAGCCACACCGGCCGACGAAGCGTAGGGCCAGGCGGCCGGATCCGCTGGAGGGTACGAGTAACCGGGACGAACGCGGCCGTCAGTCGCCGCCGCGTGGTCGCCACGTTACGGGCGCCGGCCGGCTCGGCCAGCTCAGCAACTTCGGCCTGCGCCGGCGGCTGGCCGGCGCTCCCGCCGTCCGTCAGGTCCGGTGGTGCCACAGGTTAACTGTAGATGGGTGCCGCGCAGCGTCTCCGGATGAGCATCGGTATTAGCCACGTCACAGTTAGCACTCAGGAAATCACCAGCCTGCCATGGCGTTTCTGACAATTTTCAGTGCTCGAATGAACACGACGTACGATGGATAAATCACCGGACGCCGATCGGGGCGCCCCTGACCGCTGAGGAGTCATGGCCACCGACAACGGTTCCCCCACCGGCTGGTCAAAGCCCCCCGCCCCTCCGGCTCGCAGACCAGGACCCCGGCCAGGCCGTAAGCACCGGACCGCGACACTGGTCGTGCGGTCACTCGCGGTTCTGCTTGCCGTTGTCGTCGCGGGCGGGTCGCTCGCGGTCTACCTCAAGTATCGGTCAGTGTGGGACGGCATCGCGCGCGTCGACGTGTCGGGCGACCTGCAGGCGCCAAATCGGCCGCCGGTCGATCCGAACGCCATCAACCTTCTGCTCATCGGCTCCGACAGCCGCGTCGGTGTGAACGGCTCGATCGGCGGCACCGGCGGCGCGGACGCCATCGACGGCGCGCGCTCGGACACCATCATCATCGTGCACATCGCTCCCGGCTCACACGAGGTCGACGTCATCAGCGTCCCGCGCGACTCGGTCGTGCCGATCCTGAACTGCACCCCCGAGGGCGGGACAACTGGTCAGTCAGCACAGCCGCTGGACGACATCGAGCAGGTCAATGCCACCTTTGCCTACGGCGGCCCTGGCTGCCTGTGGGAGACCATCGAGCAGACCACCGGCATCCACATCAACGACTTCATCGAGCTGACCTTCTCCGGATTCGAGCAGGTGATCAACGAGCTGGGCGGTGTCAACGTGTGCCTGCCCGAGGCCGTCGACGACCCGATGTCCAATCTCGACCTCAGCGCGGGCATGCACCACATCTACGGTCCGGAGGCGCTCGCGTTCTGGCGCACCAGGGAGGACCTTGGCCTCGGTTCTGACCCGCAGCGCATCCAGCGCGACCAGTTCCTGATGGCGTCGCTGTTCCAGGGCATCGAGCACAGCAGCCTGCTGAAGAGCCCCACCACCATGCTGTCGATCATCGACGCGCTGACCTCCCACCAGGACATCGTCACCGATACCGGCCTGACACCCGAAGTCATGCTGCGCATCGCCGAGGACCTGCGTGGGCTCAAGGGCGACTCGGTGCAGTTCGTCACGGTGCCGTGGACCACCTACACCGGCAACGCGCAGTGGATCGACTCGTCGGAGGAACCGACCAGCGGCAACTCTGACTGGGTTCAGTGGGTGCAGCCGGAGGCCAACTCGCTGTTCTCCGCGATCGCTCACGACACCACGCTGCCGACGACCAGCTCGTCGTCCCCGCCGGTCCAGACCGTCAGCCCCGCCGACGTGCAGGTGCAGGTGCTGAACGGGACCACCACGGCTGGCCTGGCCACGTCCACGTCAGCGAGCCTGAGCCAGCTTGGCTACGACGTGGTGGGCTCGCCCGCCGACGCGGCCACCGACACGTACACGAAGTCGGTGATCGAGTACAAGGACGCGGCCGAGCTGCCGGCGGCACAGACCCTCGAGCAGATCGTGAGCAGCTCCCAGCTTCAGGAGGATCCGAGCCTGACGGGCTCGGGGGTGGAGCTCATCCTGGGGTCAAGCTTCACGTCGCTGGGCTCGTCCAGTTCGGGTAGCAGTTCGGTATCCAATCTCGCCGCCACCTACGGCGGGATTACCGGCAACACCAACATCTGCGATGACAGCAGCGCATTCGCAGGCCCGGACGGGTCGTAGCCGAGCTGCCGGCTCGCCGCCGGACCCAGTCAGCAGGCGCTAGCGAGGGACGTAAACCGTCGAGCCGTTCGGCAGTTTCTCCTTGCGCCAGCCGTCCGCACCCTGCGGGGTGAGGCTGAGCACCTCATGCATGGTGCCACCCGTCCACGGCGCCGTGCACCCCACGTAGTAGGCAACAGACGGCGAGTAGATGGCGCACGGCGGCCGGACACCCAGGCTGCGGAGTTCCGCCGCCTTCGCCTGGAACTGCCGTCCCTGGCCCTCAGTGGCGACCTCGCGCTGCAGCACGTACCGCTGCGACACGACGCCAGACAGCAGGAACACGCAGGCAAACGCCACCGCGGTCGTCCGCCAAGGGGCCTGCGTCACGAGCCAGGCGACCGCGTCCGCGGCGAGGATTGACATCAGCGCCAGCGACGGCAGGATGTAGCGCGGCGCGCCGAAGGGCACCAGGAATGTGTAGAACGCGATCACCCACACGGCGGTTGCCGCTGCCAGCACCGCCGACGCCTTCGCCGCAGTCCGCCAGGTCACCCACAGGCCGAGGACGGCCACGCCCAGGAAGACCACCCACCAGGCCGACTCCCCCGGCATGGCCCAGCCACGGCACCCTCCCGGCGGCATGCAGTACCACGGCCCACTCAGCACCTTCAGCTGGGTACCGAGCGAGAAGTACAGGCGGAGTGCGGGCGGCTCCTGGCTGGCCTCATGCAGCCGGGTGGCCAGCCCCCCATACCAGACGTACGCCCCGATGATCCATTCCAGGCAGGCCAGCGCAGCCCCGACGGCCATCGCGAGCAGGACTCTGCGGTTGCGCCAGCCGGGTACCACGACGGCGGCGAGGATCGCCGGGCCCATGATGAACACGATGTTCTGCGGCCGCATCGCCACGATGACCAGGCTGGCGAGGGCGATCAGCGGCAGCACGACCCCTGGCCGGAGCCGACCGCTGACAGCTTGCAGGAACAGCCCGGTGAGCGCCAGCACCCCGAGCGCGCCCCACCAGTCGGGGTAGATCTGGACGCCGCTGTACTGGGTGATGCCCATGCTCGCCAGGATCAGGCCGGCCAGGGCCAGCACCCACATCGGGCGCAGCCCGCGCCAGCACAGCAGCGCCAGCAACAAGCCAACCGCGGACAGCAGGGACATCCAGCTGCGGATGACCGCCAGCGAATCGGTCAGCAGCGTCACCGGAGCCGCGAGCAGCCCCGCCCCCTGGCCATGCACCGGCGGCAGCATGACGCCCGAGACGCGAACGCTCGTCCGGGCGATGTAGGTGATCTCGTCCGCGCCCAACGGCAGCCGGAGCAGCGCGGGGGTCAACTCGGCCGCGAGGAACGCGGCAGCGACCAGCACCAGCCATACCGGGCTCTCTCGCCCCAGCCGCCTGCGCGCCGACTGGTTGGCCCCGATTGCCTGCTGGCCGCTTACTTTGAGGTCATGCACGAACGACTCCCAGCGAGCGCGACGGCAGCGCCATGAGCCTACCCGCCAGCGTCGGCCCGATAGCCGCTCGGGCCAGTTTGGGGTGGCGTCAGGTGGTCACGTATGAGACAACGCCTGAGTCGCCCCGGCTCCTGTAGGTCTTACCGTAAACTGGCGACTGCATTTCCGCCGACTTCAGTACACAGGGCCGACGGAAATCGTCGCATAGGCACAATAAACTCTGTGTCGATCGTGCCAGAGCGCCGCGCATATTGCGCTATCTTTGCCGCGCCGCGATACAGCTGTTACTTGCTGAAGAAAACTTGCTGAAGAAAAGCTGAGAGAATTCCCGAAGGAGGCCGCGGTGACGAGACTTGCCACCGAGGCGGTCACGTCGCCGCAGCGGCCGGTACGCCTCGGTGCGCGTGACTGGCTCCGCAGCCGCCAGGCGATCATCGGGTACTGCTACGTACTCGGCGCGCTCTACGTCACCGGCCGCCTGCTGGTGCACCCGGCCGGCACGCGTCAGAACGGGGACGTCGAGGACGTCAACCAGGCAACGTGGTTCCTGCGCTACAGCGCTTCCGCCGTGGCGCATCTGCGCCTCCCAGCGCTCGTGACCACGGCGATGAACGCCCCGCACGGCGTCAACCTGATGTGGAACACCTCGCTGCTGTTGCCGGGGATCGTGGTATCGCCGGTGACGCTGCTGTTCGGCCCGCAGGTTGCACTCACCGCCCTGCTCATCATCGGCTTCGCGGGCTCGGCCGCTGCCATGTGCTACGTGCTGCGCCGCTGGCACGCGAGCCTGCTCGCGGCGGCGCTCGGCGGCGCGCTGTACGGCTTTTCGCCTGCCCTGGTCAACTCGGGCATCGGGCACTACTCGCTGGTACTCGCGATCCTGCCGCCGCTGATGATTGACCGGGTGCTTCGGCTGGCAACCGGCCGAGGGCGGCCGGTCCGCAACGGCATCTGGCTCGGGCTCATGGCCGCTGCCCAGCTGTTCGTCAGCGAGGAAGCCCTGGTCGACGCCGCCATCGCGGCTGTGGTCCTGCTCGCCGTGCTGGCGGCCTGCCGACCACACGAGGTCCTGCCGCGGCTCAGGCCGGCTGCCGTCGGACTGGGTGTCGCGGCCCTTGTCGGCCTGGTGCTGAGCGCGCGAGCACTGTGGATCCAGTTCCACGGCGTGGCTGCCAGCAGCGCCGCGGCAACAACGATCATCAGCTATCACGGCCGCCTGACCAGCCTGGGTACGTTGCCGCAGGCGTTCGTCAACCCGTCCGAGGGGGTGCTGCTGCACACCCACGCCTCCGCCCTGGTCGCCAATAACTATCCGCAGCCGCTCCCCGAGTACCTCGCCTACCTCGGCATCCCGCTGATCGTCGTGCTGCTGGCCGCGATCGTCTACTTCTGGCAGCACCTGCCCATCCGGGTCGCCGGCCTCACCTGCGTGCTCCTCGAGTGGCTCGCGATGGGCGGCAAGCCCTTGCAGCCGCACCTGACGCTGCCCGGCTTCCTGCTGCCCTGGCAGCTCCTCAAGCACGTCCCTGTGATCGACGGACTGGTGCCCGATCGGCTGTCCATCCTGGCCGACGCGGCGGCGGCGGCCGTGCTGGCATGTGCGCTGGACCTCGCCCGCAGCGGTCAGTTCGCTCCGTTCGCCAACTGGCGGCACGGCGCGAAGATCGCGACCGGGATTGCCGCCCTGGCCCTGCTGCCGGTCATTCCGGCGCCCTACGCGCCGGTGCCGGTCACCCAGCTGCCCGCCGGGTGGACGGCGACCTTCACCGCGCTCCAGCTGCCCGCGAACGCACGCGTGCTGCTCGCGCCGTACCCGTACTCCGGCGCCTCGGCAGTCATGCGCTGGCAGGCCGACAGCGGCGAGCCGACCACGATGATCGGCGGGGACTTCATCGCCCCGAACCAGAAGGGCAGGCTCGGCCGGGCGGGCCGGTCCGGGATGACACCGACGTCGTGGTACATCGACTACCTGTACTTCGGCACACCGGTCAAGCCGAAGCCTTCTCGGCAGCAGATCAGCGCGGATCTGGCAACCTGGCGGCCTGCCGCGGTGGTCGCCGTGACCACCACGACGAGCCGGCTTGGCAGCTTCCTGATCCAGCTGTTCGGCCAGCCGACCACCCGCATCGGAAACGTCCTGGGCTGGCGGCTCGCGCCCGGCGCCAGAGCCGCCACCGGAGGATCCGGCTAGCCGGCGACCGCCTTGGCGCAGGCGTCCACTCGCTCGACGATGTCGTCCTCGGTCAGGGCGAGCCGCTCCAGGATGGTGTACCGGCCGGGCCGCGTGTCTGGCGCGCACCGCACCGCCCTAGCGAAGTCGGCGTGCGACATGCCAAGCTCGGCCGGTGTCCGCGGCAGGCCGTGCCGGGACAGACAGCCGGCGAGCAGATCGAGTTGCTCGGCGTCGTCGCGCAGGAACGCACAGAACACGCTGCCCATGCCTGCCAGCTCGCCGTGGCTCGCGGCGCCGGGGTAGAGCTGGTTGACGGCGTGCATGATCTCGTGCTCGCCGCCGCTGCCGGGCCGGCTGGAGCCGGCGACCGCCATCGCGAGACCGGACAGGATGAGCGACTCCGCGAGAACGGTCAGGAACCGAGCCGAGCTGGCGTCGCCGGGCTGATGCAGCACCGCCTGCGCGGCCGATCTGGCCATGGCGACGGCCAGGCCGTCGATCTTCTCGCCGAGATCGGCGGCCGCGAGCTCCCAGTCCGCGATCGCCGACAGGTCGGCCAGGACGTCGCCGATGCCGGCCGTGGCCATCGGACCGGGTGCCCGGCGCACCCGGTCGAGATCGACGATCACGGCAACCGGCATGGCGACGCCGTACGACCCGGCGCCGGACTCGTGCCGCAACGTCGCGACCGGCGAGCAGATGCCGTCGTGCGAGAGGCTCGTGGCCACGGCGACCATCGGAATCCCGGCCATGTGCGCAGCGAACTTGGTGACGTCGATCGTCTGGCCGCCGCCGATGCCGGCGACCACCTCGAAGGAGCCAGCGCGCAGTCGGGTGCCGAGCGCGGCTGCCGCTTCGTGGGTGCCGGCGGGCACCCTGAAAAACTCCGCCGCCCCGACGTCGAGCTCCGCGGCGATGCTCTCGCCCTGGGTCGGGCCGACGGCCACCGCTACCCGGCCAGACGTGGCGATCCGGTGATCGGCCAGCAGCGCCCCGAGCCTGCCCACCGCGCCGGGCCGGACATCGATGACAAGCGGCGACGGCAGCATCCGGGTCAGCAGCGGCATAACTCCCCCATGATCCGGCCCGCCGCGCCGCCCGGTCTGCTCCGGGCGGTCCCGTGCGCGGCCGCGGCCATCCGTGACCTAGCAGCGGCTCGCGATGGTCCTGGCACGTCTCAGGTCGCGGTGGTCATCGACCTCAACCCAGTCCACCACGCCGATCCGGGCCGCCACCACGACCCCGCCCCGGTCGGCGAGCTCCTGGTATCCGTCCTCGTAATAGAGCCCGGGATCGCGCCGCCAGGTGCTCTCGAGGGCAGCAGCCAGGGCTGCCGCGGCCCGCGGCTCAATCAGCGAGGCACCGATGTACTCGCCGTCGGCTCCAGCGGGCTCTAGCTGCTTGCTGATCCGGCTCAGCCGCCCGTGCGGCCCGAGGGTGACCTTCATCTCCTCCGCCGCCAGCTCCTTGACGTCATCCAGCGCCAGGATCAGGTCGCAGGCGCCGTCCCTGGCCGCCAGCAAGGTCCGCTCGACGCTGACCGGGTGCACGGTGTCGCCGTTGATCAGCAGCACCCCCCGGCCGAAGTGCTCGCGCGCGAGCCAGAGCGAGTAGGCGTTGTTCCACTCCTCGGCTCGGGCGTTGTGGACTAGTTCGAGCGCCACGCCGTGCCGCCGCTCCAGGGCTGGTACGCGGTCGGCTACCGTCGCGGCGGCGTAGCCCACGAGCACGACCACGTCGGCGATACCCACCGCGGCTAGGTTACGGAGCCCGAGGTCGAGGATGGTCGACTCGCCGTCCACGGGCAGCAGCGCCTTGGGCATGTGGTCGGTCTCGGGCCGCAGGCGACGGCTCGCGCCCGCGGCCATGACCAGGCCGATCACCAGCGGCCTTCCTCGGGCGCGAGGCAGGTGCGCACGACTTTCGCACCGACCAGAAGCACTAGGTACGCGGTCAGGGCCAGGTAGCCCGCCGTCGCGACGCCCAGCGCGCCGGCCACGCCGGCGATCAGCACCCGCCCCTCCCAGCCCAGGTCGGTGCCATACTCGCGGCCCCAGCCGAGGTGCCGACGTGGCCTGGTGAGGAACACCGGCCGGCTAGCGAACGCGAGCTCGGCGTACCGCACGAGCAGGGCGGCCACCAGGGCGAAGATGACCGGGCCTGGCACCCGCTCGCCCTGACCCATGGCCGCAAGGTAGAGCACCTGCGCGCCGAGCAGCAGCACGGGGACAAGCCAGTCGAACCGCCCGGTGTGCGGGTTGGCCGATCCGGGCGCGGCCAGCAGCATGACGATGGCGGGACCGATCGTCAGCTCTCCCGGCAGGCCGTGCAGGCCGAGCGCGGCGAGCGCCGACACGGCTGCCAGGCTCAGCATGGCCGGCGGCAGCGGGAGCAGGTTGCCGCGCACGAGGGCGCCTAGCGCGCGGGCCAGTGCACCGTCGTCGCGCAGCCGCAGCAAGGAGGCCGGGGCGGCGACCGGTCCGTCGCCAGCTGGCCCGGAGCCCTCCGGCGCGAAGTCGGCCGACGCGTGGCCCGCGAGCCCGTAGCCGACGGAGCTGATCGCCCAGGCGACGAGCACGAGCAGGGCAGTGCGGGCCCCCCAGATCGGCGCCACGACGCCGATCACCAGGATGCGCCCGCCGATGGGCATCGTGACGATGGCCGCGGCTATTCTGCCGACCGTGCTGGCGGGCGGGTCACCGAATCCGTACGGTGTCGAGCAGGCCGTCATGACGTTTCGCACCGCCACGAGCCCGACCACGGTGACGCCGAGCTTCCAGCTGCCTGGCCAGTGCTCGGCGGCGGCGCCGAGCACGAGGCCGAGATAGACGACAGCCTCGGCAAGGGCACCGCCCAGCGCGGCCAGCCACGCCGCGGGACCCGCCTGCCGAACCTCGCCCGCAGCCTCGCTTGCATCCGATCCGGCGGCCCGTGCCGCGATGACCCGTCCGGCGGCTAGGACCAGATAGCCCGCCCAGAGTGCGGCGACGCCGCGCACGATGGCGATCGTGGTGCCCGCCGAGAACCAGACCGCGGCGCAGGCCGCGAGCGCCACCGAGATGCCGCACGCCGAGCTGAGTCCGAGGCTGCGGCGGCGTGCCCAGGCCAGCACTGCCTGGCTCGCATCCATCAGGAAGACGCGCGGGGGTGCGGCGCCGGCACCGGAATCGGCGGCCCGGACCGGCCGCGCGACGGCTGGCTGGCCGCCGGGCAGGATGCCGCTCCGCGGCTGGCCTTCCGCCACCAGGTCTGCGCGGGAGCCGCTCACGTCGGGCCGACGGTCGGGGGGGATCGGCCAGGCGGACCCGGCGGCCTGGGTCATGACTCGGGTCGCCTCGCTCTCACCGGGTAGCTGAGCCGTATCGGCCGCAGCAGCCTCGTCCCCGGCGCCGCCCGGCCAGCCGTCCTCGCTGGTGAGGGTTACCGCGTCCAAGGCCTCGGCGCGCGGCACCTCGGTG
>JASHQA010000313.1 GCA_030037785.1 Streptosporangiaceae bacterium
ATGCGGCCCGCCAGCGCGCCGGCCCCGCGCTGCCGGGCCCGGCCAGGTTCCTCATGGTGCTGGCGACGATGCTGGCCCTCATCGGGCTCAGCGTGCTGCTTCCGGTGGCCGGCGCGGCGGCGGCAGTTGCCGGGCTTGTGCTGCTCCGCGCCGCTGACCTGACCGCGAAGCGCCTGGTCAGACGCCGGATGGGCCAGCCAGCCCGGCCAGCGGATGCGGTCACGGCGACGGTCTTCTACCCGTGGGCGCTGGTCCGCACGGTGCTGCGATTCGTTCTGCTCGCGCCGCTCGCCCTCTTGTGTGCCGCGGCGGCCGCGGTGCTGGCGGTGCTCGCGGCCGGATCGGCCGACCTGCCCAGGGCCATGAGCTACGCGGCTGGCGCGGTTGTGGCGTGCTACTGCCTCGGGCCCGGCTCGGCCGGCTGCCGCCGCCCGCTCGGCAGGTGCTATGGCCGGGTCTTCCGGTCGGTCCCAGCGGCGGTGCTCGGCTGCGTCGGGCTGGCGGTCATCGGCCTGGCCGTAGTCGGCGCCGCGCTGACGCTCGCGCCCGGCTACTGGCCCGTGGTGCATCTGGGCAGCCAGCTTCAGGCCGCGGTCAGCACCAGCCACCAGCCGCTGTCGAACGTCGCAGCCGTCGGCAGGCAGGTCGTGCGCTGGATCGAGCGCATCTGACCCCGCGCTCCCGCGCCGCGCTCCCGCGCCGCGCTCCCTCACCCTGCGAGCGGCACCACCGTGCTGACATGGTCGCCCGGTCCGCTGCCAGCCAGCCCGCCAGCGCCGCGGGACTCCGGCAGCGCCGGGACCGCGGGCGAGTAGCGGTCGAGTGCAGCGCCGGGCAGCGGCCGTACCAGGCCGCGCGTCACCACCTCGTTGGCCAGCCGCACCCGGCGGTTCGGTCCGGCGGGGATGTGCAGCTTCTGGTACAGCCGCAGCAGGTGCTGCTTCACGGCCGCCTCGGTCACCACGAGGTCGGCCGCGATGTCGCGCGCGGTCGCCGGCGAGACGAACGGCTCCTGGCTCAGCGCGGGCTTGCACAGCGCGGCGACGACGTCCAGTTCGCGCCTGGTCAGCTCCGGTGTCGCTGACCGGTGCAGCGCTGGCTCCGCGAGCTGCTCGTCGGCCAGGCCGCTGACCCGGCAGCGCTGCGTGCCGAACGACAGCACATCGCCGTTCTCCAGCAGCCGCTGCGCAGCCACCTTGCCGTTGACCCTGGTGCCGTGCCGAGATAACCCGAAGTCGTTCACGTACGCGTAGGGTCCGCGCCGGACGATCTCGGCGTGCAGCTTGGAAACGCTCGGGTGGTCGAGCCGGACGTCGACTGACTGGCCGCGCCCGATCGTGGTGACGTCCGGGCGCAGCCGGACGACTGCGCCGGTGCTCTCGATGATCAGATGGGGGATGTCGCGGAGGGGTGCGGAGGGTCGGCCCTCCGGTGCTGACTCTGGCATGACGCTCCTGATGTGACCGGCCGGCTAGTCCGGTGTCACCTTGGGGTTACCCAGCCAGGGCTGGGTCATAACCGGTCGGCCACGCCAGTACACTGCCCACCGTGGTTGCCCCAGCCCCTGCGCTGATCGATGCCCGGTGAAGCACTCGGCTCGAGTTCCGGACCCGCCGGGTGAGCCCGGCGACGGCGGACGCGCCAGGCACCGGCTGACGGCGCACCTGCCGTACTGGATCGTGCTGGCCGGGGTCGCCGCCGGGTTGATCACGGTCCGCGGCGGCAACCAGGCGGTCAGGGGCGGTACGTTGGTGGTAGCCGGAGCGCTGCTCGCGGGAGCGCTGGCCAGGCTCGTGCTGCCGGAGAAAAGGGTCGGCATGCTCGCGTCACGGCGGCGACTGCTGGACGTCGCAGCGCTGGCCCTGCTCGGTAGCGGCCTGCTGGTGGCTGGGCTGATCGCCAAGGTGCCCGGCTCGTGACCCGCCGTACCTGCCGGACCTCCGGCTGACTGGCGTGATGAAGGGACTCGCAACGGCATGTCGAAGATCAAGGTAGTAAACCCCGTCGTCGAGCTCGACGGTGACGAGATGACGCGGATCATCTGGCAGTTCATCAAGGATCAGCTCATCTTGCCGTACCTCGACGTCGAGCTCGAGTACTACGACCTGTCGATCCAGCGCCGCGAGGCCACCGACGACCAGGTCACAGTCGACGCCGCCGAGGCGATCAAGCGGCACGGGGTCGGGGTGAAGTGCGCCACGATCACCCCGGACGAGGACAGGGTTACCGAGTTCGGCCTGACGAAGATGTGGAAGTCGCCGAACGGCACCATCCGCAACATCCTTGGCGGCGTCATCTTCCGCGAGCCGATCGTGATCTCCAGCGTCCCGCGGTTCGTGCCCGGCTGGACCCAGCCCATCGTCATCGGCAGGCACGCGCACGGCGACCAGTACCGGGCGACCGACTTCGTGGTGCCAGAGCCGGGCACGGTGCACATCTCGTTTACGCCGGAGCGCGGCGGCGATCGCCGGCAGTATCAGGTGGCCACGTTCGCTGGCAGTGGCGTGGCGATGGCCATGTACAACTTCGACGACTCGATCCGCGACTTCGCGCGGGCGAGCATGCGCTACGCCTTGAGCCGCGGCTACCCGCTGTACCTGTCCACCAAGAACACGATCCTCAAGGCCTACGACGGCCGGTTCAAGGACATCTTCGCCGAGGTCTTCGAGAGCGAGTTCAAGGCCGAGTTCGAGACCGCCGGGATCTTCTACCAGCACCGGCTCATCGACGACATGGTGGCGCAGGTGATCAAGGGCAACGGCGGCATCGTCTGGGCCTGCAAGAACTACGACGGTGACGTCGAGTCCGACATCGTGGCCCAGGGCTACGGCTCGCTCGGCCTCATGACGAGCGTGCTGATGACCCCCGATGGCCGGACGGTGGAGGCTGAGGCGGCGCACGGCACCGTGACCCGGCACTACCGGCAGCACCAGCAGGGCAAGCCCACGTCCACCAACCCGATCGCGTCGATCTTCGCCTGGACCCGCGGCCTCGCGCACCGCGGCAAGCTGGACGGCACGCCCGAGGTGACCGCGTTCGCCGACCTGCTCGAGCGCGTGTGCATCGAGACCGTGGAGAGCGGGAAGATGACCAAGGATCTGGCCATCCTCGTCGGCGGTGCGACCCCGTGGCTGACCACCGAGGAGTTCCTGGCGGCACTCGATGAGAACTTGCGCGCCGCCATGGCCGCGTCCTGACGTCAGCGCTGACCGCAGCGCAACCCACGCCCGAGGGAGAAGACGGGAATGGCTCGAACCGGAAAGGTAACGGTCGTCGGCGCCGGGTTCTACGGCTCGACGACGGCACAGCGACTTGCCGAGTACGACATCTTCGACGAGGTCGTCCTCACCGACATCGTCGAGGGCAAGCCGGAAGGGCTCGCGCTCGACATGAACCAGTCGCGGCCGATCGAGGGCTTCGAGACGAAGGTCACCGGCCAGACGACCGGGACTTCAGGGGAGGGCTACGAGGTCATCGCTGGCTCGCGGATCGTGGTCATCACCGCGGGCCTGCCGCGCAAGCCCGGCATGAGCCGGATGGACCTGATCGGCGTCAACGCAAAGATCGTCCGCAGCGTGACCGAGCAGGTAGTCAAGCACGCTCCCGATGCGGTGCTGATCGTCGTGTCGAATCCGCTCGACGAAATGACCGCCCTGGCCGCGAACGTCTCTGGCTTCCCCGCCCACCGGGTGATGGGCCAGGCCGGCCTGCTGGACACGGCCAGGTTCAGCTACTTCGTGGCCGAGCGGCTGGGCGTTCCGGTGGGCTCGGTCACGACGCTGACCCTCGGCTCGCACGGTGACACCATGGTCCCGGTCCCGTCGGCGTGTTCGGTCGACGGAAAGCCGCTTGCCGACCTGCTCTCGGCTGCGGAGATCGAGCAACTGGTGGCGCGGACCCGAGGCGGCGGCGGCGAGATCGTCGCGCTGCTGAAGACCGGGTCGGCCTACTACGCGCCGTCCGCTGCCGCGGCCCGGATGGTCAGGGCGGTTGCCGAGGACGCCGAGACGGTCATGCCGGTGTGCACCTGGGTGGACGGGGAGTACGGCATCTCGGGCGTGTACCTGGGCGTCGAAGGCGAGATCGGCGCGACCGGGGTCGAGCGGATAGTGGAACGCGACCTCACCAGCGCCGAGCTGGCGGCCCTGCGAACGGCGGCCGAGGCGGTCCGGGCCAAGCAGGCGGACGTCGCCAGCCTGTAGAACCGGGCCGGGCGGTGTCCCGCGGCGCGGCCTAGACCGTCGCGCCGCCTGCCAGCTTGCGCAGCGCCAGCGAGGCGTAGAGCGCTGCGCCGTCCGGCAGCGCGGCGTCGTCGAAGACGGCGTGCGCCGAGTGGTTGAAGGGCGCAGTGAGCGGGTCGGCGCTCGCAGGCACGGCGCCGAGCATCAGATACGCGCCGGGCACCTCGTTCAGCACGTACGAGAAGTCCTCTGCGCCGGGGATCGGGTTGGGCGCGGTCACGAACCGGCCCGGACCGAGGACGTCGGCGACTGCCTGCTCGGCGAACGCCACCTCCGCGTCGTTGTTGATCGTCACCGGGTAGCCGTCCTCGTAGTCCGCCGTCACGGTCAGCCCGTGGGCGGTCGCGACGTCACGGGCCAGCCTCGGCGCTGCCTGCTGGATGGCGGCCCTGGCTCCGGGCGAGAAGGACCGGACGGTGGCGTGCAGCTGAGCGTCGTCCGGGATGACGTTGTCGGCCGTGCCGGCGTGGAACGAGCCGACGGTCAGCACGACCGGGTCGAAGACGTCAAACCGCCTGGTCACCATCGCCTGCAGGGCCAGCACGATCTCGCAGGCAACCGGGATCGGATCGGCGGCGTGATGCGGCTGAGAGCCGTGGCCGCCACGGCCGTGCACGGTGATGTGCAGGGTGTCGGCAGCGGCCAGCATCGTGCCGGTCCGGCTGGCGACCAGGCCGAGCGGCAGCAGGCCGGAGGCCACGTGCAGCGCATAGGCCGCGACGGGCCGCTGCCCGGCCGCGTCGAGGACGCCCTGCTCGATCATGAGCCGCGCGCCGCCCGAGCCCTCCTCACCGGGCTGGAACATGAAGATGACGCTGCCAGCCAGTTCGTCCCGGTGCGCTGCCAGCAGCTGCGCGGCACCGGTCAGCATCGCGGTGTGCAGGTCGTGCCCGCACGCGTGCATCGCGCCGGGCAGCCGCGCGGCGTAGCTGACCCCAGACTGCTCGGTGACCGGGAGCGCGTCCATGTCGGCGCGCAGCAGGATCGCGGAGCCCGGCCGCCCGCCGCGCAGTACGGCGGTCACCGAGCTCAGGCCGTCACCCACGCTGACGTCGACCGGCAGCGGGCTGAGCGCGTCGAGCACCTTGCGCTGCGTCCGGGGCAGGTCCAGCCCGATCTCCGGCTCGGCGTGGATCGACCGGCGCAGCTCGGTCAGCCCGGTTCCGATCGCCGCCGCCTCGTCGCGCAAGCCGGCCACGGCCACCTTCCCTTCTCCGCCGTGCGGGTGTCGTGCCCGCCGCCCGCCGAACGCCGAACGCAGAACACCGAACACCGAGCCGCACGGGGCGCCAGCACGGCAAATCCCGCTATAAGCGGTCGTCGTCACGCTGACCACGCGGTCAGGCTCGGTGAGTACGGTCCGGCGGGACGGGCAGACTGCATAGACTATTGCAAATTACCGCGCGACCGGGTTCCGGGCGGCTGCGGGCACCCGGGGGGCTCCAGCCGGACGCGCGAGACGAGTTGACGAGGGTCGGGGATCCGGACGTGAATGGCGTCGGCTGGGATATTCTTCTCGTCCTTGCCGTGATCCTGATCGGCGGATTCTTCGCCGGTGCCGAGATGGCGCTGGTATCGCTGCGCGAGGGCCAGGTGCGCTCGCTGAGCCGCCGCGGCCGGCGCGGGCAGCGGACGGCGAAGCTGGCCCAGGACCCGAACAGGTTCCTGTCCTCGGTCCAGATCGGCGTCACGGTGGCAACCTTGCTGTCGGGCGCGTTCGGCGCTGCGCTGCTGTCGAACCGGCTCGGGAACGAGCTGAGCAAGTACCTGCCGCGCGCGGTCGGTGACCCGCTGGCCCTGATCGCGGTGACGCTGGTCATCTCGTTCTTCACGCTGGTGTTCGGCGAGCTCGCACCCAAGCGGATCGCGCTGCAGCGCTCCGTCCGGGTGTCGCTCATCGCCGGACCGGTGGTGGACCGGCTGGCCACGCTGGCCAGGCCGCTGGTCTGGCTGCTGTCGAAGTGCACGAACGTGGTCGTCCGCCTGCTCGGCGGCGACCCGGCCGCGGCTCGCGGGGTGATGACAGACGAGGAGCTGCGCGACCTGGTGGCCGGTCACCAGGCGCTGAGCCCGGACGAGCGGCACATCGTCACCGAAGTGTTCGACGCGGGCAAGCGGCAGATCCGCGAGGTGCTCGTGCCCCGGACCGAGGTGGAGTTCCTGCCGGCGTCGATGCCGCTGAAACAGGCCGCGTCGATAGCCGAGCAAGCCCGGTACTCCCGGTTCCCGGTGTATCAGGAGTCCTACGACGACGTCATCGGCTTCGTGCACGCGCGCGACCTGCTGGACAGCCGATCGGTCCTCGACACACGCCACGTCGGCGAGGTGTGCCGGCCGGTGAAGTTCCTGCCGATCAGCAAGATGGTGCTGCCCGCCCTCTCGGAGATGCGCAAGGACCGCGCGCACCTGGCGATCGTCGTCGACGAGTACGGCGGTACCGCCGGGATCGTGACGCTGGAAGACCTGGTCGAGGAGCTGATCGGCGACATTCAGGACGAGTACGACACCGACGCCGGGCACGCCCGCCAGCTGCACAGCGGCGAGCTCGAGGTCGACGGCCTCCTCAACCTCGACGAGTTCGCCGAGCAGACGGGCGTGGAGTTGCCCGAAGGTCCCTACGAGACGGTGGCCGGCTACCTGCTCGCCGCTCTCGGCCACCTGCCGCAGGGCGGCGAGTACGCAGACCTGGCCGGGCGGCGGCTGACCGTCACCCAGCTGGACGGCCGCCGGATCTCTCGGGTGCTGGTCAGCCCGGCCAAGCCAGCCGAGCCGCCCGCCCCGCCCGGCTGACCCGCGCGCCGGGTCGGCCCCGCTCACTAGACTTCAGGGATGCTGCACGGCGACCAGGCCAGCCTGGAATCGGGCCCGGTGCTGGTGGTGGACTTCGGCGCCCAGTACGCGCAGCTGATCGCGCGCCGGGTCCGCGAGTGTCACGTCTACTCCCAGATAGTGCCGAGCACCATGCCGGCTGCCGACATGCTGGCGCTGCGCCCGGCTGCGATCATCCTGTCCGGCGGGCCAGCCTCCGTCTACGCCCCCGGCGCGCCGCCCGCGCCGCCCGGCCTGCTGGCCACCGGAGTCCCGATCCTCGGTATCTGCTATGGCTTCCAGCTGATGGTGCGCGACCTCGGTGGTGAAGTCAGGCATACGGGAACGGGCGAGTACGGGGCCACCGAGCTGCGCACGGCCGCGGTCGCGGGCGTGCTGCTGGCCGGGCTGCCCGGGCAGCAGCGGGTGTGGATGTCGCACGGCGACACCTGCGCGCTCGCGCCGCCGGGCTTCGCGGTCACCGCCACCACGGCGGGCACGCCGGTCGCCGCGGCCGAGGCCCCCGACCGGCAGCTATACGGCATGCAGTTCCATCCCGAGGTGCTGCACACCGAGCACGGCATGGCGATGCTGCGCGCGTTCCTCGCCGCGGCCGGGTGCCCGCCGACCTGGACCATGAGCAGCGTCATCGAGGAGCAGACCGGGCGCATCGCCGCGCAGGTCGGCGGCGGCTCGGCGATCTGCGGCCTGTCCGGCGGCGTCGACTCCGCGGTGGCTGCCGCGCTCGTGCAGCGCGCGATCGGCTCGCGGCTCACGTGCGTCTTCGTCGACCACGGGCTGCTGCGGTCCGGCGAGGCCGAGCAGGTGCAGAAGGACTTCGTCGCCGCGACCGGCGTGGACCTGAAGGTCGTCGACGCGGCCGAGGCGTTCCTCGCCGCGCTGGCCGGGGTCGCCGACCCGGAGCGGAAACGCAAGGTCATCGGCCGCGAGTTCATCCGCGCGTTCGAGCGGGCCGCGCGGGAGATAGCGGGCGAGCGCACGACGGCCCCGTTCCTGGTTCAGGGCACGCTCTATCCGGACGTGGTGGAGTCGGGCGGCGGGACGGGAACGGCCACCATCAAGTCGCACCACAACGTCGGCGGGCTGCCCGCGGACCTGAAGTTCGAGCTGGTCGAGCCGCTCCGTGAGCTGTTCAAGGACGAGGTGCGCGAGGTGGGCAGGCAGCTAGGGCTGCCGGACGAGATCGTCTGGCGGCAGCCCTTCCCCGGCCCCGGCCTGGCCATCAGGATCGTCGGCGAGGTCACCGCGGAGCGGCTGGCGATCGTCGCGGCGGCCGACGCGATCGTGCGAGCGGAGTTGTCCGCCGCAGGGCTCGACCGGCGCATCTGGCAGTGCCCGGTGGTGCTGCTGGCCGACGTGCGCTCGGTCGGTGTCCAGGGCGACGGCCGCAGCTACGGGTACCCCGTCGTGCTCAGGCCGGTGACCAGCGAGGACGCCATGACCGCGGACTGGGCCAGGCTGCCGGACTCGGTGCTCGCCACGATCTCCACCCGGCTTACGAACGAGGTGCCGCAGATCAACCGCGTCGTGCTCGACATCACCAGCAAGCCGCCCGCCACGATCGAGTGGGAGTAGCCTGCGGTACCGGCTGGACAGGTACGCACCGCCCGCGACGGCCACCAGGCAGGACGCGCCGCCGACGGCGAGGCCGACGCGCGGGCTGGCCGCCGCGATGATCCAGCCGATCAGCGGGCCGCCGGCGGGCGTGGTGCCCTGGAATGCCACCTGCCACAGGGCGAGCGCACGGCCGCGCATGCTCGGCTCGGCCGCTAGCTGAATGGTCGAGTTGCCGGTCGCGATGAAGGAGACACTGGCCCAGCCGACGAACAGCATGGCGGCGTACGCCACCCCGATGGCCGGCGCGGCAGCGCAGGCGATGATGGCGAGCCCGAAGCCGGTGCCTGCGATGATCATCGAGCGCAGCCCGGTGCGGCCTCGGGCTGCCGTGAACAGCCCGCCGACCACCGCGCCGATGCCCATCGCGGCGGTCAGGAAGCCGTAGGCCTCCGAGCCGCCGTGAAACGTCTGCCTGGCGAGCACCGGAATGGACACCTGGAACTCGTAGGCGAGCAGCCCGACCAGGCTCATCATCGCGATCGGGATCGCGATGTCCGGCGTGCGCGCCGCGTAGCGCAACCCCTCCCGCAACTGGCCCCTGGCCCGCGGCGCGGGCGGGCTCGGCCGCAGTGCGGCGGTGTTCATGATGATCAGGGAGGTGACGACGGCGACGAAGCTCGCGGCGTTGACCAGGAAGCACACGCCCACGCCCACGGTGGCGATCAGCACCCCGCCGATGGCGGGCCCGACGGCCCTGGCGGCGTTGACGGTCACCGAGTTCAGCGTGATCGCGTTGCGCAGTTCGTCCCTGCCGACCATCTCGCGCACGAAGGCCTGCCGGGTCGAGTTCTCGAACGCGTTGTTCAGGCCGAGGACGACGGCCAGCAGGCAGACCGCCCAGAAGGTGACCGCGCCGGTGACCGTGAGCAGGCCGAGGACCAGCGCCTGCAGGCCCATCGCTAGCTGGAGGACGATCATGAGCCGTCGCTTGTCGACGCGATCGGCGACCACGCCGCCGTACGGTGCGAGCAGCAGCACCGGCAGCGTCTGCAGCGCTACCACGAAGCCCAGGTCGGTGCTGGAGTGGGTGAGCACCAGGACCAGCCAGGACTGCGCAGTCATCTGCATCCACGTGCCGGCGAGCGAGATCGACTGCCCGGTGAAGTACAGCCGGTAGTTGGGCACCTTGAGGGACGAGAACGTGCTGCGCCAGAAACCCCGGCGAGCGCGGTCAGCCACCTCGGACCCTCCAGTCTTTCCGGCTTGCTGGCGGCACGTAATTGCTTCTCGGCAACTAAGTATACCGGACCAGGGGGTACCCGCCCCCCGCGTCAGATGGTGAACCGGAGGTTGCGGGCGGCGCGGTCACCCAACTCGGCGTCGCCCGTCCAGGTCACCGCGCCCGCGTCGATCTGCGCCTGCGGGTCGATCCGGCCGGCCGCTAGCTGGATGAAGGTGACCGTGTCGGTGCTGACCTCGACATCGGGGTCGTCGACGGCCTCGACGTGCCTCGCCCGACCGTCGACGACCACCGCGATGTCCCGCCTGACCGGGCCGGTGAGGTGGAACACGATGCTCTTCCCGTCGGGCAGGCCGACCTTCTTGCCCACGATGTAGCCGATCGACCCCACGACCTGACCCAGCGCGATCTCGGCGCGCGGTCCGCCGTCGTCGGTCGCCCACCGCAGCGGCGTGGTGATGTCGCGCTCGTGCACCCAGAAGTCGAAGATCCTCATCTCCAGGAACTGGCCGTAGGTTTTCGGGCCGATCGGCGTCCACGACGGTCGGCGCAGGTCGGCTGCTGTCAGCCGGGCCAGGTCGGCGCGCCGGGCGGCGAAGATCTCGGTTATCCGGCTCGCGAACGCCTTGTCGTCGAGCGCGGCCACCTCCTGCTGGTAGGGCGCGATCCGGTCTACCGGCGCCGGCGCCTCGGCGCTGTCCGGCAGCCAGCCCGTCAGCACGCGCTCCATCATGCCGAGGTGCGCCACGACGTCGCGGGCGGTCCAGTCCGGGCACAGCGACTGGATCTGCCACGTCGCGCCGTCCAGCCGCGCGCACACGGACTCGACGGCGTCGTAACACTGCCCGACGCAGTCGCTGAGGGAAGCCGGATCGGTCACGGGTACTCCTTCGCAGTGGCCACCAAGAACGCTGACACTATCGCGCGCCGCTGCGCTGGCCGGCGGCTCGGATCAGCGCCAGCGCTCGAGCACCGGCTCCAGCAGCAGCGCCTGATAGCCGAACCTGGCCGGATGCAGCGGCAGCGCGGTGCCGAGCACGATGGCCGTGTACCGGGCGCCGCTCCACTGCCGGCCGTCGCCGATGACCGTGCCCTCGACGTCGAATCTCGTGGCCGGCGCGGGGACCAGCGGCGCGGGCTCGGGGCCGTTCCACACCTCGAGCAGCACACGCTGACTGTCGCCCGCCGGCAGCCCGCCGGCGGGCAGCGTGCCCAGCACCGTGGTGTGCTCGATGGACTCTTCCTTCCTGGCGTGCCAGTCGCGGAAGTCCCGGCGATCGGCGAGCTCGAGGAAGGAGCGCCTGTTGGGGAAGCCCACAACGCCGACCCGGTCCCAGGTCGGCGAGCTGGCAACCACGCTGGCGGCCAGGCAGAGCGCGGCACCGACCGAGGACAGCAGCGAAATGGGCGCGAACTCGGCGAGCGTATCCCGGCCCACGGCCGGTAACCCGCGCGGGGCGGTGTCTGTGCCCGGCCGGAGCCTGGTCAGCGCGAGCATGTAGATGGGCCCGTCGACGTCACCAGAACTCTCGCGCAGCCGCATCGCATAGTCGGCGTCAACCAGCCCGTACCTCGGCACTGGTCACACGCTAGGGACGCGCACAGAGAGTGTCAATGTGACGCGCACTAGGACACGAGCGGTTGCTCGGGTGGCACGTCGGCGTAGGACTTGCTCGCGGCCATCTCGCGCAACCTGTCCATGGCGTCCCATATCTGGGTGAAGGACGTAACCAGCGGAACGGGCCCGATCCGGACGCGGTCGGGCGTCCGGTAATCAACGACGATCCCGGCCCGCAGCAGCGCCTGGCTCAGCTGGTGTGCGTCGTCGTGCTGCAGGCTGACGTGGCCACCGCGGCGAGCGGCGTCGCGGGGGGACGCAACGGCAAATCCGTTGGGTACCAGCCACTCGTCCGCGAGCGCGATCAGGTAGTCGGTCAGCGCGATGCTCTTGGCGCGCAGCTGCGGCATGCCCGCCTCGGCCAGCAGCCGGGTGCCTTCCTCGACCGCGACGGTCCCCATGATGTCGGGCGTCCCGGCCAGGAAGGCGCTGATGCCCGGCGCCGGGTCGTAGCGCGGGCCCATCTCGAACTGATCTCGCTGGCCGAACCAGCCCCAGATCGGCTGCCGCAGCTGATGCTGCAGCTCGTCCCGGACGTACAACAGCGCGGGCGCGCCCGGCCCGGCGTTGACGTACTTGTAGGTACAGCCGACCGCCAGGTCCGCACCGGCGGCGTCGAGTTCGACCGGCACCGCGCCAACCGAGTGGCACAGGTCCCACATCGCGAGCGCCCCCGCGCGGTGGATGAGCTCGGTCAGCTCGGCCATGTCAGCCAGCGCGCCGCTGCGGTAGGCGACGTGCGACAGCTCGACGACGGCGACGCGGTCGTCCAGCGCCTCCGCCAGCGCCCGCTCGCTGACGCCCTCGTCGACGTCGGTATGGATCAGCCGCAGCTCGCAGCCGCGCTGCGCGGCGATGCCCTCGAGCACGTACCGATCGGTGGGGAAGTTGTCGTCATCGGTGACGATGACGTCCCGGCCGGACCGGAAGTCGAGCGCGGCCCACGCGAGCTTGAACACGTTGATCGTCACCGAGTCGCAGACGACGACTTGTCCGGGGGCGGCGCCGAGCAGCAGCTCGCCCATCATGTCGCCGACCTGCCTGGGCAGGTGGATCCATCTGTCCCAGGACCGCACCAGGCCAACGCCCCACTCCTGGTCGACGAGTTCCGCGATCCTGGCCTGTGTCCGCACTGGCAGCGGCCCGAGCGAGTTGCCGTTCAGGTAGATCACGTCATCCCAGCCGGGCTGCACGAACCGGTCGCGGAACCGCGCGAGGTGGTCGGCAGCGTCCAGCGTCTGGGCATATGACCGATCTGCGGAGAAATTGGTCACGTACCCACTGTAACCTGCGCGCGCGTGGCCGGCCGGCGTCGCGCCGACGTGCGGCCGTAGGATCGACGAGTGGCCGACCAGGACGAGGGCGTCTCGCGGGTGCTGGTCATCGCCGCGCATCCGGATGACGTCGACTTCGGCTCGGCCGGCACGATCGCGCAGTGGGCGGACGCAGGCATCGCCGTCACCTACTGCCTCGTCACCAGCGGCGAGGCCGGCGGCAGCGACCGGTCGGTCAGCCGCGCGGACATGGTGGCCATCCGGCAGGCCGAGCAGACCGCGGCGGCGAAGCAACTGGGCGTGTCCGACCTGCATTTCCTGGGCTATCCCGACGGTCAGGTGGAGCCGAGCCTGGCGTTGCGGCGCGACCTCGCCCGGATCATCCGGCTGCTGCGCCCGCATCGCGTCGTGTGCCCGTCACCCGAGCGCAACTACGCGAGGATGGGCGTGAGCCATCCTGATCACCGGGCTGTCGGCTCGGCCGCGCTCGACGCCGTCTACCCGGACGCACGCAACCCGTTCGCATTCCCCGACCTGCTGGTGACCGAGAAGCTCGAGCCGTGGACAGTCAGGGAGGTGTGGATCGCTGGCAGCCCGGCGCCCAGTCGCTACGTGGACATCACCGACACCTTTCCCCGGAAAGTGGCGGCGCTGCGCTGTCACGTCAGCCAGATCAGCGACCCGGATGGCCTCGAGAACAGGCTGCGCGGCTGGCTTGGCCAGGCTGCGGTCGCGGGCGGCCTGCCCGAGGGCAGACTGGCCGAGGTCTTCCAGGTACTGCACGCCGGCTGACCGGCGGCTCGGCGGCGCGTTCGGACAGGGTCTGGTGCGCTGCCGTCGGCCGGCTTAGGTTTGGCCAGAGAAGCATCTGGTCACACCGCAACTGGTTGTGGCGTGGGACCAGCACGCAACGTTGCATTTGCCATGTTCACGGAGGTGTCACTGCATGACGCACATCACCGTCACAGTCGACGGCGTCAGCTACGCCGACGACGTCGAACCCCGCTTGCTGCTGGTGCACTACCTCAGGGAGGTGCTCGGCAAGACCGGTACGCCGATCGGCTGCGACACATCAAACTGCGGTGCCTGCACAGTGCTGCTGGACGGCACGTCAGTCAAGAGCTGCGCGGTGCTCGCCGTGCAGGCGGACGGCTCGGACATCACCACCATCGAGGGTCTGGCTGATGGTGAGCTGCACCCGGTGCAGCGCGCGTTCCACGCCGAGCACGCGCTTCAGTGTGGCTATTGCACGCCCGGAATGATCATGGCAGCCACGGACCTGCTCCGCGACAATCCGGATCCCAGCGACGCGGAGATCAGGGAAGGCCTCGAAGGGAACCTGTGCCGCTGCACGGGCTACGAGAACATCGTGCGCGCTGTCCGGCGCGCCGCGCAGGCAGGAGTGGGCGCATGACGGCGACACAGGAGGCTCCGGCTGTCGAGCTCGGCCGGGCCAGGCTGCGCAAGGAAGACGCCCGGCTGATCACCGGGCAGACCAACTGGACCGACAACATCAAGCTGCCCGGGATGCTGCACATGGCGTTCGCGCGCAGCCCGTTCGCGCACGCCCGGATTCGCCAGGTTGACCTCAGCGCGGCGCGTGCCATGCCGGGCGTGATCGCGGTGTTCTCCGGCGCTGACTTCGCGGCCGAGCAGGGCAGCCTGCCCTGCGCGTGGCCGGTCACCGAGGACATCGTGATCCCGGCTCACCCGCCGATGGCTACCGACGAGGTGCGGTACGTCGGCGAGGCCGTGGCCGTCGTGGTCGCGCGGGACCGGTACGTCGCGGCCGACGCGGTCGCGGCGATCGACGTGGACTACGACCCGCTGCCGCCGGTGCTTGACATGCGCGCAGCCCTCGAGCCCGGTTCGCCGAAGGTGCACGAGGCAGGCAACAAGTCCTACGTGTGGACCTTCGGCAACGGTGACATCGACGCGGCCTTTTCCGGCGCGCCGGTCGTGCTCGAGCGCACCTATCGCCAGCAGCGGCTGATCCCGTGCGCCATGGAGCCGCGGTCGGTCGTCGCCCAGTGGATCGGCGACGAGGTGACGCTGTGGTCGGCCACCCAGATCCCGCACGTGCTGCGGTTCGCGGTGTCGGCATTCTTCGCGATCCCGGAGCAGAACGTCCGGGTCATCGCGCCCGACGTCGGCGGCGGCTTCGGGTCCAAGCTGCAGGTCACCGCCGAGGAGGTGCTGGCGGTCCTGGTCGGCCGCCGCGTCGGCAAGCC
>JASHQA010000314.1 GCA_030037785.1 Streptosporangiaceae bacterium
CTCGCCCGCGACGCGGCGCACGCGCGCGAGGTGGCCGTGGCGCTCACCGGCTCGGGTGTGTGCCGCACGGCGGCGCGGGCAAGCGGCCCCGTTCCCGGCGCGGTAGTGCTGCGGGACGGCGGGTCGTCGTGAGCACGGGGGGGTACGCAAGATCCTCCCCCAGGGTCACCGGCAGCCGGGCCGCGCCCAGCCTCGTCAACCTGGAGCAGGCGCGCAAGGCCCATGCCGGGCACGTGCTGCTCGACCGGGTGTCGCTCGGGGTGTCCGCCGGGCAGCGGATCGGCGTCGTCGGCCGCAACGGCGCGGGCAAGACGACGCTGCTGGCCGCCCTCGCCGGGCTCACGGCCCTCGACTCGGGCCGCGTCACGAGGGGCCGGGACGTCACGATCGGCTACCTGCCGCAGGCCCAGCGGCTCACCGGCACCGTCGGTGGCGTGGTCTTCGGGGACGCGGCCGAGCACGAGTGGGCCGCCGATCCGCGCGGCAGGGCGGTCGTGGCCGGGCTGCTCAGCGGCGTCGACGTCCGGGCCGACGTGGCCGGGCTGTCCGGCGGGGAGCGGCGCCGGACCGGCCTCGCCGCGCTGCTGCGCGGCAGCTACGACCTGCTGCTGCTGGACGAGCCGACCAACCACCTAGACATCGAGGCGATCACGTGGCTGGCGCGCTACCTGCGCGAATACGCACGCAGCTGTGTCGTCGTGACACACGACCGCTGGTTCCTGGACGAGGTCACAGAACTGACCTGGGAGATGGCGGACGGGCAGGTGCACGCGTACGAGGGCGGTTATTCCGCGTACGTGCTCGCCAGGGCGGAACGGGCGCGGGTGGCGACCGCCATGGATCAGCGGCGGCGCAACCTGCTCCGCAAGGAGCTCGCCTGGCTCCGGCGCGGGCCGCCGGCGCGGACCAGCAAGCCCAAGTTCCGGATCGAGGCAGCTAGCGCGCTCATCGCGGGCGAGCCGCCCGCCAGGGACGGCGTGGAGCTGGCCAGGCTCGCCGCCGCCCGGCTCGGGAAGACCGTCATCGAGCTCGAGAACGTGTCGGTATCGGCGGGTGGCCGCGCGCTGCTTGACCACGTGACCTGGCAGCTCGGACCCGGTGACCGGGTCGGCGTCGTGGGTGTCAACGGCACGGGCAAAACGACGCTGCTTGCCTTGCTGGCCGGGCTGCTGCCGGTGCCGTCGGCGGCGGGCGATCCGCTCCCGGCCGACGGCCGGGTAGTCACCGGCAGCACGGTGCGGACCGGCGTGTTGACCCAGGAGCCCACACCGGTCGATCCGGGCCAGCGCGTACTCGAGGCCGCCGAGCAGGTGCGCAGTTCGGCGGCAGTGGGACGGCACGAGCTGTCGGTGAGCCAGCTGCTCGACCGGCTCGGCCTGGGAGCCGACCGGCAGTGGACGCGGGTGGGCGACCTGTCCGGTGGCGAGCGGCGGCGGCTGGAGCTGCTGCTGCTGTTGCTGGCCGAGCCGAACGTGCTGCTGCTCGACGAGCCGACCAACGACCTGGACATCGAGACGCTGACCGAGCTCGAGGACCTGCTCGACGGCTGGCCGGGCTCGGTGGTGGTAGTCAGCCACGACCGCTACTTCCTCGAGCGGGTCACCGACCGTGTGCTCGCGCTGGTGGCCGGGCAGCTTGCCTTCCTGCCCGGCGGGGTCGACGAGTACCTGCGGCTGCGCGAGGCGGTCGGCCAGGCGCCGGGATCGGCCCCGGATAAGCCGTCGGCTGCCGCCGCCCCGGCTGCCGCCGCCCCGGCTGCTGCCGCCCCGGCTGCCGCGGGCGCGGCCCGGCAGCGAGTCGGCCAGAAGGAGCTGGCCAGGCTGGAGCGGCAGATCGCGCGGCTGACCGAGACCGAGGCGCAGCTGGCCGCGGATCTCGCCGCGAACGCCAGCGACTACACCGTGCTGCTGGAGCTCGGCGCGCGGCTGCGCGCCGTGCAGGCGGAACGAGCCGGACTCGAAGACCGCTGGCTCGAAGTCGCGGACGAGCTGAGCTAGTCGTCTTCCGGGCGGGCGTCGAACGGGGCGAGCAGGACCCGGAGCAGCGCGGCCAGGTCTTGCTGCTGGCCAGCCGAAAGCGCGGCGAGCAGGCCGCGTTCTCGGTCCAGCAGGTCTGCCATCGCCGCGTCGACGTGGCGCAGTCCCGCGTCGGTCAGCTCGACGAGCACGCCGCGCCTGTCCTGCGGGTCGGGGTGCCGGCGGACCAGGCCACGGGCCGCGAGCCGGTCGATCCGGTTGGTCATCGTGCCGGACGTCACGAGCGTCGCGCGCAGCAGCGCGCCGGGGCTGAGCTGGTACGGCGCGCCCTGCCGGCGCAGCGCCGACAATACGTCGAATTCCCACGCCTCGAGCGCGTGGGCGGCGAACGCAGCGCGCCTGGCCCGGTCCAGGTGGCGGGCCAGCCGGGACAGCCGGCTGAGCACGTGCAGCGGCGTGATGTCCAGGTCCGGCCGTTCGGCGCGCCACTGGGCGACAATGCCGTCGACCTCGTCGCTGACTGGCTTGGTCACGCGGGCCATGACCGAAGCATATCTCTTGACATCGAGACTTCGGCGGCGATAGACAGGGGGGGGCGGAATGTATCTTGAGGTCGAGATATACAGCCCCGGCGAGGAGGGCGTCATGTGGGATCCGGGCCAGTACCTGACCTTCGCCGACGAGCGATCGCGACCGTTCTTTGACCTGGCGGGCCGGGTCGCAGCGACCGCGCCCGGCTACGTGGTCGACCTGGGTTGCGGACCGGGCCAGCTGACCGCAGAGCTGGCCAGGCGCTGGCCGCGGGCGACGGTGCTTGGCGTCGACTCCTCCGCCGAGATGATCGAGGCGGCGACGGCCGCGCGATACGGCGGTGACGGCTTCGGCGGGCGGCTCCGCTTCGAGCGTGGTGACGTCCGGGACTTCAATCCTGGCCGGCCGGTGGACGTGATCATCTCCAACGCCGTGCTGCAGTGGGTCCCCGGCCACCTGGATCTGCTGCCGCGCTGGGCCGGGTACCTGAGCCCGGGCGGCTGGCTTGCCGTGCAGCTTCCCGGCAATTTCGACCAGCCCAGCCACGAGGTACTGCGCGAACTGGCCCGCTCAGATCGCTGGCGGGACCGGCTGGCAGGCGTTCAGCTCAACCGCCAGGCCGCGGACCCGATCACCTATCTCGACGTGCTGGCCAGATCCGGGCTCGCGGTTGACGCCTGGGAGACGACCTATCTGCACGTGCTGACCGGGCCGGATCCGGTCACCGAGTGGTACAAGGGCTCCGGGCTGCGCCCGGTCCTCGCTGCCCTCGGGGCCGAGGAGGCCGCCGAGTTCGTCGAGCAGTACGGGGCGGAGGTCCGGGCGGCGTACCCGGCCGCGCCGTACGGCACAGTGCTGCCGTTCCGCCGCGTCTTCGCGGTGGCGCACCGCTGACCCGCGCGCCTGCGGTCCGCTGCCGCGCTAGCGGGGCTCGGCTAGCAGGACTCGGCTAGCGGTCGTCGGGCCCGTCGTCGCCGTGCTTCAGCTGCGCCGCCGCCTCCGCGGATAGCTGCGGCGTGGGGTCGAGTTCGCGCAACCCGTTCCACGCGAGGTTCACCAGGTGGGCGGCCATCTCCTCGAGCGCTGGCTTGCGCGCGTCAAGCCACCACTGGCCGGCCGAGGCGACCATGCCGACCAGCATCTGCGCATACACCGGGGCCAGCCCGGGGTCGTAGCCGCGCTCCTCGAGCACGTCGCCGAGGATGTACTCGACCTGGCTCGCGATGTCACTGATCAGGCTCGCGAACGTGCCCGACCCGGACGTCGGGTTGGAGTCCCGCACCAGGATCCGGAAGCCGTCGGAGTTCTCCTGGATGTAGCGGAGCAGCTGGACCGCGGCCAGCTCGAACTTGGCCATGGTGTCCTCGCCCTCCAGCAGCCGGGTGGCCATGGCGAGGAAACGCTCGACCTCGCGGTCGACGACGACGGCGTAGAGACCCTCCTTGCCACCGAAATGCTCGTACACCACCGGCTTCGACACCTCTGCCTGGGCGGCGATCTCCTCGATCGAGGTGCCGTCCAGGCCGCGCTCGGCAAAAAGCCGGCGGCCGATGTCGAGGAGCTGCTCGCGGCGCTCCTTGCCCGTCATCCGCCGCCGACTCGGTACCGATTGATTTATCACGCCTCCATCTTGGCCGGTAAGGCCGCGCCGGGGCGAACTGGCCGGCCAGGACCCTCCGCGACCGGACTCTCCGCGACCGGACAAGCCGCTGACGGACCTGCCACCGCCAGCGCAGCCACCGCCGGGGCAGCCACCGCCGGGGCGGCGGGTGCCCAGCGAGTCATGGAACCGAGCCGTCGGTTACGCATCTGCTTCTTCAGCAGCTTGGCCTCGTCGGGCCACCTGACGTCGTACGCCCAGCCGAGCTTCTCCGCAACCCAGATGAGCCGCGCGGCAATGTCAATCTGGCCCCGGAGCGCGCCGTGCCTGGCGCAGGTCGGGTCGGAGTGGTGCAGGTTGTGCCAGGACTCGCCGAAGGACAGGATCGCCAGCCAGTTCACGTTCCTCGACTTGTCCCGGACCTCGAACTCCTCCTTGCCGAAGGTGTGGCAGATCGAGTTGATGGACCAGGTGACGTGGTGCAGGAAGGCCACCCGCACGAGGCTGCCCCAGAAGAACGCGGT
>JASHQA010000315.1 GCA_030037785.1 Streptosporangiaceae bacterium
GCCCCCCAGCGGGCTCGTCCGTCCGCCGCTGCGCACGCCCGGCCGTCCGGGTATGACCGCGACGCGGCTGCGGGTCGATCCGACCGCCTGCACCGGTCACGGCCTATGCGCCGAGCTGCTGCCCGAGCTGATCGCGCTCGACCGGTGGGGGTACCCCCAGCTCGCCGACCAGGCAGTGCCCGCGAGCCTGCTGCGCCGGGCCAGGCGAACGGTCAGCGACTGCCCGGCGCTCGCGCTCAGCCTCACCGCTGCCGCCGCTCCAGTCGCCCCCGCGGACGACCCGCTGGACCGCCAGCCCGGCTAGCATGCCGGTCATGCGCTTCGCGATCTCGATTCCGCAGTTCTACGCCGACGGTGAATTCGATCCGGTGGCGTTCCGGAATTTTTTCACGGCGGCGGAACAGTTGCCCTACGACAGCGCGTGGGCGCACGAGTCGGTCTTGAGCAGCACGCCCCAGCTGTCGCCCATCGAGACCATGACGTACGCCGCGGCGTGCACGCAGCGGCTGCGGCTTGGCTGCGCCGTGCTCGTGTCAACGCTGCACAGCCCGGTCCACCTGGCGAGGAGCATGGCGACCCTCGACCAGCTCAGCGGCGGTCGGGTCGACATCGGCATCGGCACGGGTGGCGGACAGCGCCCGTTCGCCGCGTTCGGCATCAGCGGCGACCGCTACGTCGCCAGATTCACGGAGGGCCTAGCGGTGATGAAGGCCCTCTGGACGCAGCAGCGCGTGACTTTCGACGGCGAGTTCTGGCAGCTCACCGACGCCGCCATGGAGCCTAAGCCAGTGCAGAAGCCCTACCCGCCGGTGTGGATCGGCGCCGCCGCGCCGAGTGCGCTGCGGCGCGTGACGCGGCTCGGTGACGGCTTCTTCGGCTCGGGGGGCGCGCCGATCGACCGCTTCGCCGACCAGGTCCGCCTCGTCCGCACGGCGCTGGCCGAGGCACGCCGCGACCCCGACGGCTTTCCCATCGCCAAGCGGCTCTACATCGGCGTCGATGACAACGCCGCCCGCGCGCGCGACCGGATGCGCGCCGCGATCGGCCGGATGTACGGCCGACCAGTGCCGGAGATCGAGGCTGCAGCGGTTGCCGGAACGGCCGCCGAATGCGCGGCGGCCGTCGCGCGAACCGCGGCGGCCGGTGCCGAGTTGATCCTTTTCACGACGCTGTTCGACCCGGCCACGCAGGCCGCGCGCCTCGCCGATGAGGTCATTCCGCAGCTGAGCTGAGCCTGCTCAGCGGCTGGCGTCACGCCGCCGCGACGACGGACAGCACGGCCAGTACGAACGTGACGATCGCCAGCGCGCCGTGGCCGGCCGGGACAAGCGGGCGCAGGCTCAGACCGACCGCGCGCACCGGGGGCTCCACCAGGTTGCGCTCGAGTAGCTCATCCACGAGGCGCTGGCTGAGCACGTCGTCCTCCAGCGCGCGCTTGAGTAGCTGTTCGGGCACCACCCCGGGGTCACGCGCACGCGGAGCGCCCGGCGCCCCTGGCGCGTCGGCCGGATACCCGCCCCGATGGCGCGGCGCGGGATACGGCGTCCAGATGGTTACCGTGGAGATGCCGAGGCCGATCGCCGGCGCCATGAGCGCGAGCGCGACCCAGCCGACCGGCTCCGCTCGCGACGCCACAAAGGCAATCCAGCACACGAGGCCCGCGGCGTTGAGGCCGGCGTGCGCTATCAGCACCGGCAGCGACATCGCCTCGGGCCGGGCGGGCCGCTGCCGGGCAGCTCGTGCTCCGCCGCTGGCGATCCAGCTGCGCACCATGAAGAGGCCAAGCGACTCGGTGACCAGCCACGTCACCAGAGTGGCGATGTCCAGCGCGCGGCCAGTGGGCATGGGCGGACCCCAGCTGATAGGCGGCCTCGGCAACTACTCCGTCAATCAAACCACCGCTCGCCCGCTGCGCTCGCGTGCCACGTCCGGCCCCGCCCGGCATCGGGTGGCTGGCTGCCCATTGATAGTTATATCGATAGGTTCTAACGTCCTTGTATGACTTCGGATGATCTTTCCGATGTGTCACATCCGGCCGTCGCCACTCCGAGGCGACGCTGGCGCGCGGTCACCGCGCTGATCGCGACCGGATTGGTGTCCTTAGCCATCGCTGTCGCGGCGGGCGTCGGCGCGTGCTCGGCTGCGACCCGCGGGCCAACCGCAGCTCAGCGTGCCGCCGCTGCCGCTATCGCGGTGGCGGATCGGTGGCGAACCTGGCCAGCGGGCCGTATCTTCCCGGCCACGCTGACCTACAGCACGAACTTGCTGACCACAGAGCAGGCGAGCCGCGTCGGCATCGCGCCGCAGAGCACGTGCGCAAGCGCCGTCGATCCCGTCGCCGCTCGGCTCGCCGCGCGCGAGCACTGCCAGGCTGGGTTGCGCGCGACTTACCTCGATCAGCTCGGCGGCATTGTCTACACCGTCGGCGTGCTGGCGTTTCCGACTAGCCGGCTTGCCGCCGCCTTCGCCGCGCGGCTGCCATCGGGCCGCGGCCGCGGCTTCGCGTTACGCGCGCTCGCACTGCCCGGCACGGCGAGCGTGCTGTTCACCCCGCAGGCCCGGCAGACGGCTACGTCGAAGGTTGCCGGGCCGTTCGTCGTGCTCACCGTCGCCGGATACGCCGACGGCGAGCCGACCGGCCCCGGCCAGCAACCGCGCACCGGGATCTTCGCGCCTGCCAGCCAGCTTGCCGCCGAGGTGGCCAGCCCGCTGGCCCGCGTCGTGCCGGTCAACTGCAGCAAACCGCAGTGGGAGTGCTGATGACCGGCGCTCGGTGGCGGGGTCTGGCGGCGCGATGCGCGACGCTGAGCCTGCTCTGCGTGCTGCTTCTCGCGGCCTGGCCCGACTCCGCGTCGGCGCAGACCGTTCCTCAGCTCGTGCGCTCGGCTGATATGAGCGTGCTCAGTGAGATCGACGTGCCAGCGGCGTGGGCCACGACGAAGGGCAGCGGCGTGACCGTAGCGGTGCTCGACACCGGCGCCGACCCGACCGCGCCGGACCTGGTGGGCTCGGTGACCGTGGGACCAAACTACGCGGCGGGCATCGACCCGCCCGACTATCAGCTGCCGCTCCTGCACGGCACCTACATTGCCTCGATCATCGCCGGTCACGGCAGCGGGCCCGGCGACTCCGAGGGAATGCTCGGCGTCGCCCCGCAGGCGCGGATCCTGTCCGTCCGCGTCGTCCCTGACGATCAGGAGCCAGGCTTCGCGATCTACAACGAGAACGCCGACTACGACAACGCCGTTCCCAACGGAATCCGGTACGCGGTCGCGCACGGCGCCAGCGTGATCAACATGTCGCTGGGGGGTGGCGACAGCCGGGCCCTGCGCCAGGCAGTTGCTGGCGCCCTCGCCCACGGCGTGGTGATCGTCGCTTCAGCTGGGAACAGCGGCACCGCTGGGGGCGGCTTCACGAGCTACTCCTATCCGGCCTCGATCCCGGGCGTCATCTCCGTCGCGGCCGTCAATGCGTCGGGGCAGCGCGCCTCGTTCTCGGACGACAACTCCTCGGTCGTCGTCGCCGCGCCCGGCGTCGACGTGGACGGTGCCGCTGCGGGCGGCCAGTACGTCGAAGGCAGCGGCACGAGCCCTGCGTCGGCGTTCGTCGCGGGCGTCGCGGCGCTGATCAGGTCCGCGTACCCGCGCCTGACCCCCGTGCAGGTCATGCAGGCCATCGTCACCTCGACCACAAACCGGCCGACCGGAGGTTACAGTCCCGGCGTCGGCTTCGGCGAGGTGGACGCCGACGCTGCCCTGACGGCCGCGGGCACGCTCGCGGACACGCCGGCTGCCCACGGCAGGGCCGGGACGGCCTACTTCGGGCCACGGCTACGCGGCCCGATAGTCGTGGTGCCCAGGGATCCCACCCGGATCGCCGTAGCGGCCGCAGTGGCGCTCGCCGCGGTGATCGGATTCCTGGCCGCCGCCGCCGCACTGATCGCCACCGCGCGCCGCCGACGCCGCAAGGCGGCCGACCTGGCAATCGGAGAACCCGCATGACGACGCCGCTCGGTCCCGAACCAGCCGGTCCCGAACCAGCCGGTCCCGCCGCCGACGGGACCAGGGTCAGCAGCGGCGGCCGACGCTTCTCTCGGCGGCTGCTGGCACTCATCACGCTCACCGTGGTCGGGCTCGTCGGCGTCGCGGGCGGCGGCGTGGCCCTGGGCCGGGAGCTCACCCGGACCGCAACGCCGACGGAGCAGGCGGCCGCAGTGCGGCAGGAGATCGCCACTCGATGGCAGCGGCTGCCCGCAGGCAAGGTGTTCCCCGCGCAGCTCACCTTCGCCTACACGGTGTACTCAGACGTCTGGAAGACAAGGGCCAGGCTTGTGGGCATCGCCCCACCCGCGTCCTGCCGGGCCGCACTCGAGCCGGCTGCTTACCAGGTCGTCCGTGGCCTCGGCTGCGTCATCGTCCTGCGTGCCACGTACGTCGATGCCGCCAGGACGACCGCCACGACAGTCGCCATTGCCGTGTTCCCTGCACCGAATGCGGCCCAGACGGCGCAGATTATGCTTACCTCGCTCACGCCGGCGGAGGGCCTGCGCGTGGTGTCCTACAGCGGTACGGTCACCGGCGAGTTTGGCGATCCGTCCCGCGGGGAGTTCGGCACCGCGGTAGCGGGTCCGTACCTGTTGCTCTACACAGCCGGTTACACCGACGGCATCCCCGGCGCCATCGCAGCGACTGACTCGGACGAGCCATCCGACCTCGGCACCGGCGCGCTCGCGGTACTGGCTCACGTGCTCACCGCTCACGGCAGCCCGTGCCGGATGACGGACATCCAGTGCTGACCGGCATCGTGCCCGCCCGCGCGCGCCTAGCCATCGGCGGCCTGCTGACGGTCACGCTGGTGACCGTCAGCCTAGCCAGCGGGCCCGCCGCCGCCGCGGCACGCACCGGGTCCGCGGCGGGCTCGGGCATTCCCGCCTCCGCGGTGACCCAGCTCGGCGGCGAGATGACCGCGGCCTGGCAGATCAGCACCGGTCAGGGCGTCACGATCGCGCTCCTCAACACGGCCGTAGACCCCGTGAGCGACCTGGCCGGCAGGCTGACCGCCGGGCCGGACTTCGCACCAGTGCCCGGCGCCTCGGCAACAGACGGCACGGTGATCGCGACGCTGATTGCTGGCAGCGGCCCGACCACGGCGGACGCGTTCGGCGCTGTGGGCCGCGCGCCCGGCGCGCGGATCCTCTCAGAGCAAGTAGTGAACCCGGAGAACACAAGCTCACAGGAGAAGCACGACGAGTCCGCTGGCGTGTGGCCGGGCATCGTCGCCGAGGCAATCCGGTACGCGGTCAATCACGGTGCCAGCGTCATCGTGGACACGGAGTCCGGCACCGACAACTCCGTCTCGCTCGAGTCGGCCGTCGCGTACGCGGTTTCGAAGAACGTCGTCGTGATCGGCGGCAGTGCCGCGTACACCGGCAACCAGCAGGCACTCAGCTATCCGGACAGCATGCCCGGCGTGATCAACTTCAGCGGAACCACGATCAGCGGCCTGCCGGCGCCCGGCAGCTCCGAGCTGTACCCCGTCAACGCCTCGGTCATCGTCACGGCCCCGGACAATTCGATGTACGCCACCGGACCGGGCGATCAGCCGTACACCGGCTGGGGCTACTACTCAGCCGTGGCCTGGGTGGCGGGCACCGTCGCCCTGATCAAGTCCGTCTACCCGCAGATCACCCCGGCGATGGTCATCAGCGCGCTGGCCCTGTCGGCGAGTTACCCCCCCGCCGGCGGATACAACACCACAATCGGCTTCGGACTGATCAACCCGCTGGGGGCTTTGCACGAGGCCGCGACCCTGATGAAGCAGCGCGCTACGGCCGCGCCGGGCCCGACCGCGCTGGCTGCCGGTGCCCGGTTCGACGGGACTCCGCCGGGCGTCATCCACGCGGTACACCACTCGATCGTCAAGCTCGGCGGGTACTCCGCCGCGATCGTCATCGGAGTCGCGCTGCTCATCCTGGCCGCCGTGCTGCGGCGGCGACCGCGGCGCAGCCTGGGCCCGGCCTCGCTGGCGCCAGTCGGCCCGCCCGTGGATCCGCCGGTCGATCCAGCCATCGACTCGCCTGGCGGCTAGCCGGGGAAGCCATCATTCCGCGTCCGTCAGCATCGCCATCAGCCTGGTGACGGTGGTCCAGTTCCTGGCGGTGCCGACCAGGGCCGCGCCGGCGGACCCGGATAGCCGGGCTGCCAGCTCGCTGCGGCCGAAGCCATCCGGGGTGTGCAGGAACAGCGTCCGCCCGACGAGGACCGCGTCGTCCGCGCTGCCCTTCGCCCGGACGCGGCCAACCGCCGCGGCGATCTGCGCCCGTTCTGCGGCAGTCGGCTCGGTGTCGCGAAACACCGCGTGCAGGCACCTGCCATTCGGCTGCGCCGGGAAGGGGTTGTCCGCGATGGTCCGGGCGAGGTCGGCAGCCGACAGCACCACGACGGCCGGCCGGACGCCGAGGCGGGCGGCGATGCGCCGCTCGAGCTCCCGCGCGTGCTCGGCCGTGTCATCGCCATCGCTGGTGAAGAGCAGGTTGCCACTCTGGATGTAGGTGCTGACGTCGGTGTAGCCGAGCTCGGCCGCGATCAGCCGCAAATCGGCCATCGCGACCTTGTTGCGGCCGCCGACATTGATCCCCCGCATCAGCGCCAGGTATCGCGGCACGGTGACAGGCTAGCTGCCAGCGGCGGCGACGGCGTTCCGCACCAGCTCCGCAACGTGCTCAAGCGGGACCTTGCCGTCAACGCGCTGGCCGTTTACATAGAACTTCGGGGTGGCGTTGACGCCGTTCCGCAGCCCCTCCTGCACGTCGTCCTCGATCTTCCGCGCGTACCGCTGCTCGGTGACGTCCGCCCGGAACCGCGGGATGTCCAGACCCACCATTTCGGCGTAGGTCGCCAGCGCGTCGGTGTCGAGCCGCGCGTAGGGCTGCAGGAGCAGTTCGTACATCGCCCAGAACTTGCCCTGGGCCGCCGCTGCCTCGGCGGCCTCGGCAGCCCGCTCGGCGTGCGGGTGCAGTTGCGCGATGGGAAAGTTGCGGAACGCGAAGCGGATCTTGGCTGGGTACTCTGCCAGCAACTCCTGCACATCCCGGAACGCGCCGCGGCAATACGGGCACTCGTAGTCCCCGTACTCGAGCACGGTCACCGGCGCGTCAGCGGGACCGCGGACGTGGTCGTCATCGGTCACGGCTGGCGTGCTGAACTCCGTCACCTTGCCCCCGGCGGGTGCTCAGCCGTGGATCGCGACCACCGCGGTCACGACCGTCAGCGTGATCGCCAGGCTGGCGGCGAGGCCGTGGAGCGCGAGCAGCCGCGGCGGGAACGTCCAGGAGCCGGTCAGCCGCCGGTGCGCCGCCTCCCGGTTGCGCAGGAACCAGGCGACGCCGAGGAGCAGCGCCGCCACCAGGATCGCGAACGAGATCCACGCGAACGGCCGGTAGTGCACGAGGGTGTACATGAGCCAGCACGCGGCTCCCGAGATGCCCAGCGCCGGGTGGCTGAACTCCAGCAGCGGATGCTCGCCGGGCGGCGTCGCGACCCGGATGTGCGGACCGGGCGGCGGCTTGCCCTCTGCTGTCAGCGGCACCGCGCCAATCCTCACGAGGACGCTCGGGCTGGCTGCTAGCTCGCCGGTCAGTGCCTCCTGAGCTGGCCGCAGCGTCCGGCCGGACCTGAGCAAGGTCACGCCAGCCGCCGCGGTAGCGATCCAGAGGACGAGCGCTCCGATGGCCACAACCGTTCCCTTCGCCCGAACCGATGCCTCGTCGGCGTCAACAGGCTAGCCGACGCCCGTCAGCGGGCCGACACCGCCCGGCACCGGCCCCGACCTGGGCGGATGAGCCTGCCGGATTCGTTCAGCGAGTGGTGCGGATCTTTTTGGCCATTACTCAGGCTAAGAACTGCGCCGACTATTCACCTGTCTCTTACCGCAGGGTTCCGTTTCTTTGCGCCCAATCTCACTTCGCGGCTTAGCGTCCTGCTGTTTGCCCTCGGCGCGAGGAGGTAACAGCGTGACGATTGAGGTGAGCCGGCGTCAGCTACTGGCGTCGGCCGGCGGGACGGTACTGGCGTCGTTCGCCTTACCGCCCAGCCTGCGAAAGATCATTGACGGCGCGCCGCCAGCGCGGCTGAGCTCGGCGCGCATCACCGCTCCCATCCCCGACATCAAGCACGTCGTGGTGCTGATGCAGGAGAACCGATCCTTCGACCACTACTTCGGCGCCATGCCCGGCGTGCGTGGCTTCAGTGACTCCCAGGCGATCACCGGCGTCTTCCAGCAGCCTGACCCGCAGAATCCGGCCGGGTACCTGTACCCGTTCCACGCCGACACGCAGAGCTCGAGCGCCCAGGCGCTGCCCTCCACCAGCCACGACTGGCTGCCGCAGCACTACTCGTGGAACGACGGGGCCATGAACGGCTTCGTGACCTCGCGACTGCCCACCGCGCTCTTCAACGGCGAGAAGATCGACGACTACGACGGGCTCGCCGCGCAGTACTCGATGGCGTACTTCCAGCGGGATGACGTCCCCTTCCAGTGGGCACTTGCCGACGCCTTCACGATCTGCGATGGCTACCACTGCTCGGTACTGGGACCGACGATCCCCAACCGGCTCTATCTGATGACCGGTCAGATCGACCCCGCGGGTCTGCACGGCGGTCCGGTCTACGGCGACTACATCGGGCCAGCGGGCTACTCGTGGCAGACCTATCCAGAGCTGCTGACAGCGGCTGGCGTGTCCTGGAAGGTGTACCAGGAGGTCGACAACTACGGCTTCAACGTGCTCGAGTACTTCGACCAGTACCAGAGCGCGCCGACCTCGTCACCGCTGTACCAGAACGCGATGAAGTTCTATCAGGCGGGCCAGTTCGAGTACGACGCGATGCATGACCGACTGCCGACGGTGTCGTACATCCTCCCGACGTCGTTCCAGTCTGAGCACCCTGACTTCATGCCGGCCGCCGGCGCCGACTACGTCGCTAGCAAGGTCAACGCGATCGCAGCGAATCCGGACGTGTTCGCCAAGACGGTCTTCATCCTCGTCTACGACGAGAACGACGGGTACTTCGACCACGTGCTGCCGCCGACCGCGCCGACTGGCACGTCCGGCGAGTACATCACGTCGACGACCTCCGCCCCCGGACCGATCGGCCTCGGCTTCCGCGTTCCCTGCATCATCGTCTCGCCCTGGACGGTGGGCGGCTTCGTCTGCCACGACACGTTCGACCACACGTCGGTCACCCGGCTGCTCGAGCTGGTGACCGGTGTGCGCAATCCCGGTATCACCGCCTGGCGGCGGCAGACCGTCGGCGACTTCACCTCGGCGCTGGGCGCGGTCCCGAGCGGGCGGTTCCCGCGGCTGCCCGACACGAAGGCTCAGCTCGAGCTGGCCGAACAGGAAGTGCTCAAGTTCCAGCTCCCGCCATACCCGGGCGCGAGCCAGACACCGCCGGTACAGCCGCCTGGGACCAAGCCAGTGCGCAGCTCCGCATCGACCGCAGTGGGAGTGTGATCACAATGGCACCGCGCGACTCATCGAGCTCCGGTGCGGCCTGGCCCACTCGGCGCGTCATCATCGCGGGCGCGGCGGCCCTCGCGCTCGCCGCCGCCGGTACCGCGACGGCTCTCACCGTGCATAGCTCCGCGCATGGCACCGGCGCTGGCAGCCACGCCGCCAGCAGCCACGCCGCCAGCAGCCATGCGGCTGCCAGGGCTCGGCTGACCGATGCGAGCTGCACCGGACCCACGGGAGCCGCCTACCTAGCGCTGCCCGGCTATCAGGCCTTCGACGCCGTGAACACCGACGACTGCTACCTCGTCCAGCAGTACAACGTGGGCGACCCGCTGGTGCCGGGCACTGGCACCGAGGACTTCAACTACAGCTCCACCGACGAGGGCCTGGCGATGTACGGAGACACGCTGTACTTCGCCGACACCGGCAACGACACGGTCGCGGTGCTCGACACCGCGAATCTCAGCGTGGACAACTACGAGAATCCCGCCGAGACGCTCGTGACGGTGGGGCAGGACCCGGAGGGCGTCGCCGTGACCCCTGACGGCAGCCAGGTGTGGGTAACCGACACCGGTCCGGAGACCGGCTCGCCGTCACTCGGCGGGATCAGCGTGATCTCGACCGCCTCCGACACCGTGACGGCCAGCCTGAGCCTGTCGGCCGACCCCAGGGAGCTCGCGTTCTCACCGTCCGGGGCGACCGCCTACGTGACCACGGCAAGCGGTCTGCTGGTCATCAAGACAGCCACCCTCCAGGTGGTCGGCACGATCGAAGGGCTCGGCGACCCGGAGGACGTCGCGGTGTCGCCGGACGGCAAGACGGTCTACGTCACCAACACCGTCCAGGGTCTGGTGGACGTCATCAACGCCGCGACCAACACGGTCACCGGCACCATCAAGGTCGGCCAGCTGCCCTGGGGGCTGGTGATCTCCGCCAGCGGCAGCACGATCTACGTGGCCGACGGCGACTCCGACGCCATCTCCGTCATCAGCACGGCGTCTGACACGGTCACTGACACGATTCCCGACTCGGGCGGCCCGGTCAGCGTGGCCCTCACCCCGGACGGGAGCCGGCTCTGGGTGGGCGGGCTCACCTCGGGTGTCGTCTCGGTGTTCGACACAGCCGACAACACCCTGGTCGGCGGCTTCAACGTCGGCTATACCGAAGAGCCCAACTCGGGCGACGGTGAGGAGCCGACAGCCATCGTCATGACCACGACGCTGACCGCGGGCGGAAGCTAGCTGACCGGGGCACCGCCGACCCGGAAGGCGGCGCGCAACGGCGCGCTCGTTGATGTGATCGCCGAGCCAACCCAGCTGGTCGCCGCCTAGCGCCCGCAGCGGCTGGCGGCTAGGTAGCCGCGTCCGGTCGCCGCCGTTCCGGTGTGCGGCCGGCCGGCTGGCTGGCCCTCGGGCGGGGCGTGACCGACGGGATCGGCCGGACGACCGGCTTGCCCGCCTTCAGCGTGACAGGCGTGCCGTGGTGACCGATGCCGAGCGGTTCTCCTTCGACCAGCAGGTAACGAGCCGACGAGCGCGTGATCTCGACCCGCAGCCGGCGGCCCTGCAGCACGATCGTGAAGGCCAGCCGGGCCATCTCGTCCGGCAGCCTGGGCGCGAACTGGATATCCCCGGACTCATACCGCACCCCGGCGAATCCGGCTATCAGCGCGACGTACATGCCAGCAAGCGACGCGATGTGCACGCCGTCCCTGGTGTTGTGCTCCAGGTCGTCAAGGTCCATCAGCGCGGCCTCGGCGAGGTAGTCGAAGGCCAGGTCCAACTCGCCGACCTCGGCAGCGATCACCGCCTGGGTGCCCGCCGACAGCGACGAGTCGCGCACGGTCAGGGCCTCGTAGTAGTCGAAGTTCCGCGCCTTCTGCTCGGCGGTGAAGGCCTCGCCGCGGTGCTGCATCGCGAGCACGAGGTCGGCCTGCTTGACGACCTGCTTGCGGTACAGGTCGAAGTACGGATAGTGCATCATCAGCGGATAGTTATCGGCTGGCGTCGCGGCGAAGTCCCAGACCTGGTGTCCGGTGAACCCCGCGGCCTGGGGATGCACGCCGAGCGCATCGTCGTAGGGGATGAACATCGCCGTCGCCGCGTCCCGCCAGGCCGCCGCCTCCGCCGAGTCGACATCGAGTTCGCGGGCGCGGTCCGGATACTGCTCGGCCGCGCTCGCGGCACCGAGCAGGTTCCGCTGCGCCATCAGGTTCGTGTACACGTTGTCGTCCGCGATCGCGCTGTACTCGTCCGGCCCGGTGACACCGTCGATGTGGAAGCGGCCGTCACCGTCGTGATGACCCAGCGAACGCCACAGCCGCGCGGTGTGCACCAGCAGGTCTAGGCCGGTGCCGCCGCCGAAGTCCCCGTCGCCGGTCGCGGCGACGTACCGGAGCACCGCATCGGCGATGCCGGCGTTTACGTGGAACGCCGCCAGGCTGGCGGGCCAGTATCCGGAGCACTCCTGGCCAGCGATGGTCCGCCACGGGAACGCAGCGCCAGACAAGCCCAGCTGCGCGGCCCGGTCGATCGCGGCCGGCAGTGTGCTGTGCCGCCAGCGCAGCGCGCTCGCGACCGCCTCCGGCGCGGTCAGGGTCAGCATCGGCAGCATGAACACCTCGGTGTCCCAGAACGCGTGCCCGTCGTAGCCGGGCCCGGTCAGGCCCTTGGCGGGAATTGGCCGGTCCTCCCCGCGCGCCGCCGCCTGCAGCACATGGAACAGCGCGAACCGAACCGCCTGCTGGATCTCTGGATCGCCGTCGACCTCGACATCGGACCGGTCCCAGAAGTCATCGAGGTAGGCGCGCTGCTCGGCCACCAGCCCGGGCCAGCGTGCCTGCCGGGCCGAGCTCAGGGCGGCCAGCACCTGGTCCCGCACGGCCTCGAGCGAGCGCGTACTCGACCAGCCGTACCCGACGAACTTCACCAGCCGCAGCCGCTCACCGGGTGCCAGCATGGTCGCGGCCGTCACCATGGCGGCGTCCGGCTTCGCGCGCGTGTCGGTCCGCAGACCGTCGGGCCCGTCGATCACGTGATCCATGGCGGCGCCGATCCGCAGCCCGCTGCGCTGCGTCCGGTGCACCATGACGACCGCGTTCCCGTCGTGATCCTCATACTCCGCGAGCAGCGGGCGCTCGAGTACGGCGGTCGCACGCGGGTCGCCGTCGGCAGCCGGCAGCTGCTCGTTGGCCAGCAAACCCGACTGGACCGAGACCTGGACGGCCCCGTCGAGCGGCTCAACCTCGTAGTGGATCGCCGCGATGGCCCGGTGCGAGAACGACACCAGCCGCTGCGAGGTCACCCGCACCGCTCCCCCGGCCGGCGACACCCATTCAGCGCGCCGGGTCAGCAGTCCGGACCGGAAGTCCAGCACCCGTTCATGCGACTTGAGGCTGCCGTAGCGGACGTCGAACGGCTCGTCATCGACCAGGAGCCGGATCAGCTTGCCGTTCGTCACGTTGATAACCGTCTGGCCCGACTCCGGCCGGCCATAGGACCGCTCCGCGTACGGCAGCGGCCGGTCCTCATACACGCCGTTGAGGTAGCTGCCCGGCAGCCCGTTCGGCTCGCCCTCGTCGAGCACGCCGCGCCAGCCCAGGTGACCGTTCGACTGCGCAAACACGGACTCGGCCTGGGCGAGCCGGTCCATGTTCAGGCCCGTCTCCCGCAGCGCCCACGGATCCAGGCTGAACTCGGGTTGCTTGATCACTGGTCCAGCAGCTCCGCAAGATCGGCTACCACGACGTCTGCGCCGTGCGCCCGCAACTCCTCGGCCTGCCCGACCCGGTCGACGCCGACGACGCGGCCGAAGCTACCCGCCCGGCCTGCCGCCACACCGGCTAGCGCGTCTTCGAACACGGCGGCCGCTGCCGGAGCCAGTCCGAGGGCGCGCGCGCCCGCGAGGAACATGTCCGGCGCCGGCTTGCCCCGCAGCCGCTCACGCTCCGCCACGACGCCGTCGATCCGCGCCTCGAACAGGTTCTCGATGCCCGCCGCGGTGAGCACCTGTTGCGTGTTAGCGCTCGACGACACCACCGCGCGGTGCAGGCCCGCATCCCGTGCCGCCCGCACGTACCGCACCGAGCCGGGATAGGCAGCCACCCCGTCGGTGCGGAGCCGGCGCAGCAAGATCTCGTTCTTCGCGTTGGACAGGCCGTGAATGGTCGGCGTGCCAGCCGGGTCGTCGGCCCGTCCGGCCGGGAGGTGGATACGGCGTGATGCCAGGAACGACTTCGTTCCCTCCTCGCGCGGCTTGCCGTCCACGTAGTCGTCGTAGTCGCGGGCCGGATCAAAGGGAACGAACGTCTCACCGGTGGCCCTTGCCCGGCCGCGCAGGAAGTCGTCGAACATCTCCTGCCAGGCGGCGTCGTGGACGCTCGCCGTCTGCGTCAGCACCCCGTCCAGGTCGAACAGGCAGCCGCGGATGCCGTCCGGTAGTCCGAGCACGTTCCCCACCCTACGAGGAGGCCAAATCTCGGCCGGCCTTGGCCATGCCATCTCGCCAGGCGGAAGCAAGACCTTGCTACCCGGTTAACACGGCTCTAGCATCAGCACACCTTACCCGCGGATAAGGCGGGTTTTTGCCGTCCCCACATCAAGTGGAAGACAGGTGTCAATGTACGGATTAATGTCAAGGACGCGAGTCATCGTTGCCGTGGTAGTGGCAACGGGCATCGCCACGCTGGCGGGCTACGGCACCGCCGCCGCGAGCACATCGACGGGCAGCGCGACTGCCAAGACGTCAGCCTGCGGCACCAAGCCAGGAGTGAAGGCCACCGGTTCGCCGATTAGGCTCGGCACCATCGTCACCAACCAGTCTGGAACGTCCTTTACGGACATCTCTAACATGGCCGACGCGTACTTCACCTGCGTCAACGACAACGGCGGAATCAACGGCCACCCGATCCACTACTACATCGAGACCGAGCAGAGCAACCCGGCGCAGATCGCCGCCGACGCCAGGCAGCTCGTGCAGACCGACCACGTGGTCGGCGTCGTCGGCAACACCAGCATCATCGAGTGCTCGGTCGACTCCAGCTACTGGAAGTCGCACGGCTACTACGTCATCGCCTCGGGCATCGCGCCGGAGTGCTACGGGACCCCGAACTACGCGGACGTGAACATGGGACCGCGGTACAGCTCCGACGGCGCCGTCCAGTACGCGATCGCGAAGGGCATCAAGAAGATCGTGTTCGACCAGTCGAACGTCCCCGGCACGGGATACATCGCGGCCGGCCCGAACGCGCTGGCGGCCAAGGCGCACGTGTCGATCGTGCAGCTGACCGAGGACGTGCCGATCGCGGACGCCGACTCGGTCGCCATCAAGGAAGTCGATGACGCCGGGCCGGACGGCGCGGTGATCCTCAACTTCACCCCGCCGGACGCCCTGGTGATCCTGCAGGCCGCGCAGTCGCTCGGCATCGTGGATCACGTGAAGATGTGGGGCTGCTCGACGCCGTGCAACACCGACTTCCTGTCGCAGTCGCTGGGCAAGGCCTGGAACAGCAAGCTGTTCGTCAACGCCGAGCTGACCCCGCCCGACTCGACGAGCACCGCGACGATGAAGCTGTACAAGGCCATCTACCAGCAGTACGGCACCACCGGCCCGAACAAGGTCAGCGGTGGCATCGGCGCCTTCAGCGAGATGGGCTTCACCGAGGCCGAGATCGCCGTGCACGCACTCGAGGGCATCAAGGGCGCCTACACGGTGAAGAGCGTCAACGCGGCGTTCAAGGGCGTGAAGAACTTCGAGACCGGGATGATGTGCCAGAAGTGGACGTACGGCAGCTACCCGACGCACATCGCCAACAACGAGGACTACACGGTCACGCCCGACAACGGCAAGATGGTCACCGCCCAGGGCTGCACGAAGATCTCCGCCGTGGATCCGCAGATCGCTTCGTACCGGAAGCACGCCGGCACAGCGTCTCTCGACCCCACGTCGAGCTGAGCCTGAATCGGTGATGCGATCAGAGTTCTCGAGGTAACAACCCGATGCCGAGCTGGCAGGAGTTCCAGCCGTTCATCGTGACCGGTCTCGCCCTCGGGGGGGTCTACGCCCTCTCGGGGGTGGGACTGGTCGTCCTCTATCAAGCCACCGGCGTGGTCTACCTGGCCTTCGGCGCGGTCGGCGCGACGGGCGCCCTCCTCGCCTGGTCGCTCATCAGCGTCCACGTGGCCAGCTGGCTCGCCTGGATCGTCTGCCTCGCGTTCAGCGGCGCGCTGACGCTGGCCTACGGCATGGTCTTCGGCCCGCTGCTGGCCCGGCGCACCCCGTTGGTCAAGGCGACGGCCACGCTCGGGCTGCTGCTGATCCTCTACGGCGCCATGGACCTGCTGTGGACGACGAGCGGCGGCGAGGTTCGCTCGCTCACCCTGCCGAGCGACTCCCACTCGTTTTCCATCGCCGGAATCCAGATCACCTATACCCAGCTGATCGGACTGGCGATCGGTGTGGTGATCACGATCGCGACCGCGGCATTCCTGCGCTTCACCAAGCTCGGCACGGCCATGCGGGCGATGGCCAACGACCGCGACATCACCGCCACGCTCGGCGTGCCGGTGCGCCGCGTCGAGGCGGCCGCCTGGCTCGGCTGCGGCGTGCTGGCCGGCGTTGCCGGGCTGCTGCTCGCCGACATGGTTGCGCTGGACGCGACCACGCTGACGTTCCTGGTGATCTCGTCGCTCGCGGCGGCGCTCATAGCCCGGCTGCGCTCGATCACCCTGACCTTCCTCGCCGCGCTCCTGGTCGGCCTCGTGCAGAATCTGATGGTGCCGATCCCGTCGCTGACCAACTACAACGACATGGCGCCGTTCGTGCTGGCCGCGCTCGCGCTGCTGGCCTTGTCGCGCCGCCGCGTGATCGCGCTCTCCCGCGAGGAGGTCTAGTGGTCAACGTGGCGGGCCGTACCGCCGGCCCGCGGCAGCCAGGGTCGCTGCTTCGACGGCCCGGCCGCCCGACGGTGATCCGGGTCGCCGTGGTCGTGGTCCTACTGCTGTTCACGGTGGTGGCGCTGCCGCAGCTGATTGGCCTGTACTACGTCGACTACCTGACTCAGGTGGCGGTGTACGCCATGGTCGCGCTCGGCCTCGGGGTGCTGGTCGGCCGCGTCGGCCTGATGTCCCTCGGCCAGGTCGCCGTGCTGTCGGTCGGCGCGTGGTCCGCCGCCAGGCTGCTGTTCGGCACCAGCCAGCCGTTCCCGCTGGTGCTCGTCGAAGCTGGCCTGATCACGATGGTGCTCGGCACGGTGCTGCTGCTGCCGGCCCTGCGGATGCGCGGCCTGTACCTCGCCCTGATCACGCTCATGCTCGCGAGCGCGGTCTACATCGTGCTGCTGACGCTGAACTTCCCCAACGGCGGAGCCGGCTTCAGCGGGTACAACGGCAACCAGATCCACATCCCGCCCATCCGCCGGCCGAGCATCGCCAACTCCGACCCGGCCTACTTCCGTTATGCGGTGCTCGTGGCGGTGGTGATGTTCGCCCTCGTCGCGATTCACATCCGGACCCGTCCGGGCCGTGCGTGGGCCGCCATCCGGCAGAGCGAGCCCGCCGCGCTCGCCGCTGGCATCAACACCACGCTGTACAAGCTCTGGGCGGTCGCGCTGGCGTCGTTCGTCACCGGCGTGGCCGGCGGCGTGCTGGCGGGCGCGGTGCACTACCTGTACTCAGACGACTTTCCCGCCTACACGTCGATCACCCTGCTCGCGGTGGTGCTGATGGGTGGCGCGTACAGCCTGTGGGGCGCGATCGTGGCCGCGCTGCTCATGCAGTTGCTACCCGCCCTGCTGAACAACTGGGGCGTGTCCAACGACTGGCTCACGATCCTGTTCGGCATCGGCGTCGTGTTTACGCTCACTACCGCGCCGCGCGGCATCGCCGATCAGTTCCCCAAAGACATGGCCCGGCTGGGCGGCCTGCTGCTGCGGCAGGTCCGCCGCCGCAGGCCCGTCCCCGCGTCAGCGTCGCCGTCAGCGTCAGCGTCGGCCTCGGCCTCGCCGTCAGCATCGGGGTCGGTGTCGCCGTCAGCGTCAGCGTCGTCAGCGTCGTCGGCGGCGCGCGCAGCGCCGACGGCAGCGTCGGCCGGCGAGGGTGAGGCGCCATGATCGAGGTCAAGGACCTCACGGTCCGATTCGGCGGCGTCACGTCGCTGAACCGGATGAGCGTCACCTTCGAGTCCGGCACCTGCGGGCTGATCGGGCCCAACGGAGCGGGCAAGACCACGTTCTTCAACGTGCTCAGCGGGTTCGTCCGGCCGAGCGAAGGGACAGTGCACGCGTTCGGCGACGACCTGCTGTCGATCATCCACTACCGCCGCGCGCGCTGGGGGCTGCGGCGCACCTTCCAGACCGAGCAGGCGATCGAGGAGCTGTCGGTCTACGACAATGTCGCGCTCGTGCACGAGCACGCCGGGCACTCCGGAGGGGCGCGGCGCGCCGACGTGCTCGAGGCCATCGCGTTCGTCGGGCTGGACGCCGACCCCGAGGCGAAGGTCGGCACGCTCGGGGTCGGCCAGCGGCGGCTGGTGGAGGTCGCCAGGGCCGTCGTCGGCCACCCGAAGCTGGTACTACTCGACGAGCCGGCCGCGGGCCTACCGGACGCCGAGACCCACGCTCTCGCGGAGGTGATCCGGCAGATCCCCGCCCGCACCGGAGCGCTGACGATCCTGGTTGACCACGACATGAGCCTGGTGTCCGGGTGCTGCGAGACCACGGCCGTGCTGGACTTCGGCGAACTGATCGCGGCCGGGCCGACCGCGCAGGTGCTGCGGGACGAGCGCGTGATGCGGGCGTACCTGGGCACGGCGGAGGTCGCGTGAACACGGCGGAGGTCGCGTGAACACGGCGATGGACGGGAACGCGGTGCTCGAACTACGCGGCCTCACGGTCGAGCGCGGCAGCCGGGCCGTAGTCAGGGACGTGTCGATAGACATCCCGGCCGCCGACATCACCGCGCTGCTCGGCCCCAACGGGGCCGGGAAGTCGTCCCTGGTGCTGGCCGTCGGCGGGGTGTTGCGGCCGGTCGGCGGCTCGGTTCGGATGAACGGCCGGGACCTAGCCCGGCAGCGTCCCGAGCTGATCAGGCGCGCGGGCGTGGCGATCGTGCCGGAGGGCCGCAGGCTGCTGCCCGATCTCACCGTCGAGGACAACATCCGGGTCGCCGCTTACTCACTGTCGGCCGAAGCGGCCAAGACCGGCCGGGACCGGGTGCTAGAGCTGTTCCCCGAGCTCACCCGGCGGCTGTCCGCGCCGGCCCGTGCGCTGTCGGGTGGCGAGCAGCAGATGCTCGTGCTGGCGCAGGCACTCATCTCTGCACCGCGTTACCTGCTGATTGACGAGCTGTCGCTGGGCCTCGCGCCAGTCGTCATCAACCGGCTGCTGCCGACCATCCGCGAGGTGGCAGCGGACGGCATCGGCGTGCTGCTGATCGAGCAGTTCGCCGCCGTCGCGCTCGGCCTCGCGACCCGGGCGTACATCCTGGAGGGTGGCCGGATCCGGTTCTCCGGACCCGCGAGCGACCTCCGCGACCAGCCCGAGTTGCTGCGATCGGCCTACCTGCTGCGTGGCAGCCAGGATCTGCCCGCAGCCGAGTGATCATGTTTCGCTTGGCCCTGTGTGCTAGCGCACAACGCAGGAAACCTGCCGCCTGGCGGCAAGGACTGGCCTGCGGGCAGGAGTTCTCCGGTAACCTACGGTTGAGTGGCAAGCGCAGTCGCGCGGAATTTGTGTCCTGACACAGGACGCGAATGGGTCAGGAGACACAGCGAGCCAGGAGACACAGCGACGCAGGAGACACAGGGCAGCTCGGCGGTGGCGGTCTAGGTTATGTCTCAGATGCAGGCCTCACACGTTGCCCGCCAGCCCGCGGTGGTGCTGGATGAGCGGGCCGTTCAGCGTGAGAACGCGCTGCTGCGCGAGCTGGTGACGGTCTATCAGCACCTCACGGGTCTCACCCTGCAGGACGCGGACGTGTCCACGGTTCTCCAGTTGCTCGCCACTCGTACCGCCGCCACCGTCGCGGTCGTCAGCCGCGGCCTCGAGGTCCTCGCCGCAGCCGGGCCCGACCGCACTGACGACGAGGTGGCCGCGACCGTCAGAGACTACGTGGCAGCGAGAAGGCTCGGTACGGTGCTCAACAGCACCGCCCAGACGCGCCGGTCGCTCCGCCTGCCCGACACCGCCGACTCGGCAGGCGTCATCGTGGCGCCCATTCTGGTAGGCGACGACGTGCCGGCCTACCTGCTTACGTTCAGCAAAGCGGACGCGGACGGCGGCGACATGAGCCTGCTCGTGACCGAGCACGCGGCGACCATCTGCGGGGTCATCCTCGGCCGCGAGCGGGTAGTCGCAGCGGCTGCCCGGCAGGTACGTGACGACCTGGTCGAGGGACTGCTGCTCGGCACCAGCCACGGCAACGGCGAGGTCGGCCGGTGGGCTCGCCATCTCGGCTATGACGCCAGCCGCGAACACCGCATCCTGGCGGTCGCCATCGAGACGACCGGTTCCGCCGGCGCCTCGGGCAGCGCCGCCGCGCTCTGGAAGCGGGTGGCGACCGCGATCGATCACTTCTTCGCCTCCCGAATGCCCGGCGCGATCATCGCGATCCGCGAGGCCGAGGTCGTGATTGTGGTCCCCGACCCGGAGGGCTCGGGCAACTCCGGGGGGTCGTCCCCCCGGGCCGGCATCGCGGGGGGCTCCGGGGGGTCGTCCCCCCGGGCCGGTACCGCACCGTCTGCCACCGAGGCGAGTCGGCTCGCCACGGTCTGCCTGGCCCGGATGCGGGACCTGTTTCCCGAGGCCGTGGTCACCATCGGCATCGGCGGCTCATGCCGGGACCCGGCCGAAATCGCGCGCTCGTACGGACAGGCTCGGCGCACCATCGACGCTGTCGTGCGGCTCGGACGGCAGGGCCAGGCGGTGGCCTTCGAAGACCTCGGCATCCACCGGCTGCTGCTCCAGGTGCCCGACCTGGCGGAGCTGAAGTCGTTCGCGGCCGAGATTCTGGGCGAGCTCGACCGGCAGGATCCGCAGCGCGGCGCCGAGCTGCTGGCAACGCTTGCCTGCTACTTCCGGGAGAACAGCAGCCCGCAGCGCACGGCGCAGAGCCTCCACGTACACCCCAACACCGTCGCCTACCGGATCAGGCGGGTGCAGGAGATCACCGGGCTGCGGCTCGACACCTACCGGGACCGACTGATGGCCCAGATCGCGATCGAGATCGTGGCCGCCACCGAGGGTGGCATGGACCCGCTGCACACAGCGGAGAGGATGCCGAGATGAGCGGCTCCGAGCTGGCGACAGCGCTGCGCGACCGGGTGCTCATCTGTGACGGCGCGATGGGCACCATGCTGCACGCGGCGGGCAACTCGCTGGATCGAGCGCTGACCGAGCTCAACCTGTCCAACCCCGGCCTGGTGAGCACCATTCACGACAGCTACCTCAGCGCGGGCGCAGACGTCATCCTCACCAACACGTTCGGTGCCAGTCGGCTGCGGCTCGCTGACCAGGGCTTCGGTGACCTGGTCGGTGAGATCAATCAGGCCGGCGCACGGCTCGCCCGGCGAGCACGGGACGCAGCCGGGCGGCCGGTTTTCGTGGCCGGCTCCGTGAGCCCGGCGGTGACCCCGAGCCTGCGCCGCCGGGTAGAACGGGCGGTTCGCGTCGAGGCATTGCGAGAGCAGATCGAGGTACTCGATCGCAGCGGTGTGGACGCCATCATGCTGGAGACATTCGGCTACCTGGAGGAGCTGGCCGAGGCCGTGGCCGTAGCGGCCGAGATTTCCGCGCTGCCCATCATCGCGCAGGCGACGTTCGCGAGCGACGGCCGGACGCTCGGCGGGGAGAGCCCGCGCGAGGTCGCCGAGGTGCTGAACGGGCTGCAGATCGCGGCGCTCGGGACTAACTGCACCCTCGGCCCGCAGGGCACGCTGTCGGTGATCGAGGCGCTCGTGCCGCACACGCACCTGCCGGTCAGCGCGCAGCCCAACGCTGGCCTGCCGCGCCGCGTCGGAAGCCGCCGGTTCGAATACAGCGCCGATGACCAGTACTTCGCGCGGTACGCCCGGCGGCTCGTTGAGGCCGGCGCTGTCCTGGTCGGCGGCTGCTGTGGTACGACGCCGTCTCAGATCCAGGCCGCGGCCGCGGAGCTCGGCGGGCTGACGCCCGTGCGTGTCGCCCAGCCCGCCCGGGCGCGGGCTGGGCGACGCCCGGAGCCGCCGGTCACCCTCTCGCCGTCCGGCGGGCTCGGCGAGCACCTGGCGGCCGGCACCTTCGCGGTCGCCGCGTCGCTCCCGGCACCGCTCGGCGGCATCGCGGACGAGGCAACTGAGCACGCCGTTCGGCTGCGTGCGCGCGGCATCGACACGTTCTTCCTCGCCTCCCGGCAGAGCCCGCGCGCCCAGCTCAGCTCCATCGACCTGGCGTTCCAGCTGCAGCAGCGGCTCGATGTCGACGCGATCGCGACGGTCACGACCTGGGACAAGACGATCATGGCCCTGCAGGCTGATCTGCTCGGTGCGAACGCGCTCGGCATCAGGACCATCGCCTGCGAGACTGGCAACCCGCCGCTACTTGGCGACTATCCAAACGTGGACGGAATCTGGGACGTCGACTCGGTCGGCCTGGTGGAGCTGGTGGCCGGGCTCAACAAGGGCATCGACTGCAACGGGCTGCCGCTGGCGACCAGGACCGGCTTTCTCGCCGGCGCCAGGTTCAACCCCGGCGCGGCGGACCTCGACGCTGAGATTGCCCGCACACTGCGGAAGATCAGCGCCGGTGCGCAGTTCCTGATCAGCCGCCCCATCCACGAACTTGACGGGCTGCGCCGGGTGGTGGCCGGACTCGCCGGGGCCGACGTCCCGGTCCTCGTCTCGGTCGTGCCACTGCGCAGCTTCGAACAAGCCGACTATCTCAGCCACGAGGTGCCCGACGTCCGGATCCCCGCGACCGCACTCCGGGCACTCGAGCAGGCGGGCCCAGACGCGGCACGGACCGGAGTGGGCATGGCGGCCGAGTTGCTCGCCGCGGCTGGCCCGCTCGTGCAGGGCGCGGTGCTGGCGCTGCCGGCCGACGATGCCGCTGGGGTTGACCTGCTGCTGAGCGCCCTGCCGTAGCCAGCGCACCGGCCCCCGGGCCACGGTCGCGACGATCACCCGACGCGACCTGAAGAGGCACTTCCTAGGCGACACGTGGAAATACGGGCATTGAGCGGGATGCGGTGCACAATGATCATTGCCCGCACACGAGCGCTGGAGGAGCCAGGTCATGGTGAAAAAGGTCCTAGTGTGGGCGCTCGTCGTCTTCGTTGTCTTCTACCTGCTCAGCGATCCGAACGGCGCCGCCGCCTTCGTCTCGCACGTCCTGCACGGCCTGAGATCGGCTGGCACGTCGCTGTCGACGTTCGTCAGCAAGCTCTAGGGCGCATCCGCGAGGGCCGCCGGAGTAACCGCCCTCGCCAGGCGCGCCGCCGACAATCGGCTAGGTCCGGTCGGGCGAAGGTTTGAGCTTGGTCCGAGGCGCTTCGCGACCCTGAACTGTCAGCGGCATCCGATACTATGAGCGATAACTGCTCCTCGACCTAGGCGGTGATCAGACACATGAGCGAGGACGACCTCTTCGGCGGCCTCGCCGCGCCGCCACCCGAGGCCAGCGGGCCCGACGGCCGCCTGGTCACCGAACCCCTGCGGGCAGCCCACGAGGTGCCGGACCAGTGGCCGAGCGACGACGACGAGTACCTGCACCCGCCTGCCGAGGAGGCTTGGTGGCGGCCCGGTGAGTTCTGCGGTAGCGACGAGGAGGAGTACGCAGCCTGGCTCGCCGGGATGCCCGACGACATCCGCGCCGACTACCTGGCCGGCCCGTACACCGGCGCCGGAGAAGCGATCCCGCCGGGGTTCACGCACCGCGACCTCGGTGGACCATCCGGCGCTGGGTTCGCCGCCGGCGGGGCGCTAGATCAGCTCGCGCCCGGCCCGGGGCTGGCCTCGGCACTGGCCCGCGCCACCGCGGACGGCTACGACGGGCTGACCGACTCCGAGCAGATCGGCGTGCTGCTCGGCTGGCAGCGCCAGGCCGCCTGGGCACAGGCCGGCCTGGCCGCCGCGCTCATCGGAGTGCGCGACCGACGGCTGTCGCAGTCGAGCCGGCCAGGCTCGTCACGAGTGGCTGACCACATCACTGACGAGGTGGCGACCGCGCTGCGACTGACCAGCCTGTCCGCGGGCAGGCTGCTCGGCGTGGCCGTGGGGCTGGACCGGCTACCGCCGGTGGCCGCGGCGCTCGCCGCCGGCCAGATCGACTGGGCGAAGGCCTGCCTGCTGGTAGGCGAGCTCGCCGTCCTCGCCGACGAGCAGGCGCTCGACATCGCCATCCGGCTCCTGTGCCGGGCCGGTGAGCAGACCACCGGTCAGCTGCGAGCGGCACTAGCCCGCGAGATCCTGACCGCCGACCCGAAAGCAGCCGAGCGGCGCAAGAACGAGGGCCGCAAGGACACCAGGGTCGAGTGCTGGCACGAGCCGTCCGGAAACGCCGTCCTGGCGGGCCGTGAGTTGCGGCCAGCGGACGCGATCGCCGCCGACGCACAGCTGACCGCTGACGCCCACTGGCTGCGGAACCGCGGCATGCCCGGCACGCTCGCCGAACTCCGCGCCGCCGCCTACGTCACCCGACTGAGCGGCCGTGACCTGGCCAGCGTGCTGCCCGGCACCGACGTCAACGGCGGCAGCAGCCCGGCCGATCCACCCGGCGGCACGATCAACCTCACAATGCCGCTGTCGGCGTTCGCTGGTCTCACCGACCACCCAGCCGAGGTTGCTGGCCACGGTGTCGTCGACGCGGCTACCGGCCGCGATCTGGCCGCCCGCTTCGCCGCGACCGCGCGGTGGTGCCTGACCCTCACCGACACCGATGGCCGGGCTGTCGCGCACGCCTGTGCCCGGCGCGGCCACCACTCCTGCCGGCTCGGGCCGGGCCGACCCGAGCCCACGATCCGCTGGGCCGCCGGGCTTCGCGACCGCCTCCAGTACCTGGAGACCGGGACCTGCAGCCACTCGCGCCGGTCAGCCAGCTACACCCCGCCCGCGGCGCTGCGCCATCTCGTCGAGATCCGGCAGCGGACGTGCTGCGCGCCTGGCTGCCGACGACCTGCCGCACGATGTGACATCGACCACACGGTGCCGTTCGACCAGGGCGGCATCACCTGTGCCTGCAACATCGCGCCCTGCTGCCGACGCCACCATCGCTGTAAACAAGTGCCCGGCTGGCACGTCTCGCAGGACCAGCCCGGAGTCATGACCTGGCTGCTGCCGGGTGCCCGCAGCTACGTCACCGCCGGCGACCCCTACCCGGTCTAGAGCGCTAGAAGGTCAGCACGAGCCTGCCGCGGGTCCCGCCCGCCTCGAGCTGGCGGTGCGCCTGCGCGGCGTCCGCGGCCGTGATCTCCCGCGCCACCCGCAGCGTGAGCGTGCCGTCGGCCACCAGCCCCGCCAGGTCCGCGAGCTTCGCCGCTTCGTGCAGGTAGTCGCCCACCAGCACCAGCGTGACAGTGATCCCTCGCTCGCTCTCCCCGGCGAACGGCCGCACGGCGATCAGCTGCCCGCCGTCGCGCACCGCGGCGAGCACCGGCGGGCCTATCAGCGCGGTGTCGACGACGGCGTCGACGCCGTCCGGCACCGCGCGCCGGATCGCCGCGGCCACATCCGGCCCGCGCTCGACCACGATGTCCGCGCCGAGCCTCTCGACGAGCTCGGTGTCGGCCGGGCTGGCATCGCCGATCACCCGCAGGCCCTCGGCGCGGGCGAGCTGCACCACGTACCCGCCGACGGCGCCTGCCGCCCCCGTGACGGCGAGCGTGCGGCCCGGTGGCAGCCCGAGCTTGTCTAGCGCCAGTCGCGCGGTCAGGCCGTTCATGGGCAGCGTCGCCGCCTCGGCGAGGCTGACGCCGTCCGGCACCCGCGCCACCGAGTCAGCGGGCACGACCACGTACTCGGCCTGCGCCCCGCGGCCCGTCGCGTACGGGAACACGATCGCGAAGACCCGCTCGCCCGGCCGCCACTCGGCCCCGGCACCAGCCGCGTCCACGGTCCCCGCGAGTTCCCACCCGGCTACGTACGGCGGTCCGTCGCCGTGCGGCGGCGGTCCGAATGCCCCGGCCCGCAACGCGGCGTCGCTCGGGTTGACGGTCGCAGCCGCGACCTTGATCCGCACCTCGCCAGCGCCGGGCTCGGGCATCGGCAGGTCGACTAGGTGCAGCACGTCAGGACCGCCAAACGAGGTGATGCCGACCGCGCGCATCGCGTTCTCCTCTCTCCCGGCAGCGACGCCGAGCCCGCACCCGGCGAGCACGCTGCGTGTGCGTCAGGCCACCGCGGTCCGGCAGACCGACAGCAGCTCGTCCACGCCGGACACGTGCAGGTGCGGCCGCCGCTCCGGCGGCAGGTGCCGGTACGACTCGGGACCCCCGAGCCCCGACGACACCGCGACCGCCAGCGCGCGCCCGCGGTGTGCCATGGGCACTTCGAGCTCCGGGTCGTCCCCGACGACCACGAGCGATGACGCCGGGACCCGCAGCCGGCGGGCGGCCGTGCTCAGCGCGGCCCGTGAGGGCTTGCCGACCAGCTGGGTCCGGGCGCCGGTCAGGCTGCTGATCATCGCGGAGATCGCGCGTGAGGTACCGATCCCCCGACCCCCGGCGGTCGCGAAGAACAGCGACTGCGAGCAGCTGTACAGCCGGGCCCCAGACCAGACCGCGTGGCAGGCGGCTTCGAGGGCCGGCAGGGTGAACCCCGGATACCAGCCGGCCAGCACCGCGTCCACCGCGCCCACCTCGGCCGGCCGGCCATCCGGCAGTGTGACGTCGAGGCCAGCGGTGCGCAGCGGCTCAGTCACTCCGTCGCCGCCGAGCACCAGCACGCGGCGATGGCCGCGGCGGGCGAACACCGTCGCCGCGCTGCTGGCCGGCGTCAGCACAGCGTCGTCGGGCAGCGCGAAGCCGATCGAGCGCAGCGTCCGCGCCAGCTGCTGCGGCGTCTTGGTGGTGCCGTTGGTGAAGACAGCGAACGGAAGCCCCTGCCCGGCGACCCAGCGGAGGAGGTCCACCGCACCTGGCAACGGGGTCAGACCCTGATTGTTCCGGTCGCCGAGTACCAGGGTTCCGTCCAGGTCGAAGACGAAACCGCGGGCGGCGCGCAACCGGTTCACGAGGGGAACGGGGTCGTCAGCCACGCGGCACCCCGTCCGCGTCGGCGCGCAGTTCGAGCCGGAAATCTGCCTTGTCGACCCGCACCTGCGTCAGCGGCGGTCGCTCCGCCAGCCCGCTGAGCAGGTCGAGCACCGGCTTGAACGCGGGGTTGTACCGCCGTGCGGCAGGACCCGCCGCGACCATCGCGTCCACCTCCCCGGCGGGCATGGTGGCCCGCAGCAGGAACTCCTCGTCGGAAATGCCGCGCGGCAGCCGCCTGCGCAGCTCGGCCGGGGACGCCGGCGGTGGCTGGCCCTGCAGCTGGACAGCCCGCGGCCGGGACAGGATGCGGTCCCGGATGTTCGGGTCGACCGGCGCGGTCGGCCGGCCGAACTTGCCCAGCACGTACAGGATCGTCTGATCGGGCACGTTGCCGTACCGCTCGGTACCGAGCACGTTGCACAGCGCCTGGCCACACACCATCTGCGGGAACGGCGTCACCATGATCGGGTAGCCAAGCTCGGCGCGAACCTGGCTCACCTCGGCCATGATCACGTCGAACCGGTCCGAGAGGCCGAGCTCGGCGAGCTGCCGGCGCAGCGTCGTCACCACCCCGCCGGCCATCTGGTGGCGGAGGAACGACGCGTCGTACTCCTGCGGGACGCCGGGCGGCAGGCCCTCGGCCGCGGCGAGCTGGCCGAAATAGGCCGAGGCGGCCGCGAGCAGGCGGTCGTCCACGGCCACGGTGTGGCCGAGCTCGCGCAGGTTCGCGACCACGCGCTCCGCGTTCGGCAGCGACGTGCCGTTCGCCAGCGGCCCGCAGGCCACCTGGAGCACCTCGACGCCGAGCTCGGCGGCGGTCAGGTAGGTCAGCGGCGACAGACCGATGGTGCAGTGCGAGTGCAGCTCGAGCGGCAGCCGGCCAGCCAGCGCCGCCAGGATCGCCGGGAACAGCGTGCGCGCCCGGTCAGGGGTGAGCAGCCCGGCCGGGTCCTTGACATACACCCGGTCGAAGTCCGGCGACTCGGCCATCCGGGCGGCGAGGCCAGCGTAGAACTCATCATCGTGCACGGCGCTGATCGTGTACGTGAGCGCGCCGATGACCTCGGTGCCGCCCGCCTCGCGGACGTCTCGCGCGGATCGCAGCATCGCCGCCACGTCGTGCATGGGGTCCAGCACCACGAACCGCGTCAGGCCGGCCTCAACCAGCCGCCGGTAGGCGAGCCTGATCAGGTCCGGGTGCACCGGTTCCCAGGAGATGAACCGCAGCCCGGAGCCGATGAACTGGAGCGGCGTGTGCGGCATCGCGGCGTGGGTCAGCCGGATCCGTTCCCACGGGTCCTCGCGGTGGGTGCGGACGGCGACGCCCATGTGCGTGCTGGAGGTGAAGTCGAGCGCGTGGAAGCCGATCCGGTCAAGCACCGGCGCAATCTGCAGGATGTGCCGGGTGCGCAGGCCGGTAGCGCCCCACAGGCTCTGGTTGCCGTCCCGCAGCGACACGTCGACCAGCCGGATGTCAGCCACGGCGACCCCCGGCGGCCGGTTCTGGCTGCAGCAGCCGGCCGAGGAAGGCCGTGTCCACGCCGCCGACCGCGAACTCAGGTGCCGCTGCGACCCGCTCGTGCATGCCGAGCGTGGTCGGCACTCCGTCGATCTGGCACCGGGCCAGCGCCGCGCGCAGCCGGGTGAGCGCCTCGGCTCGGTCCCTGCCGCTCACCACGAGCTTGGCGAGCAGCGAGTCGTACCATGGCGGCACCGTCGTGCCGGCCTGCACGTGCGTGTCGACCCGAATGCCCGGCCCGGCCGGGAACGCCGCCGTCGTCACGGTGCCGGGAGTTGGCCGGAAGCCGTCGGTCCAGTCTTCCGCGTTGATCCGGCACTCGATCGCGTGCCCGGCCAGCGTGACGGCGCTCTGCCCGATGCGCAGCGGGTTGCCCTCCGCGATCCAGATCTGCTCCGCGACAAGGTCTAGCCCGCAGACTGCCTCGGTCACCGGGTGCTCGACCTGTATCCGGGCGTTCATCTCTAGGAAGTAGAACGCGTCGCTCTCGGGCTCGACGAGGAACTCGACCGTGCCAGCGCCGCGGTACCGCAGGTGCTCGCCGAAGGCCACCGCTGACCGCCGGATGGCCTCGCGGAGTTCATCGCCGAGCAGCGGCGCTGGCGCCTCCTCGATCAGCTTCTGATACCGGCGCTGCACGGAGCAGTCCCGGTCGCCCAGGTGGATCACCGTGCGGCCGTCACCCAGTAGCTGAACCTCGACGTGCCGACCGGATGGCAGGTAGCGCTCCAGGTACACGCGCGAGTCACCGAACGCCGCGGCCGCCTCGGCCATGGCTAGCTCGACCGTGCCAGCGAGCGCATCCGGGCGAGCGACTGGCCGAAGACCACGGCCTCCGCCACCGCCGACGGCCTTAACCAGCACCGGAAAGCCGATGGCGGCCGCCAGGCCCACGGCGTCGCCGGGGCTGGCGACCTCACCGCCCTCGGCGACCGGCAGTCCTGCCGCGGTCGCGTGCCGACGCGCGGTCAGCTTGTCCCCGACCGCCTCGAGCTGGCCGGCGCTCGGACCGATGAACACGATGCCGGCCGCCGCACAAGCCCGGGCGAGCGCCGGGTTCTCGGACAGGAAGCCGTAACCCGGATGAATGGCGTCGGCGCCCGCGGCAACGGCGGCGCCGATCACGGCGTCGACGCTGAGGTAGCTGTCGCCTGGTGCGGCCGGGCCGAGCCGGATGACCGCGTCGGAAAGCCTGGCCGGCACCGAGTCCAGGTCCGCGTCGGAAGCGGCGAGCACCGCCTCGATGCCGAGCCGCTGGCAGCTGCGCAGCACGCGCACGGCGATCTCGCCCCGGTTAGCGATCAGCACGCGCCGCAGCATCACGCCGGTTGCCTGATCCGCATGAGCACGGTGCCCTGGTCGGCGAATTGCGCGTTGTCCAGCAGGATCGCGGCGACCGTGCCGCGCGCCCCGGCGATCACCGAGTTCATCAGCTTCATCGTCTCGATGATGCAGACCACTGTGTCCGGCGTGACCTGCGAGCCGACAGTCACGAACGGCGGCGCGCCGGGCCGCGGCGCCCGATAGAAGGTGCCCAGCAGGGGGGCGCGCACCTCGACGAGGCTGTCGCCATCCTCGGCGACGGCCGGCACCTCGGCGACGGCCGGCACCTCGGCGACGGCCGGCATCTCGGCGCCGTCGGCTTCCGGTCCGGGCCCGGCCGCTGCCGCCGCGACGTCGGCCACGGCCACCGTGGCGTCAGCCAGCACTTCGGTCTGCTGGGTCCAGCCGCCCGCGGCCCGCCGCAGCGACAGCCGGAACCGCGCCGTCTCAAGCCGCAGCTCGCTGTAGGGCAGGTCGTCGAGCAGCCGCAGGATGTCGCGAACGTCCTCGCTGGTCAACTCCACCTCAGCTGCCCTTCTTCAGGACTGACGGGCGGCCAAGCTGCTCGAACACGTGGTCCATCGGCCGCGCCTTGGGTGTCGCCACCGGTGCCGTCGGGCGAGAGCTCCAGACGGTCTCTGCCCGGCTCTGCAGCAGCACGATCGCGTCGCCCGTCACCGCCCACTCGATGTCCTGTGGAGTGCCGTAGTGCCGTTCCACCTGCGTGCCGAGGCGAGCCAGCGACCGGACCTCGTCGTCGTCGAGGCACGGCCGCTCGCGCAGGTCGGCCGCGACGTCTTCGGCCGTCGTGCCCAGTCCGTCAGGCGCCTGGCGGTGCAGCCGTGCCTTCGCCGCCACGCTGCGCCGCACGATCTCGCCGGTCACCTTGCTGACGACGAACGAGTCCGGCGTCACCTCCCCGCTCACCAGCACCGAGCCGAGTCCCCAGCTGCCCTCGATGGCTATCACCGACCGGTCGCCGGTAGTCGGGCTGCAGGTGAACATCACCCCTGCGGACCGCGGGTCAACCATCCGCTGCACCACAATAGCCATGGCGGCTGGCGCTGGCAGGTGCTGCCCGAGCCGGTAGCTGACCGCCTCGGTGTTGTAGAGGCTCGCCCAGCACCGACGCATCCGGTCGAGCACCGCGCCCGCGCCGCGTACCCAGAGGTAGGTGTCCTGGAGGCCGGCGAAGCTCGCCTCCGCGGCGTCCTCGCCGACCGCGCTGGACCGCACCGCCACCGGCGCGTCAGCGCCCAGCGCGAGGTAGGCCGCCGTGACCGCCGCGGCCAGCTCCGCGGCCACGGGCGTTGTCGTTATCTGGCCTCGGATGGCCGCCGTCGCGCGCTCGATCGCGGCGGGGTCGGCGCCTGACAGCGTCGCGATCCTCGCACCGATCGTGTCGCCGGGATCAGCGGCGCGCATCGCCCGCTCGAACGCCCGCACGGTGATGACGAATCCGGGCGGCACCGGCAGCCCGACCCGGTGCAGTTCGCCGAGGCTGGCGCCCTTCCCGCCTACCTCGGCGCGGTCGGTGGCACCGACCGCGCCGAGCGGGCACACCAGGCCAGTCGCAGTCACCTTCAGTCCAGGATGCGCACGATGCCGCGGTCTCCGTCGACGCGCACGGTCTGACCGGTCTTGATTCGCTTGGTCGCGTGCCCCGTGCCGACGACGGCCGGCATGCCGTACTCGCGGGCCACGATCGCCGCGTGCGACATCGCGCCGCCGATGTCGGACACCGCCGCCTTGATCTTGCCGAAGACTGGTGCCCAGCTCGGCGCCGTCACGGCGCAGACGAGGATCTCGCCGTCCTGGACCTGGCCGATCTCGTTCACGCTGTGCAGCACCCTCGCCACGCCCTCGACCACGCCCGGAGAGGCGGCGTAGCCGCGAATCTCCTGGCCGTGGTCGTTCTCGGCCGCCGCCCAGGTCGCGAGCGTCTCTGCGGTCACGCCCCACAGCATGCGCACGGCCGGGTCGTTCAGCGCTTCCGGCACGGGGCCGACGGCGGGCGGCGGTGACCAGCCTTTGAGCACCTCGAGCATCCGCTTGCGCTCGGCGATGATCGGAGCGAAGTGGCGCGCGCCCAGCGGCTTCGAGCCGGCTGACCAGGCCAGCATCACATCCGTGAGGGCCTGGTCAATCTCGGTGTGGTGCAACTGGAAGATGTCCTCGGTCTCGGCGAGCACGCCCTGGCGAACGAGCAGGTCGCCGAACTCCCGGATCTTGGCGAAGAACTGGGTGGTGAACCAGTGCTCGCAGTAGAACTTGTGGTCTTCCACGAACGGAAATACGAGCCGGGCCAGGCCCAGCATCTGATCAAAGGCGGCCTGTTCCTCCGCGCTGGTCAGCAGCGCACGGTACTCCGCGGCGATCCGCTCCCGCTCGAGCTTGAGCTCCTCGGTGGGGCGGTCCAGCGACTCGCCGTCGCGGACCAGCCGCACATACCGCGGCAGTGCCGTGAACGGCACCGTCAGGTCCTCGTTCCAGCTGCGGTGGTGGTGATAGAAGCCGTCGCCGGTGGACACGTGGAACCATGGCACGCGGGCCTCGGCGAGCGCAGCCAGCCAGCGCTCGCCGCCCTCGCCGCGCTCAGCCATAGCTGTGAGCACGGCGCTCGCGTCAGCGCCGTCGGTCAGCAGGTCGTCGACGTGGTAGTCGACGGCGAGCTGGGCGAGTCGCTTCAGCTCGTCGTCGGGCCGGTACATGATCACGTCGATGCCCGCGCACATGCGCGCGACCATCTGATCCGGCATCTCCGGGAACGCCTGCTTGCAGAACTCGAAGAAGACCACGTAGGCGCCGTAGCCGAGCATGAGCATCTCCGTGTGGTGATGCCACGCCTTGGAGAACAGGTCGATGCAGCGCTGGAAGTTCTCCCGGACGTAGTGGTTCTGCGCGATGCCCACCGAGTTGAAGACCACGTCCGCATCCTCGATGTCGGGCAGCTCCGGCACCTTGATGCCTTCGATCTCGCTGATCAGCGCCGCCATCCGGGCCTTCCAGCCCTCGTAGAGGCTGTCCCAGTTCCCGTAGTAGTAGCCCGCGCGCTGCTGGAACGTGGCAAGCCGCTGCTCGATCTCCGCCGGGTCCGTAACCGGGATGGCGGTGATGTACACCCTGCCGTTGACGATCCGGTGCTCGATCCCGAGCGTGGTCGGGAACACGAACAGCCGGGCGGTGTTCGCGCCGATTGCGGTGTAGGGGATCTCGGATGTGATGCTGTCGAACGCGGGTACCGGCTCAGGGAAGTGCATCGCGTTGTGAAACCAGAAGCGGTTGTCGTCCTCCGGCTGGAACCGGGTGAAGTACTGGTACATCGAGCGCCATCCCTCGGCGCCCGGCACGTCCTCGATCTGCGAGGGAAGCGGGAAGCTGAAGCCGTCGTCACCCATGCTGTCTCCTAGCCGACTGGGTAATGCTGCTGCGTTGCTGCGTACCGCACAAAAAAGTCGAGCGAGTGTGGATTGGCCATAGCGTGCGGGTTGGCCGCCTGCTCGGCAGGCACGCCGCGCAGGATCCTGCGCACCGGCACCTCCATCTTCTTGCCGGTCAGCGTGACCGGGATGTCGGGCGCCTGCACGATCGCATCGGGAACGTGCCGGGGCGTGTACTCCCGGCGCAGCCGGTCCCGGATCTGTGCCCTGATGCTGTCGTCGAGCACCAGCTCGTCGGCGAGCTTGACGAACAGCGGCATGAAAACCCGCCCACCCGGTAGGTCCAGGTTAACGATCAGCGCATCCTCGACCTCGTCGATGCGGGACAGCACGCGGTATACCTCGGCGGTGCCGATGCGCACGCCGTGCCGGTTGAGCGTCGCGTCGGACCGGCCCAGGACGAAACAGCCGCCGCGGGAGTTGACCTTGAAGAAATCACCGTGCCGCCAGACCCCCGGAAACATGTCGAGGTACGCCTCGCGGTACCGGGCGTCGCTCGGGTCGTCCCACAGGCGCACCGGCATTGACGGCATTGGCGCGGTGATGACCAGCTCACCAACCTCGCCGACGACGCTCTCGCCACGCTCGTTGAACGCGTACGCCGCCACGCCGAGATGCCGAGCCTGGATCTCCCCGGCGTAGACCGGCAGGGTGGGCACGCCGCCGACGAAACCCGTGCACACGTCGGTGCCGCCGCTGCCGGTGGCGACCCAGACGTCCCTCTTGACGTTCTGGTAGAACCACGCCGTGCACTCTGCTGACACCGGTGACCCGGCCGGCATGATCGCGCGCAGCGCGGACAGGTCGTACCGGCTCGCGGGCACGATGCCTGCCCTGGTCATCTGATCCACGTACGCCGGGCTCGCGCCGAAGAACGTAACCCCCGCGTCTTGCGCGAGCCGCCATAGCACGTCTGGCTCAGGGTAGGTAGGACTGCCGTCGTAGAGCACCGGTCTGACACCGAGCAGCAGGGAGCTGACCAGGAAGTTCCACATCATCCAGCCGGTGGTGGTGAAGAACAGCATCCGGTCTCCCGGCCGCAGATCCATGTGCAACCGCTGCAGCTTGAGCTGCTCGATGAGGATCCCGCCGTGGCCGTGCACGAGGGCCTTCGGCAGCCCGGTGGTGCCCGACGAGAACAGGATCCACAGCGGATGGTCGAACGGCACCTGCTCGAACTCGTACTGCCCCGCGGGTACCGGCGGCTGATCCACTACCTGATCCCAGGTGAGCACGTCTGGAACAGGTGCCAGCGCCGCGGGGTCCAGGTAGGGCAGCCAGATCACCTGCTCCAGCCGGTCGAGTCCGGCGATGATCCGCCGCAGCTCGTCGCCGCGATCGAACTGCGTCCCGGCATACTGGTAACCGTCGACGCAGAACAGCACCTTGGGCCTGAGCTGCCGGAATCGGTCGAGCACGCCCCGCCAGCCGAAGTCGGGCGAGCAGCTCGCCCAGACCGCCCCGATGCTCGTGGTGGCCAGCATGGCGACCGCGGTCTGCGGAATGTTCGGCATGTAGCTGGCGACCCGGTCACCTGGCCGCACGCCCAGCGCGCGCAGCTGGGTACCGACTATCCGCACCTGGCCGGCGAGGTCCGCCCAGTCGGTGGCGGCCAGCGGCGCGGACTCGCTGACCGAGAAGAGCGCAGGCGTGCCGGGCCGTTCCTGGCGCAGAACGTGCTGCGCATAGTTGAGCCGGGCGCCAGGGAACCACCGCGCGCCCGGCATGGTGGCCGGCCCGATCACTTGCTCCGGTCGCGCCGAGCAGTCGAGGCCGCAGTAGTCCCAGATCGCCTGCCAGAAGCCGTCGAGGTCGCGCACAGACCACTGCCACAGCGCGTCGTAGCCGTCGAACCGCCGGCCGCGTGCGGCCAGCCAAGCCTGGAACGCGGTAACGTTGGCGCCGGCCACCTGCTCGGCGCTGGGCGTCCACAAGAGGTCGCCCTCGCGCACTGGCTCGGTCATGCACCGACGATCTCAGCGGCCCTAGCTCGGGACAATAACGATTTCACATGATGAAATCCTGGCGGAGGTCCTTCAATGGCGGCAGCAGTCCGGCTCGGCGCAGCCGTGATGTTCGTGCGCAACCTTGACCGGTCTGTCAACTTCTACACCGAGGTGCTCGGCCTGGCCGTCACGGACCGCAGCCCGACGGCGGCACTGCTGGGCGAGGACGACGGTCCGCAGCTCGTGCTGCGCGCCTTCGGCGAGAACGCCACTCATCCGCTCGGTGCCCTCGGCGTGCAGTACCTGGTCTGGCAGACCGACAGCCGCGACGACCTCGACCGCCGTACCGAACTGCTGCGGCAGCGGTCGGCGTACCGGGACACGCACAACACGGCCAGCGGCGTGACGGTCGAAGGCCGTGACCCAGACGATCTTGTCCTCATGCTCGGCTATCGGCGACCGGGCGAGCCGACCCTGCGGTCGCTGCCCGCTCGCGTCTACGCCTGGTAACGCAGGTTCAGGCTGCTCAACCGGGGAACTCGGTAGTAAAAGGGGGGCGATGAGCCATGACGGAGATTGACTACCAGACGGTCTTCCGGGCGTTCCCCGGCCCAACGGCGCTGCTCAGCTGCGAATTCACCATCCTCGACGCGAATGACGATTACCTGAACGCCGTGGGCCGGGAATCTGATGACGTGCTGGGCCAGAACATCTTCTCCGCGTTCCCGAGGAATATGCGTGATCCAGCCGATATAGGTCCACAGAACCTGCGTGCGTCGCTGGAGTCCGTGGTAGCCACCGGCGAGCGCGATCACATGGAGCTGACCCGCTACGACATCGAGATTCCGGGTCGGCCGGGCGTGTTCGAGGAGCGCTACTGGGCGGTCGTCAACACCCCGATTCTCGACCCGGCCGGCCAGCCGCAGATGATCGTGCACCGGGTCGAGGACGCCACCGCGACGGTGCGCCAGGTCCTGGCGGCTCAGGCCGTCAGCGGCTGACGAGCTGACCGCACCCCCGGTTTCGGCCCGCCGGCGTCGGGCACGCATCCCGGGCCTGGGATAAGCAGGTCCCGATGCTGCTCGATGACGGCCGCCGAGTGATCACCTACGACCGGCGGGGGTTCGGCCGGTCTAGCCACCCGGCCGTCGGCTACGACTACGACACGTTCGCCAACGACCTGCACGTCCTGCTGGAAAGCCTCGACCTACACGACGTCGTCCTGGTCGGGCACTCCATGGGCACCGGCGAGGTCACCAGGTACCTGGGTCGGTACGGCTCGGCGCGAGTGGCGAAGGGCGTGCTCATCTCGCCGATCCCGCCCTACTTGCTGCAAGCACGCGACAACCCGGAAGGCCTGCCAGCGAGCCTGTTCGACGGGTTCATCCACAGCGCGAGGCAGGACAGCGCCGCCTGGATGAAGGGCTTCCTCGACAGCTTCTTCAACATCGACAAGTTCCGCGGCTCGCTCGTCAGTGACCAGTACTACCAGTCGTGCTGGAACCTCGCCGTGTCCGCCTCGGCAATCGCCACGGTGGCGTGCATCTCTACCTGGGAGACCGACTTTCGCGCGGACCTACCCAAGGTCGACGTTCCGATGCTCGTCGTCCAGGGTGACGACGACCGGGTGCTGCCGTTCCCGAAGACCGGCCAGCGGCTGCCCGACCTCATCAAGGACATCCAGCTAGTCAGCATTGACCAGGGCCCGCACGCCATCGCGTGGACGCACGCGGACCAGGTGAACGCGGCACTGCTGAAGTTCATCGCCTGACCACGGGGCAGCCCGCTCGCGCATACCTGCACGGGCGGCGGGGTAGCTGGCCGGGGCGTGACTGACCGAACCCCGGAGAGAGTGACCCGCCATGAAGACCCTCACCAGCCGCACGAGCGGCTGCCTCCTCATGCTGCTCGGCGCGTGGGGCGCCCTGGTGCCCTTCGTCGGGCCCTACTTCGGCTACGCCTACACGCCCGACAGGGCCTGGACGTACACGACCGGCCGACTCTGGCTCTCGGTGCTGCCCGGCGCCGCGGTCTTCCTCGGCGGGCTGGTGGTCGCGATGTCGACCCGAGGCGGCGCGTCCGGCGCGTTGCTGGCCGTGCTCGGGGGCATCTGGCTCGTCATCGGCGTCCCGGTACTGGCGCTGGTCAAGCCGGGCACCGGCCCCGGCACCCCGGCCACGGTCGCCCCCGCAATGTTCCACCCGGCCACCATGCACCTGCTCGAGAGCCTGGGCTTCTTCTATGGCCTTGGCGTCGCGATCGTGTTTTTCGCCGCGCTCGCGCTCGGCCGGGCCGGCGTCGCCCGGATCATCGCCCGCGAGTTCGAGCCCACTCCCGAGTACGACACAGCGTACTAAGAGGCGGCGTACGAACCGGCTTCAGCGCGCGCCCAGGCCGAGCAGCAAGCCGTCATCGGCGACCGCCGGCGAGCTCGTCAGGAAGATGATCACCCCGTCCGTCGGGGCGACGATCACCTCTCTGACCTCGGCACCGTCCAGGCTGCTCACCGCGCCGAGCGCCTGACCCTCGGCGACTCGCTCCCCCGCGGCGACCCTCGGCTCCCACCAGCCGGCACCGCGGCACCGCAGCCACAGAAACCGGCCGAGCCGTGTCGGCGCGACAGCTGGGCCCGCCGCAGCCGGGGGCGCGGCCATTCCGAGCAGCCCGAGCACCCGGTCCAGCCCGGCCACGTGCAGCGCCGCCGCGTGCTCCTCGACCAGACCGCACCCCCCGGCCTCGGCGGTGATGGCCGGTATGCCCGCCTCGGCGGCCGCACCGCTGCTGGAACCGCTGACCGCGCGGTCAGGGCCGACCGACTGCCTGATCACGTACGGCAGGCCGTAAGCCTCCGCCAGCGCGCTCGCCCGTTCCTCGGCCGGGCCACCCTCATACAGGGTGAACGGCTGCAACGCTTCGACCAGGTCACCGCAGTGCACGTCGACCAGGGCGTCCGAGGTGGCAATGAGCCGGGTGAAGGTGTCATGGGCGAGCCGGTCCGCGAGCGTGCCCGCCGGGTCACCGGGAAAGCACCGGTTGAGATTCTTGCCGCCCTCGGGCACCACGAATGGCGACCGGGCCGCAAACGCGGTCACGTTCAGCACCGGGACGGCGCGGACGCGGCCGTGCAGTTCTCGGCTGGCAAGGTTCCCGAGCCAGCGGCGCACCCCCGCCATGGCCGCGTACTCGCAGCCATGCACGCCAGAGATCACCGTAAGCGTCGGGCCGTCGGCGGCACCCGTGACCTCCACAAGCGGCACGGCCAGTCCAGCGAGGCCGATCTCGCGACGTACTACCGTGGGCGGCATGAACCACTCCTCAGCCGGGGCGATGCCATGAAAGTATTCCTGTCCACCGACATGGAGGGCACGGCGGGCATCGTCGACTGGGAACAGTGCACCGGCGACGGGCCGGCCGCCATAGCCGGCCGCGGTCTGCTGCTGGCCGAGGTCAACGCCGCGATCGAGGGCGCCATCGCGGGCGGCGCGACGGAGATCGTCGTCAACGACTCGCACTCGACCATGCGCAACCTGCCCCCGGCCGAGCTGGCGGGTCAGGCTTCTTACATCTCCGGGAGCCACAAGCCGCTCTACATGATGCAGGGCCTGGACGACACCTTCGACGCGTGCCTGTTCATCTCCTATCACGGCTCCGTCGGGGCTCCCGCCGGGCTATCGCACACCTACAGCCCGCGGGTCGTCGTCGAGGCTCGCATCGACGGCACGATCACTGGTGAGGCGGGATCAACGCCCTGGTCGCCGCCCACTACGGCGTCCCGGTGGTGCTGGTCACCGGCGACCGCTGCGCCTGCGAGGAAACTGCCGCGCTCATCCCCGATGTCTACCAAGCCGTGGTCAAGGAGCATGTCAGCCGGCTTGCCGCCAGCAGCCTGCACCCGGACCGCGCGTGCGCCCTCATCCGTGGCCAGGCGCAGGCGGCCGTCGGGGCAGCCGGCACCGCAAAGCCGCCGCGCCTCGAGCCCGGCGTGCTCGAGGTGTTCGTACGCACCACTGACATCGCGGAGGCGGCCAGCTGGGTCCGCGGCATCGACCGCACCGGGCCACGTCAACTGCGCATCGAGGGGCCTGACCGGCTGGCCACCTACCGTGCGTTCGGTGCGGCGATTCTGCTGACGCGTACCGTCGCGGCAGCAGTCTAGGTCGCGATGTCCGGGTAGGGCAGGCTCCAATGGCTGAGCTTGGCCGCGAATTCGCGCTGGAACGCCAGTGGCTCGGAGTAGTCCCGCTCGAATAGCGCGATGTACAGGGTGAGCAGCAGGAAGTTGTGCGCTCCCAGCTCGAACAGCCGGACGTAGTCGTGCGTGGCGAGCGCCTCACGCTCGTCGGCGGTCAGCGACGGCCACGTGCTTCGCTCCGCCGCCGGGCAGTTCAGGATGACCCGGGAGCGCTCAGCCTCCCACCACTCGACGGTCCCGCGGGGGTCGGCGCGGTACCGCTCCACAAGTTCCGGATCCCGGTCGATGGTGAACAGGAACTTGTCGATCAGGTACTTGCTCACGACGCCTCCGTCGGATACCAGGTGAAGTACGCCTCCATGGTGTGGAACAGGTCCAGCGAGTCGGTGTAGTCCGCCTTCACGTTCTCGCCGGCCACGCCCATCATGAGCATGAAGTCCATGAAGCCGTGCGTCGCGTTGCCGGGCAGCCACAGGCTGTCCAGACTGACCTCGGCGAGCACGGAATCCAAGTCGCCGGCCGCGATCCAGCTCACCGCTTTGCGGTCGAACTCCGGGTCCGGTCCGTGCGGCCCGAACTGGCGGGGCCCGCCCAGCTCCAGCGACAGGTGACCGGTGCCGATGATCGCGACCCGTTTGTCACTCGGCCACGCCTCCACCATCCGCCGGATCGCCTTGCCGAGCTCCACGAACCGACGAGGCTGCGGCAGCGGCGGCGCGAAGATGTTCGTGTAGACCGGCACGATGGGCAGGTCCCCGCTCGGGCGCAGCGTGATGAGCGGGCACGTGATGCTGTGGTCCACCCGCAGCTCGTTGCTGAAGGCCAGGTCGAACCCCTCGTCGAGGCCCTGTCGCAGCAGGTAGGAGGACAGCTCCTCGTCGCCGGGCAGGAACATCCGCGGCAGGCCGAACTCGCGCTCCTCGTTGTAATAGTTCGCGTCGTAGTACGGCGCCTTGCCGACGAGGAACTGCGGCATGTTGTCCAGCCACAGCTGATGGAAGTGATCGCTGCCGACCATCACGAGCACGTCCGGGTTGGCTCTCGTCAGCGTCTCGCGGAACGCCTCGATCTTGGCGACCCACTCGTCCGCGAACGGCGGCCGGTCAGCCCCGGTCGAGGTGCTCGCCCGGTAGTAGAACGGATGATGCGTCGATGCGATGACCGCTGCGATCTTGGCCATGGCACTCCTCGGGTCAGGCTATGTCCGCCACACGGACAGCAGTCCGGATCGAAGTTTCGTTGGCCGGGCACTGGCTGTCAACACGCGAGCTAGAAGTTCGGCAGTGCCGTCGAGATGTCGTAGTTCTGGCCCCAGTACCACTGGGTCGCCTGCGAGCCCGGCACGATGTGCGGGACACCGGTCGGGTCAGCGATCCAGTACCTGGTGTGCGACGGCATCCACCAGGGCAGCGCGTTGATGGCCGCCTGCACGGCAGGCCAGTCCGACTTCATCGTGTAGACGATGGCCACCGAGTTAGGCGAGGCGTCAAGCTTCTCCGCCACCCACGTCGCAGCCTGCGTGGGCGTGGCGTCACCGGGCTCGACGTCCAGCACGTCGGCGCGCGGGTCAGAGCCGTTAGTGTCGATCCACAGCACGAGCCCGCGCCTGCCCACCTGCGACGGTGACGCCGCAAAGTTCCCGTTGGCGTAGACGGCCACGGCCTGACTGTACGAGGGCAGCGCCGACGGATTAACCGAGTCGTAGATCCAGTACGGCTGGGGAGCAGGCTGTGGCTGCGGGGTGGGCGACGCGGCGGGCTGCGCCGGGGCCGCGGCGGGCTGCGCCGGTACCGCGGCCGACCGCGACGGGGCCACGTCGGGCTTTATCGACGCACCGGCGCCCGTCGACGAACTGGTCGCGGGCGCCACC
>JASHQA010000316.1 GCA_030037785.1 Streptosporangiaceae bacterium
GTGCTCAACGTCACCGTCACCGACCCGACCGCCACCAGCTACGTCACCGTCTACCCCGACGGGCAGACCCGGCCGCTGGCCTCCAGCATCAACTTCTACGCCGGCGAAACCATCGCCAACCTGGTGGTGGTGCCCGTCGGCGCCAACGGGAAGATCGAACTCTACAACGACCTCGGCAGCACCGACATCGTCGCCGACCTGCAGGGCTACTACACGAGTCAGTGACCGGTGCAGGTCGGACGAGGCTGCCCGGCACTCATGCGTCGTAGTCCACCGTCAGCTCGGCGCTGATCGGCAGCGACTGGCAGGTGAGCACGAACCCGGCATCGAGCTCGGCCTGCTCGAGCGCGAAGTTGCGGCGCATCCGCACCTCGCCCGACACCAGCCGGGCCCGGCACGTCCCGCACACCCCGCCCTTGCACGCGAACGGCAGGTCGGGCCTGGCCCGCTGCGCCCCGTCGAGCACGGGCGCGCCCGCCGGAATCGTCGTCGTCGTCCGGCGCCCGTCCAGCACGATGGTCGCCTGGCACCCGCCGGTCAGCGGTGCCTCCGCGTGCTGCTCCGGCTCAGGCGGGATGTCCTCGACGTAGAACAGCTCGCGGTGCACGCGCTCTGCGGGCACGCCCAGCTCGGCAAGCACCGCCAGCGCGTCGGTGACCATCCCGTATGGCCCGCACAGCCACCAGTGGTCGACGGCGCCGGCGTCGCACAGCGCGGGCAGCAGCCGTCGCAGCCGCGCAGCGTCCAGCCGCCCGCTGAACAGCTCCACCTCCTGCGGCTCACGGGACAGCAGGTGCACGAGCTGCAGCCGGGCCGGATAGCTGTCTTTCAGGTCGGCGATCTCGTCGGCGAACATCACCGTGTCCGCGCGCCGGTTCCCGTACAGCAGCGTGGCCTCCGACGCGGTGTCGGCCAGCGCCGACGCGGCGATCGACAGCACCGGAGTAATGCCCGACCCGGCTGCGACAAGCACGTGCCGGCCGGGCACGGTCAGATCCGGGGTGAACGCGCCCGACGGCGGCTGCACCTCGATCCGGTCACCCGGCCGCACCTCGTTCACCAACCAGCCGGATAGCGTGCCGCCCGGTACCTCACGCACGCCGATCCGCAGCGGCCGGCCGGCCGGCGCGCAGATCGAGTAGGACCGCCGCTCGTCCCTGCCGTCGACGAGCCGCCGCAGCGTGAGCGACTGGCCAGGCCGGAACTGGTATTCCTCGGTCAGCTCGGGCGGCACGTCGAAGGTGACCGCCACCGCGTCGGGGCAGAGCCTGTCGATCCGGGCGACGGTCAGCTCGCGGAACCGCCGCCGCGCCGCGCGCGGGCCGGCCGCCGTGCGCACGGTCACGTCAGACCTCCTTGACGTGCTCGAACGGCTCACTGCAGGCGCGGCAGCGGCGCAGGTCCTTGCACGCGGTGCCGCTGAACGACGCGGTCACCAGCGTGTCGGCCGAGCCACAGCGCGGGCAGGCGACCGGCGGGCCAGTTGCAAAGAGCGTCAGCGGCACCGGATCAGCCGTCGTTGTGCGGGGGGTTCCGGGGGGTCGTCCTCCCGGGTTAATACCGCGGGAACGGGGTGGCGCGAGGCCGGCCTCGGCTAGCTTGCGACGGCCGTCGGCGCTGATCAGGTCCGTCGACCAGGGCGGGCTCAGCACCGTGCGCACCTCGACATCGGCGAAGCCGGCTGCGGTCAGCCGAGCCGCCACATCGCGCCGCATCTCGGCCAGGGCCGGGCAGCCGGAGTAGGTCGGCGTCAGCGACACGACCACCCGCCGCCCGGACACGCTGACGTCGCGCAGGATGCCGAGGTCGGCGATCGTCAGCATGGGCAGCTCGGGATCGGGTACCGACGCCGCGAGCCGCCTGGCCTCGGCCAGCGCGGCCGTCTCGGTTACCACGTCGCCCCCGGCAAGGCACGCGCCACGCTCTGCAGCTCGGCCAGCAGGTAGCCCATGGCCTCGGTGTGCACGCCGTCGCGGCCTGCCTGCCCGACAGCACCAGCCTGGCTGGACGACCCCCCGGGGAGGCCGCGCAGGGCGGGAACGTCGGGCATGTCGACGGTGGCCTCCGCCAGCACGCGCGCGAGCACCGCGTCGAACTCCGGCCGCAGCTGCGCCGGGTCGACCCCGACCCCCGCCGCGGCCAGCCGCCGCTCGACGGCGGTGGGCTCGAACAGCTCGGCTACCAGCGGCGCGACCGTCTCGAGTCCCGCCGCCATCCGCGCGCGGGAGTAGTCAGTCCCGTCGCCGAGCCTGACAACCCACTGCGCCGCGTAGTCGCGGTGGTAGGCCAGCTCCCTGACGCCGATCGCAGCGACTGCCGCGAGTACCGGATCGGCCGACTCGCGCAGCCGGGCCAGCAGCGCGAGCCGCCAGGTGCTGAGGACGAACAGCCGGGCGATCAGGCCCGCGAAGTCGTCGTCGGTGATCTCGGTGAGCCGGACGTTGCGGAACTCCCGCTCGGCCCGGCAGAACGCGTAGTCGTCTTCGGTCCGCCCCGAGCCGTCCGCAGCGCCAGCCCTGGTGAGCAGCAGCCGGGCCTGCCCGAGGAGGTCGAGCGCGATGTTGGCGAGCGCGGTCTCTTCCTCGAGCTCGGGCGCCCTGGCCAGCCACTGCTGCAGCCGGTGCGAAAAGACCAGCGCGTCGTCGCCGAGCATGAGGCAGTACGCGGCGAGGTCGCCGCCGTCGATCCCGGCAGGCAAGCTGGTGTCCACGCCCGCCAGCGGGTCGGTGAACCCGGTGCCGAACGCCCACCGGTGACCGGCGTCGGCCTCCTCGCTCATCGCCTCGTAAGCGGTGTCGAAGCCCATATCGTGCTCCAGTCGGCCGGCTCAGATGTGCGGGACCGAGTCGGGGATCTCGTAAAACGTGGGGTGCCGGTAGACCTTGTCGCCGCTGGGCGCGAAGAACGGGTCCTTCTCGTCCGGGCTGGACGCGGTGATGTCGGCCGCCCGGACCACCCAGATGCTGACGCCCTCGTTCCGGCGGGTGTACAGGTCCCGCGCGTGGTGCAGCGCCATCTGCGGGTCCGCGGCGTGCAGCGAGCCCACGTGCACGTGGTTGAGGCCGCGCTTGCTGCGCAGAAAGACCTCAAACAACGGCCAGCTTGATCGCGGCGGGCCACCGGAGGTCACCCCGTTCCCTTCCTTGTGCGCATCGGTCATGCGGCGGCCCCCGTTCGCTTGGCCGCGTGCGCGGCGGCCGCTTCCCTGACCCAGGCGCCGCCGAAGTGCGCGGCCCGCCGGTGCGCGATCCGCTGGGCGTTGCACGGCCCGTTACCCGAGACGACACGCTTGAACTCAGCCCAGTCGACCGCGCCGAAGTCATAGTGCCCGCGCGCGTCGCTCCAGCGCAGCTCCGGGTCGGGCAGGGTCACGCCGAGCGCGTCGGCCTGCGGCACGGTCATGTCGACGAACCGCTGCCGCAGCTCGTCGTTGGTGTGCCGCTTGATCCGCCAGCGCATCGACTGCTCGGTGTTGGGCGACGCAGCGTCCGGCGGACCGAACATCATGAGCGACGGCCACCACCAGCGGTTCGTGGCGTCTTGCACCATGTCCCGCTGGGCCTGCGTGCCGCGCATCATCGTCAGCAGCAGTTCGTACCCCTGGCGCTGGTGGAACGACTCCTCCTTGCAGATGCGGATCATCGCCCGCGCGTACGGGCCGTAGGACGACCGGCACAGTGGCACCTGGTTGCAGATCGCGGCGCCGTCCACGAGCCAGCCGATGACGCCGACGTCGGCGAAGGTCAGCGTCGGGTAGTTGAAGATCGAGGAGTACTTCTGCGTGCCGGTAATGAGCCGGTTGGTCAGGTCCGCCCGGTCGGCCCCTAGCGTCTCGGCCGCCGAGTACAGATACAGTCCGTGTCCGGCCTCGTCCTGCACCTTGGCCAGCAGGATCGCCTTCCGGCGCAGCGAGGGCGCCCTGGTCACCCAGTTGCCCTCCGGCTGCATGCCGATGATCTCCGAGTGCGCGTGCTGCGCGATCTGCCGGATCATCGTCGTGCGGTAGGCGTCCGGCATCCAGTCCCGCGGCTCGATCCGCCGGTCGCGGGCGAT
>JASHQA010000317.1 GCA_030037785.1 Streptosporangiaceae bacterium
CTCCGAGTCGGGGCCCGCCGGGTCCAGGCCCGCTTGCAGCACGGCGAACCCGGCGGCTGAGGCGCCGACCGAGCCGCTGATGGCGACCACGTCGCCCGGCCGCGCGCCGCCCCGGGTCACCGGCGCACGCCCGGCCAGGGTGCCGAGCGCGGTGATGCCCAGCATCACGGTTTCGGCGCCGACGACGTCACCGCCCGCGATCACGGCCCCGGCCCGCTCGCACTCCTGCGCGAGCCCGCGGGTCAGCTCGAGCACCCAGGTCACGGCCGTGGCGGCCGGGACGGCGAGGCCGAACAACAGCGCCGTCGGCGCGCCGCCCATCGCCGCGATGTCGGCCAGGTTCTGGGCAGCGGCCTTGACCCCGATGTCCCGCGCGCTCGACCAGTCACGCCGGAAGTGCCTGCCCTCGATGAGCAGGTCGGTGGTCGCGACGGTCCGGCCGTCCGGGGCCGGGAGCACGGCGGCGTCGTCGCCGATGCCGACGACCGCCGTCGCGTCCGGCGGCAGCACTTCCCGGATGGCCGCTATCAGGCCGAACTCACCCAGGTTGGCAACCGTAATGGCGGCCTCCCGCGATAGCGTTAGCAGACAACCACGAGTGTGGAGGGGTGCGATGGTGCAGGCTTACATTCTCGTGCAGACCGAGGTGGGCAAGGCGGCCGAGGTGGCAGCTGCCATCGGCAAGATCACCGGTGTCACGCAAGCCGACGACGTAACCGGACCGTACGACGTGATTGTCCGCGCAGAGTCGGACAACGTCGACGAACTCGGCCGCATGGTGGTTGCGCAGATCCAGGGCGTGGCCGGTATCACCAGGACCCTTACCTGCCCCATCGTGCACATCTAGACCCGCCACCCGTCGAAGGCTAGCGCTGCCAGGCTCCGCGGACCGAGTCCGATCGCGGCGGCTGCCCGCAGGTCGTCGACCGTGTCGACGTCCTGGCGCAGGCCTGCCAGGATCGGCGCGGTTATCTCGGCGGCGCCGTCGGCCAGGTGCCGGCGCCGGGACTCCGGGCCGAATCGGGGCTGGAACGCCGAGCCGGGCGCCGCCGCATACAGCGCGGTGCCGGTGCCCGCCGCGTCCGGCACGAAAGCCACGCCTAGACCCGCCGCCTCGTCCAGGGCCGCCGCTAGCTCGGCTGGTTGCATGGCCGGCAGGTCCCCAGCCAGGCCGCAGACACCGCGCTCCGGCCAGTGCTCCCGCGCGTAGGCGGCACCGTAGCCGAGCGCCGCGTTCAGGCCCGCGCCCGGCGCGTCGGCGAGCACGAGCGCGCCGAGGTCGCCCGCGACGTCGCGGACCAGCCCGTCGTTGGTGACCACCAGCACGCTCGCGACCGGGCGTGCCTGCTGCGCCGCCGCGACCGTGTCTGCTGCCATCGCGAGCACGAGCCGGGATCTGTGCTCCGGATCGAGCCCGGTGAGCCTCGTCTTAGCCTGGGCAAGTAGCTTCACGGGGATCACGAGCGACCAGGCAAGCGTGGGCTGCGAGTCCGGTGCCATGCATATGATCCTCGCAGGCGGCGCGGCGGCGGAGGGAACGATGGCAGGCAACCAAGCTCGGACCGCGGACGGCACGTACTCCACTGCCTGGCGCAACGTCTCGAAAATGATCTTGCGGCCCGGCATCTCGATGATGATGGGGCTGGACTTCGGCGGCCTGGAGAACATCCCGGCCGAGGGCCCGGTGATCCTGGCCGTCAACCACCTGTCCTACATGGACATCTTCGCCGTGGCGCTGTTCACCGACCGCGCGGGCCGGTACCCGGTGTTCCTCGCGAAGTCCTCCTTGTTCGAGATCCCGGTGCTGGGGCGCATCCTGCGCTGGCTCGGCCAGCTGCCGGTGTATCGCGGCCAGGCCGACGCGGCGCTGGTACTCAGGCAGGCCGCCAAGCTCGTCGCCGAGACGAGCTCGTGCCTGATCTTCTACCCCGAGTCAACCTGCACCAGGGATCCCGAGCTGTGGCCCATGGTGGCCAAGACCGGAGTGGCGAGGCTGGCGCTGGAGTCGGACGTACCGGTCGTGCCGATCGCGCACTGGGGGGCGCAGCGCATCCTGCCGTACGGCTCGTTCGTCCCCAAGCTGCTGCCCCGCAAGACCGTGCGGGTGGTCGCCGGGCCGCCCGTGGACCTGTCCGAGTTCCGGGCCCAGCCCATCACGAACGCCCTGCTGCGGGCCGCCACCGACAAGGTCATGTGGACCGTGACCGGGCTGCTCGCCGGGCTGCGCACCGAGCAGCCGCCGACCGAGTTCTACCACCCCGCGGTCGCGCGCCGGAAGCTCCGCCAGGACCTGCGCGCCCTGCAGGACGCCACCCACGCTGCGGACGAGCCAGGGAGCCCCATCCCGTGAAGGCCGCGGTGCTCGGCGGGGGGTCGTGGGGCACCACGTTCGCGCAGGTGCTCTGTGACGCGGGCACGCCCGTCGCGCTCTGGTGCCGCCGCCCCGAGGTGGCCGCGCAGATCGAATCGACCCGCACCTCGCCGCGGTACCTGCCGGGCGTCACACTGCCCGCCGGCCTGCGCGCCACGGCCGACGCCGCGGAGGCGCTCGCCGACGCCGACATGGTCGTGCTGGCGCTGCCCGCCCAGTCGCTGCGGCAGAACCTCACGGGCTGGGCCAGCCTGCTGGGCCCGGACGCGGTACTCGTCAGCCTGATCAAGGGCATCGAGCTCGGCACCGGAGACCGGATGAGCCAGGTCATCGCCGAGGTCAGCGGCGCGTCGCCGGACCGGATCGCGGTGATCTCCGGACCCAACCTGGCGCTGGAGATCGCCGCCCGCCAGTACTGCGCCACCGTCGTGGCGTGCGCCGACGAATCCGTCGCCGGGCGGCTGCAGCAGGCCTGCCACACCAGCTACTTCCGCGCGTACACCAACCCCGACGTGATCGGCTGCGAGCTCGGCGGCGCGGTCAAGAACGTCATCGCCATCGCCGTGGGCATCGCCGTTGGCATGGGCCTCGGTGACAACACCAGGGCAATGCTGATCACCCGCGGCCTGGCCGAGATCGCCAGGCTGGGCACCGCGCTCGGCGCGGACCAGCACACCTTCGCCGGGCTGGCTGGCCTCGGTGACCTGGTCGCCAGCTGCAGCTCACCGCTCGCCCGCAACCGGTCGTTCGGCGAAAAGCTCGGCCGGGGAATGCCGCTCGCAGCCGTGCTCGCGAGCACCACGCAGACGGTGGAAGGCGTCAAGTCGTCGGAATCCGTGCGCCAGCTGGCCCGCGACCACGGCGTGGAGATGCCCATCACCGAGGTGATCGCCGGGGTCATGCACGACGGGCTGGCGATAACCGACGCCGTGCTGCTGCTGGCCAGCAGATCGGCCAAGCCCGAGCGTTACGGCGTCTGACGCGCGGGCACCAATCGACTGTGGAGGTTTCGTGACCGAGCAGCGCAAGATCAAGGTCGCTGTCGTCTTCGGCGGCCGGGGCCCCGAGCACCCGGTGTCGTGCATGGGCGGCGGCAACATGCTGGCCTCCATCGACCGCACCCGGTATGAGGTCATCCCGATCGGCATCACCACCGATGGCAACTGGGTGCTGGTGGCCGACGCACCGGAACGGCTCGCCGTCACCGACGGCGAGCTACCCACGGTCGCGGCGGTCGCCGAGCCGGGATCGGCCGTGATCCCGTGGTCCGGCGGCGGTGTCGTCGCGACCGCGCCGACCCAGATCCCGCACGTGTTCGGCGACGTCGACATCGTGCTGCCGGTGCTGCATGGCCCCTACGGCGAGGACGGGACCATCCAGGGCCTGCTGGAGCTGGCGGGCGTGCGGTACGTGGGCGCGGGCGTGCTCGCCAGCGCGGTGAGCATGGACAAGGAGTACATGAACCTGATCTTCCGGGCGAAGGGTCTGCCGGTCGGGCCGTTCGTCGTGGTCAGGGAGCGGGACTGGCCCGACGTGCTGGCCGAGACGCTGTCGGTCGAGGCCAAGCGGGTGCTCGATGACATCGAGGAGCTCGGCTGGCCGCTGTTCGTCAAGCCAGCCAGGGGCGGCTCCAGCATCGGCACGTCGAAGGCGCACACCATGGACGAGCTGCGCGAGGCCATCGCGACGGCCCGGCAGTACGACCCGAAGGTGCTGGTCGAGGCCGCCATCGACGGAGTGGAGGTCGAGGTCTCGGTGCTCGAGGGTGCGGACGGGGGGCCGCCGGACACCAGCATTCCTGGTCAGCTGCTCGTCGACGGCGGCGAGGACTTCTGGGACTTCGAGGCCAAGTACCTGGACACGGCGAGCGGGATGGCGATCCCCGCGCCGATCCCCGACGCCGCGATCACGGAGATCCGCCGGCTCGCCGCCGCCGCGTTCGACGCGGTCTCCTGCGAGGGACTGGCCAGGGTGGACTTCTTCTACACCAGGGACGGCGAGATCCTGGTGAACGAGATCAACACCATGCCCGGCCTGTCCCCCGCGTCGTACTTCCAGAAGATGTGGGAAACGAGCGGGATGCCGTTCCCGCAGCTGATCGACAGGATGCTGCAGACCGCCCTGAAGAAGCGGCGCGGTCTGCGGTAGGCCAAGCCGAAGAGCCGTGCAGCGCCGCGCCGCGATCCCTCTCGGCCTGGTCTGGCTGCTGACGGTACTCGGCACCTGGGTGCTGACGACGGCCGCGCTGGCGGCGCTCATCGGCGCGCACGCCGACCACCTCGCGGGAGCGGGCCTGCTCGGCCAGTCCGCGCTCAGCGCCGCGCTCGCCTGCGTCGTCGTCGGCGGGCCGGCCACCGGCGCCGCGCTGCACGTCCGGCGGCG
>JASHQA010000318.1 GCA_030037785.1 Streptosporangiaceae bacterium
AGCGCTGCGGCGGTCGCCCGGCCGTCCGCAGCGGGCGCGCTGACCCGCACCACGAGCGCGCCGTCGTGCGACCCGCCCACCTGCTGACGTGCCGACCCCGGCCGCACCCGGATGGTGACGCGCATGGCCCGCCCAGTCAGCTGCTGCTGGCGGCGGCCCAGATGTTGACGCCCGCCTCGACGGCCTGGTTGTCGATAGCGGCAAGCTCGTCAGCGGTGAACGCCGACCGACCCGCCGCCGCAAGGTTCTCCTCCAGCTGTGCCACGCTGCTCGCACCGATCAGAGCCGAGGTGACGCGCTGGTCGCGCAGCACCCAGGACAGCGCGAACTGGGCCAGCGACTGCCCACGGGACGCGGCGATGTCGCTCAGCGCGCGCACGTGCGCGAGGTTAGCGTCGCTCAGCTGGTCGCCAGCCAGTGAACCGCCGCGGCTGGCCCGCGAGCCGGCCGGGATGCCGTCGAGGTACCTGCTCGTCAGCAGCCCCTGGGCGAGCGGCGAGAACGCGATGCAGCCGATGCCGTCCGCGCCAAGGGCATCGAGCAGGCCGCCCTCGATCCACCGGTTGAGCATCGAATACGACGGCTGGTGGATGAGCAGCGGGGTGCCGAGCTGGCGCAGGATCACCGCCGCCTGACTGGTGCGCTTCGCCGAGTAGGACGAGATGCCCGCGTACACCGCGCGACCGGAGCGCACCGCGGCGTCCAGCGCGCCCATGGTCTCCTCCAGCGGCGTCGCCGGGTCGAAGCGGTGGCTATAGAAGATGTCGACGTAGTCCAGGCCCATCCTGGCCAGTGACTGGTCGAGGCTGGCGAGCAGGTACTTGCGCGAGCCGCCGTCGCCGTACGGCCCCGGCCACATGTCGTAGCCCGCCTTGGTCGAGATGACCAGCTCGTTCCGGTACCGTTGCAGGTCACTGCGCAGGATCTGGCCGAAGTTCACCTCCGCCGAGCCGTACGGCGGACCGTAGTTGTTTGCCAGGTCGAAGTGCGTGACCCCGAGGTCGAACGCCCGCCGCACGATGGCGCGCTGGGTCTCGAGCGGTGTCTCGCCGCCGAAGTTCTGCCACAGCCCCAGCGAGATCTCCGGCAGCTTCAGCCCGCTCCGACCGCACCGCCGATACGGCATCTTCCCGTCGTACCGGTCGAGGTCGGCTACGTAGGTCATGGGCAGGAGTCTGCCACTAGGCGGAGTCGCGGGCCGCACCCCAGGTTTGCGACACCCGAACGACCGGCGAGAGCCAGCCACCAGCATCACCTGAACCCGGCCGCCCAGGGAGTCAGGCGGAGCCAGGTGTCTGGTCGACCGCGGCGCGGTGGATGGTGACCGAGCCGAGCAGCGCGAGGGCCCTGACCTTGACGCGCGGTCCGTCGGCAGGGCCCGGGTCCCTGGTCGGGCTGCGGTCTGGGGACTTTTGGCACTGCCGTCTTCCCGGCCCGCTGCGCACCATTGCCCGGGAGCAACCGTCAAGGCAGGGTCAGGACGCGGATGAGTCACGCAATCGTCCCGCTCAGCCAGCCCGAGCGGCTGGCTCCCGTCGCCCGGCGCATCTCGGCCGAAGCGCTGTCGGCAGAGCTAGCTGCGCAGCGCGGTGACTGGGCGACGGTCCACGCGACCTATGAGCGGCTGGCTCTGTTGTTCGCTGAGTACCGCCTGCTCTACGTGCAGTGCCTGGCGACACAGGCTGACTCGAGTGCCTGACACCCACGGCGCCCGTTCCCTGATTGTGGGCCCGTCGCAGCGCGTCGCCGCGTCGGGCGTGCGGTGCGGCGCGGCGCTAGCGTACGGTGATCACGGGGCCATCGAGGAGACGCCGTGCAGATTCCCGTGCTCGACCGTCCGAACAGCTTCGCCCAGCAGCTATTCACGCCGCTACCCGCCCGCTATGACCGGCTCGCCGAGGTGCTTTCGTTCGGCCAGAACGGTCGCTGGCGGCGGGCCATGGTCGACCGCCTCGTCGAGGCGGACCAGGCACGCCTCGTCCTCGACGTGGCCGCTGGCACCGCAGGGGTCTCGCTGCAGATCGCTCAGCGCACCGGGGCACGGGTGATCGGCCTCGATCTGACCCACCCGATGCTCGCCCAGGCCGCGCGGAACATCACGGCCGCCGGCGCGAGCGAGCGCGTTGCTCTCGTCAACGCCGGGGCAGAACGGCTTCCGCTGGCAGACGCGTCGGTCGACGCGCTCACCTTCACCTACCTGCTCAGGTACGTCAGGGATCCGCAGGCCGTGCTCACGGAGCTGGCCAGGGTAGTGCGCCCTGGCGGAGTGATGGCGAGCCTGGAGTTCAACGTGCCGCCGTCGGCGTTCTGGCGATTCTGGTGGCACGGCTACACGCGGCTCGTCCTGCCGCTGGGCGGCCTCATCACCGGCGGCAGGCAGTGGTATGCGGTCGGCCGCTTCCTCGGGCCGAGCATCTCCGGACACTACCGCCGGTACCCGATCGACTGGACGGTGCGCGCCTGGCAGCAGGCGGGCCTGCACGACGTTGGCTACGCCGTCATGAGCCTGGGCGGCGGCTTGGTCATGTGGGGAACCCGCGCGGGTGGGTGAGCAGCCAGCGGCTGGCGCGGCCGGCCCCGACGCCGAGCCCACGCCAGGCGCCGGCGTCACCGCGGCCGCGCAGACCGCCCAGTCGGCGCAGGCCGGCCAGT
>JASHQA010000031.1 GCA_030037785.1 Streptosporangiaceae bacterium
CCGCGCCGGGACACTGGCCCCTCTGCGGTCGTCGGGCAGATCCGCCAGTGCCCATTCCGTTCGTCGCCGAGCAGGGCGGCGAAGCACGCGTCGGAGTCAAACCGCGGCAGGCACAGCCAGTCCACCGAGCCGTCCCGGCCGACCAGCGCGGCCGTCTGCATGTCCCCGATCAGCGCGTAGTCCTCGATCAGTCCCGCCATCGCACCTCCTGATTCGCGCATCTGGCTCTGCGCACCACTGGGACCAAGAGTGGCACGGATCGGCGCTGCTAGCGGCCGGAGACATGCTCCGCGGCCGGTGGCCGTAAAGTGGCGGCGTGCACGCACGACGACGACAGCCCACGCCTGCTGACACGACTGCAGCGCAAAGTAGCAGATTGAATGCTGATCGTAATCGATGGCCCGTGCTCGTCGGCGCGTGCACGGCCGGACTGCTGCTGCTGACGGGCTGCGCCAAGATGGATGCCGCCCTAGACCAGCAGTGGATGGTGGTCGACTTCAACCAGGGCACCTCGGTGGCGACTGCGCTACACGTCCGGGCCGCGTGCTCGCACATTCAGAACGCTCCGCCGATGGCTCTGCCCACCAAGCGGACGTTCATCTCGATGATGTACGGCGTGCGCTACAACACCACCAACGCCTCTCCGGCCAACCTCGCCGAGCTGCAAACCTGCCTGCAGCGGTTCCCGTCGGTGGAGGGCGTCGACCCCGAAGACGCGGGGGACGAGGGCAGCTAGCCCACGGTCGGCCCGGCTGACCCGTGGCGGTACACGCCGATCACGTTGCCGGCCGGATCTTGCAGCGCGGCCGCCTCCGTGCGGTCGGCTATGGCGACCGGCCCGTGCACCGGTGACCCGCCGAGCCGCGCCGCGCTGGCCAGGGTGGCCGCCACGTCGCTGACGGTGGCGTAGACGGTCAGCCACGGCCCGGGCCCGCCGGCGCCGATGCCGCCGCGGATCCCGCGGCTCGTGCAGGTGTCGACGATCCCGTAGCTGGCGCCGGCCGGCGCGCTGACCTGCCAGCCGAATACCTCAGCGTAGAAGCGCTGACTGCGCGCGGCGTCGGTGCCGAGGACCTCGAACCAGTCCACCCGGGCGCCGCCTGGCTGCCCGGCCACGGGGACCTCGGCCTGCGCCGCCGTCGGTACACCTGACTCGCCCGCACCGAGCATGAGGCCCACGACGAGGCCGTCGAGGTCCTCGAACAACGCATAGGTGACCATGCCGGGCAGCTCAGTGATGGGCCGGACGGTCTTGCCGCCGATCAAGTTGATCTTGTCCAGCGCGGCCTGGAGATCGTCCGTCTCGATGTAGAAGGTCGCCGCGCCCAGCGTGCCGGGGCCGGTTGCGATGCCGCCGTTGATCCCGCCGCCGGTGTCGAGCGAGGTGTAGCCGATCGCCGGCACCGGCCGCACCTGCCAGCCGAACAAATCGGCGTAGAACCCGGCGAGATCCCGACTATCCTGGCTGCTCAGCTCGAAATGCACGACCGGATGCGCCATGCGTGACCTCCCACGCTGCCGTCGTTGACAGTCTGGCACAGGCGGCAGCGTGACTCAGCGCCGGTGACGCGCTGGACGCGGCCTGCTGTGACACTGCGTCGCGCCGGGCCGATGAGTCATCACCCGCCCGGAGTGAAGCTTCTGCCCATAGGTCGGCGCATGGTGGGCTTAACCGCGACGCAACGGGGGACTTCCGAGAACATGCTCAACGCAATACTGAACGTGATCTGGCTGGTACTCGAAGGCATCTGGATGGCGATTGCCTACGTGATCGCCGGCATCGTCTGCTTTGTTCTCATACTTACCATCCCGTTCGGCATTGCCGCGTTCCGCATCGCAGGCTACGTGCTGTGGCCGTTCGGTCGTAGGGCTGAGCGACGTCCCGGCGCCGGGCTGGGCTCAGTGATCGGCAACGTGCTCTGGATCGTGCTGTTCGGCTGGTGGCTAGCGATCGGTCACTTGATCGCCGGCGTGGTGCTGTGCCTGACGATCATCGGTATCCCGCTTGGCCTCGCCAGCTTCAAGATCATCCCAATCACGCTGCTGCCGCTCGGCACCCAGATCGTGCCGACCCGCGGCCGGTACGTCTGATCGCAGCTGCCCGGCACGCGACCGGGCATCTTGCGCATGCCTGGCTGGCGTGGTGGCATGATCGTCGGGCAGCAAGTCAGCCGGGAGGACGGAAGTCGTCATGAGCGAGATCGCAGTGCAGCGTGCGGCCATGGAGGCGGAGTGGGCGGGCAAGACACTGTGCGATGCGCTGGCTGCGACGGCAGACCGCTACGGCGACCTGCCGGCGCTCTCTGACCGCGAGGGCGACGGACCGTGGCAGACGGTGACGTGGGCGCAGACGCGCCAGCGAGCGCTCGACCTGGCGGCGGGCTTTGTCGAACTCGGCTTGCAGCCGGGCGATCACGTGGCGCTGATGCTACCCAACCGACTCGAGCACGTGCTCGCGGACCTGGGCGTGCTGCACGCGGGCGGCATCCCGGTCACGTTCTACGCGACGCTAGCAGCGGAGCAGATCGCCTTTGTGGCCGGCAACTGCGACGCCACCGTGGCCGTCATCGACGGGAGCAGTGAGCTGGGCCGCTGGCAGCAGGTGCTGGCACAGCTGCCGTCGGTGCGCGCCGTCATCGTCAGGGACGCGGTCGCCTGCCCGCCAGAGCCGCCGTACCTGAGCTGGGAGGCCCTCGTAGCGCTCGGCGCGCAGCGGCACGCGGCTAGCCCGGACCTGGTGGCCGGACGGGCCGCCGCCATCCGCCCGGACGACCCGGTCACGCTGCTCTACACCTCCGGCACCACGGCGAACCCGAAGGGCGTCGTCATCACGCACGCCAACGTGCTGTACGAAGTGGCTGTCGCGACGGCTGGCGGGGTCGCGCCGATGCACGCCAGGGTGGTGTCCTACCTTCCGCTCGCGCACATCGCCGAGCGAGTGCTCACGCTGTACCTCGGCATCTGCCATGCGCGGCACGTCCATTTCTGCCGCGACGCCGCGACGCAGCTCGTCGGCACGCTGACCGACGTAAAGCCGACTGCGTTCTTCGGGGTGCCGCGGATCTACGAGAAGGTCATGGCAGGCATCCAGGCACTGTTGACAGCGGAGCAGGACGAGGGCCGGCGCGCGGCGGTGGCGCAGGCGATGGCCACGGGTCTGGCGTATGTCCGCAGTCTGCAGTACGGGGAGACGACCTCAAGCGAGCTCGCCGCCCGGTTCGCTGTGGCAGACGAGCAGGTGCTGAGCCCGATCCGGTCGCTGCTCGGCCTGGGTGAGGCGGTGCTCATGAGCGGCGCGGCGCCGTTCCCGCCGGAGGTCGCGGTGTTCTTTGCCGGACTCGGCATGCAGGTTCTGGACGTCTACGGGATGACGGAGACGACCGGCGCGTTTACCACCAACACGCCCCTGGCCTTCCGGCTCGGTACGGTGGGCCAGCCAGTCCCCGGCGTCGAGGTACGCATCGCCGACGACGGCGAGATCCTCACCCGTGGGCCGCTCAACACGCCGGGCTACCTGAACCTGGCCGAGCAGACCGCTGACCTGATCGACGGCGACGGCTGGCTGCACACCGGGGACGTCGGGAGCATCGACGCTGACGGCTTCGTCAGCGTAGTGGACCGCAAGAAGGAGTTGATCATCACCGCGGGCGGGGAGAACGTGTCGCCGGCGGCGGTGGAGAATCTCCTCGTCGCCCATCCGCTGATCGGCCAGGCGCTGGCCTACGGCGACCGCCGGCCGTACCTCGTGGCGCTGCTGACGCTCGACAGCGGGGTGGCGCCGGCCTGGGCGAGAGCCCACGGCATCCAGACGAGCTCGCTGGCGGAGCTCGCCGCCAACCCGGAGATCCTTGCGGAGGTCGGCCGCGCCGTCGAGACGGCCAACGCCAAGCTCGCCCGCGTGCAGCAGGTGAAGTACTGGGAACTGCTCCCGGTGGAGTGGACCGCGGAGAGCGAGGAGCTAACCCCGACGCTCAAGCTGAAGCGGCGGGTCGTGCACGCCAAGTACACCGATGTGATCGGCGGCCTCTACGCGAGCTGACCGGCGGCAGTCGGCGAGCGGCTGCGCGTCACGGTGCGGGCGCTCTAGGCCGCGGATCGGTCTCCGGCGCGCTGTCCTCGTTGCGCACTGACCTGGCCGATAGGGAC
>JASHQA010000319.1 GCA_030037785.1 Streptosporangiaceae bacterium
AGCGCCGCGAGCGCGCGCTCCTTGAGCACTGGTGGCAGCGCGGCGGACCCGGCCAGGTCGAAGGAGAGCTCTGCCTGGCTGTCCGTGGTGTTGACAGACTGGCCGCCTGGCCCCTGCGACCGGGAGAACCGCCACGTCAGCTCCTCGGGCGGAATCGTGATGCCGCGCACCGTGACGTCCAGGCTCACCGGGTCAGCTCCGTCATCGTGTCTCCAGTCACGTCCAGTTCGGTGGCCGCCGGTTCCGATCACTGGGCGGAGGACCGACATCCTTCTACGATCAGGTCAAGTCGCCGCTTAGCGCTGGTAAAGTCGCGGCCTGCTGAGCGGTCGCGGTGCCGCTGCCGACGATGGCTGGAGGATGAGCATGGGTGGTTTCCGGAAGTTCCTGACGCAAGGCAACCTCATCGACCTCGCCGTCGCAGTGGTCATCGGCGTAGCGTTCAACGCCATCATCCAGGCACTCGTCAAGGACATGGTCACTCCGCTCATCACCGCGATCACGGGCGACCGGAACCCGTTCAGCGACCTGTCCTTCGTCGTGCACAACTCGAAGTTCACCTACGGTGCCGTGCTCAACGCTGCCGTCTCGTTCCTGGTCATCGCCGCGGTCATCTACTGGATCATCGTCGCGCCGGCCACCAGGGTGACCGCGTTCGCCACCCGCAACAAGCTTGCAACGGAGCGCCAGTGCCCGGAGTGCCTGAGCGAGATCCCGATCGCCGCCAAGCGCTGCATGTACTGCACGAGCGAGGTGACTCCGGTGGAGCCACCGGAGTCGGCTAAGCCCGCGACGCGACGGGCCCGGCACAGCCTGGCCTCGGACTGAGCCATCACTTCGCATCGGCGTAACAGCCCACGACCGCGGTCGTCATCGGGAAGCTCACGCCCGTGTCGCCGAAGACCAGTCCGGTCGCTTCGGCCGCAGCGTGCTGGACGGCCGTGCTGACCTCCGCGGCGCGCTCGATCGGACAGTGCACGATGACCTCGTCGTGCTGGAAGAACACCAGTTCCGGCTGGCCGGACTGGGGAACGGCGGTGGCAGTCGGCCCGCCCCCGAGCCTGGTCCGTAGCAATGCGAGCATGACCAGCGCCCAGTCAGCGGCGCTGGCCTGAACGACGAAGTTCCGGGTGAACCGGCCGCGCGCCCGAGTGGCAGCCGCCGCGCCCGGGTCGCGCGCCTCGTCCGGATCGGCTGACTCGCTGGTCAGCGTGCGCCACGCGGCCGAGGGCGGCGGACAGGCCCGGCCGAGGACCGACCTGACCACGTGGCCCTCCTCGCCCGCCCTGGCCGCGCTCTCCACGAACGCCGCCGCCTGCGGAAACCTTCGGCGCAGCAGGGCCAGGGAGCGCCCGCCGTCGCCGCCGCTACCGCCGTACATCGCCGACAGCAGCGCGACCTTCGCCTGGCTGCGGTCACCGCCGATCGCCGCGGCGATCGCCGCGTACAGATCCCCGGCCGCTGCGGCCTGCGCGAACGACCGGTCATCAGCCAGCGCCGCCAGCACCCGAGGCTCGAGCTGAGCTGCGTCGGCCACCACGAGCGTCCAGCCTGGGTCGGCGACGACAGCCCGGCGCAACAGCCGCGGGATCTGCAGCGCGCCACCCCCGCGCGACGCCCACCGGCCGGACACGACGCCACCGACCACGTACTCGGGTCGGAACCGGCCGCCCGAGACCCACGCGTCCAGCCACGACCAGCCATTAGCCGCGTGCAGCCTGGTCAGCTCCTTGTATTCGAGCAACAGCGGGATGACCGGGTGATCCAGCTGTCGCAGCACCGCGGACCTGGTCGATGACACCCGGATCCCCGCGGCCGTCAGCGCGCGTAGCAGTTGGGTCCGCGATTCCGGATTGACGGGACGGCTAGCGCCGAGCTCGGCTGTTATCCGCCCGGCCAGCTCGGCGAGCCGAGCCGGGCGCAGCGCAGGCCCGGTGATCACCGGGGGCCGCGCACCGAGCAGTCCGGTGAGTAGCTGATCGTGCACGTCAGCCCGCCACGGCAGGCCTGCCGCGGACATCTCGACGGCTGCCAGCGCGCCGGCCGACTCGGCGGCCGCGAGCAAGGCGAACTTCGCCGGGTGCGGATCGGTCCCGATCCGGGCCAGCTGGTCGGCGTGCGCCGCGATCAGCGTCGCCAGCCGCGCTGGCCCGTCGGGCTCTGGTGCGTCACCGGCATCGAACGGCAGCGCCGCAGGCTCGGTGTCGGCCGGCTGCACGTCGCCGCGCCGGGGCACACCCGCGATGCCGACCGATGCGGGATTCGCCTGGCCGTCACGCGCCGCCAGCAACGCCCCGACGAGCTCCACGTCGTGGCAGCGGCTGACCCGGGCGCCGGAGCGGAGCAGCCGCGCATAGTCCAGCCGCCCCGCTCGCCACACCCACCGGACCTGACCGGCAGCCTCCTGTGCGGCTACGTACGCCGCCAGGTCTGGCACGCTCTCAGCCGGGCCGGCCAGCGTTCCGTCGTCGCGGAGCGGGCGTACCAGCCCGCCGGTGCTGGCCCCTGCTACCAGCGCTATCCGCACATTCCCGAGTGTGCGGCATGGCACCGACACGCGCAGCGGCGTGCACCTCGCGACGCGACGCCGAGAACCACCGCCCCGCCGGACCCGCTCAGCCGCCCTGCGTTCGCCGACGAGCGGACCGGCTCAGCTTGCTGACGTGCGACCTGCGGCCCGACGCTGATTCAGCGGGGTCGGCGTCGTCCTCGTCATCGGGAGGTGCGGCTGGTCTCCCGGCAGACCCCGAACTCGAGCCGGTGTCGTATCGAGGCGGGAAGCCCTGATAACGCGGACCGCGGTAGCCCGGTCCCCGGCCTGCGGCGGCACCACCCGCGGCGCGCGGCTGGCTCGCACCCGGCTCGAGGGCCGGCTCAGCAGAGCGCTGCTGGCGGTCTGGTGCATCGGGCAGGGCCTCAAGCGGCGGCGACTCCACACCCTCGGGTTCGAGAGCGGCTGCGTCGGCAGGAAGGTCGGCCAGCGGAGTCTCGCTGTCAGGGGCTGACCAGTCCGCCTCGTCAGGCTCGGCCTTCTCCTCCGCGGGTTCCGCCACCGTCTCGGCCGAGCGTCGGTTCGTCCGGGCCGGACGCGCAGCGCGGGCGGCGCGGCTCCGCGCCGAGCCGGACCCCGCAGCTTTGCCGGGAGCCTGGTGCCGCTCACGGTCGTCGTCGGGTACCGCGGCCGGCGTCGCGTCCTCGGCGCCCAGCCGGCCGACCGCGAATCCGTCGGGCGGGCCCGGCGGCAGCAGGTCGATCCCGGGCGGCGGGGCTTGCGCGGGCACGCTCAGTGGACTGCCATAGCCGCGGGCGGGCAGCGGCGCCGGCGTGCTCGATGGGAGCCGCCAGTCAAGCCGCGCGCCAACGTCGGAGTAGACCGAACCCACGCAGTCATGACCGTCGAGTAGCGACGCGAGCATCTCGGCTTCGTCCGCCCGTAGCCCGAAAACGACACGCGGCTGGCCCCAGGGCTCCTCCAGCGAATACCCCACATAGCTCGATACCGGCGGTAACGGCTCCGCACCGAGTCCGTGCATCGCCCGCCAGCGCTCCCACGCCTGCTCCAGCGCGATGGCTGCGCGGTCCGCGCGCTGCATCAAGTCCGGATCACGCATCGTGCATTCCTCCCTCGTCGCGCCGTACTTCCCCGCCCGCGAGCGGGCGTCCCCCGTGGCGCTTCCGGCCCTCGCCTGCCGCACCGGTCTGTGGCCTCGTGACACGACGTCGATCGTGCCGCCGCGCTGTGCGCCGGGCTCACGACGGCCTGAGCCTCAGTATCGTCGTGCCCCGTCACCGACAAGTGCGATTACGAAAAGTTGTTGTGAGACTACGTACAGTTATCAGTCGAACCCGCGATCACGCTCCGGACGTCGCGCACAGCCGCGCGCGGACGCCTGTCCGACCTTCGTTCTCGGTGATTACAAGGATTTGACTTCGCCGGTCTCCCGGCGATCCGACCGGGGAGGCCGGATCGACCCCGGCGACATCACTGGCCTAGAGCTCCTCATCGCATCGAACGCGAAGCGCGCCCCCCAATGCGGAGTGCTGACGGCCGGGGTCGACCCCCCCAAACTGCTCACCGACGTGGCCGCTCGCGTGCGCCACGACGGTGCGGGCCGCTGTCCTGGCACAGCCAGGCCGCGGCCACGGCCTCACTCCGAGCGCTGCTGCGGGATGCCCGCCAGAAGGGCGCGGACCTCAGTCTCCCGGTACCGGCGATGGCCGCCGAGTGTCCGGATAGACGTGAGCTTCCCTGCCTTCGCCCATCTGGTGACCGTCTTGGGGTCAACCCGGAACATCGTCGCGACCTCTGCTGGAGTGAGCAGCGGCTCGGCTTCTGGTGTACGTGCAGACATAATGACGGCCTCTCCTCCTGGACCAGTCGTGTGATCCTTACTTCGTCTTCTTTCCTGTTCATGGCTCCTAGTGAAGCCTGCGCTGGATGTCCCATATGGTCAGCTGAGACCATATTGCCATCACCTGCGGTGACACGTCGACAACCGGGAGCAAAGTAATCTGAGTGTCGCTGCGACCTGCCCCCATCTTCTGTCACGCTGCGTGATTCTAGCGACACGCAGCGTCGCAACGGGCAGATTCGGAAAAGTCAATCCGCGCCTCTCATCAGCTACTTAGCTCGGTTGCCGCCTGTGTCCATCCCGCGGCGTCCGCCCCACCCTGTGCGCGACCCGTAACGTGCCGATCTCCTCCAGTTCGGCCCGGAACGTGCACGGTCTCGGCCGGAATCGCCGACGGCTCAGATGGACCAGCTGCCGAAGCCCTCCCTCCCTGGCGTCACTCGCGACGCCTGATCCGTTAACCGGTCGCCTAGCTGGGCTTCAATGTGACCGGGTAACTCTGTGGGCTGACACGGTATCCCTGTTTGGCTGTCAACTGGCCGAACTGCTCCATTAATCCCCTGAACCGCTGCCAGATAATCAGGTTCCGGGCCTTTTGCCCGACAGACCGTGCGATTAGCCCGCGCCGCGTGCGCGACCACCGCAGCGCCTTGACGGACGCCAGCACCGAAAGCGGCCGAAAACGGAGCACTTGTCGCGCATTAAGCAGCACGACTAATCGTGACATGCCGTACCCGTCTGGGCAAAGGGCTACGGGGAAGTAAGTATCGTCAGCGCACCGCCGCCCGCCCACCAGGGCGGCTATAGGCTGGTGGCCGACCCCGCGTCAACGAGGACGCCGGGCAGCGCCCTAGCTTGGGAGCCCACGGACGTGACCACCGTATTTGGGCCGGATGTCGCTGGAGATGCGACCACTGCGAGCACGGTCGGCGGGCCCGGCGGGCATGAGCAAGTCGTGTTCTGCCAGGACCAGCAGTCCGGACTGCGCGCCATCATCGCCGTCTACTCCACCGCGCTCGGACCGGGTCTCGGCGGGACGCGCTTCTATCCCTATCCGAGCGAGAGTGCCGCCCTGGCGGACGTGCTCAACCTGTCCAGGGCCATGGCCTACAAGAACGCGCTCGCCGGGCTCGACCTCGGTGGCGGCAAGGCCGTCATCATCGGCGATCCGGACACGGTCAAGACCGAGGCGCTGCTCCGTGCCTACGGCCGGTTCGTCGAGTCACTGGGCGGCCGCTATATCACCGCCTGCGACATCGGTACGTATAGCGAGGACATGGACATTGTCGCGCGGGAGTCCAGGTTCGTCACCGGCCGGACAGTGGCTAACGGCGGTGCCGGTGACTCCTCGGTGCTGACCGCGTTCGGCGTCCTCCAGGGCATGCGTGCGTGCGCTGAGCACGTCTGGGGTAGCACGAACCTGCACGGCAGGACGGTCGGCATCGAGGGCGTTGGCAAGGTCGGGCACCGGCTCGTCGACCATCTTGTCACCGAGGGCGCCCGGGTCGTGATCTTCGATACGAGCCGGTCCGCCATCGAGCGGGTCCAGGCTCAGCATCCGGAGGTAACGGTCGCTGCCAGCCGTGCTGAGCTGGTCAGCAGCCAGCTCGACGTCTACTCGCCCTGCGCGCTCGGCGGCGCTGTCGACGAGGCCACCACCGAAGTGCTCACCGCACGGGTGATCTGCGGGGGGGCAAACAACCAGCTCGCCCATCCGGGTGTCGAGAAAGTACTGGCTGACCAGGGGATCGTCTACGCACCTGACTATCTGGTGAACGCCGGCGGCGTCATCCAGGTGGCCGACGAGTTGCACGGCTTCAGCTTCGATCGGGCCAAGGCCAAGGCAGCTCAGATTCTGGCCACGACGAGGCAGATCCTGACCGCCGCTGCGGCCGACGGCGTACCGCCGGCGGTGGCAGCCGACCGGCTGGCCGAGCGCCGGATCGCCGAGGTAGGCCGGCTGCGCGCCATCTACCTCCGGCGGTGATCGCTCGCCGGAATCTGCAGCGGCGCGTGACGCTTAAAGCAGGTACGGTTGTACCTGTACGTCAAGGCGAGCGCGGCGCACTCCGGCGGGCGGAGCGGCGGCGGGTTAGCCTTGTGCGCACGAAACAGCCGAAACTGCCGTGGTAGCGGGCAACGACAAAGCGCGGTGACCAGGGACCCGTCGGGTTCCGTACGTTAGAGGGGGTCGAGCCAATGGGGCGCGGCCGGGCTAGGGCCAAGCAGGCCAAGGTGGCTCGCCAGCTGAAGTACAGCGGTGGCGGCACAGACCTTGACCGGCTGCGGGCTGAGCTGGGTGTCGGCTCGGATCGGCATGATGTCAACGGGGATTCCGCGCACGCGGACCTGGACGACCGCTACGCCGGGGACGACGACTCTGAATACGCACAGGAAGACGACGAGGACGACGACTGGGAGAGCGACGAGTACGCCGCTGAGGGTCTCGTCCGGCAGTCCGGCTCGTCCGCCGCGTCGTCGGCGGGCGCATAGCTCCACGGTGACGCTGACCAGCGGGTTTGGGCGCTAGACCAGGCGGTCAACGCGGGTGGCTGCCCGTTAGCCTCGCGGTTCCGGAGCCTGGCCTGATCTCGCCCAGTAGCCACGACGGCACGCCTCGCTCGGCTAGCAGCCGAAGCGCCCGGTCGCTGTCGTCTGCGGCCACCACGGCGGTCATTCCGACGCCCATGTTGAACACGCGCTCCATCTCGGCCGCCTCGACGTCGCCACGGTCCGCCAGCAGGCCGAACACCGGCGCAGGCCGCCAGCTACCGCGGTCGAGCACGGCGTCGACGTCAGCCGGCAGCACCCTGGCCAGGTTCGCCGTGAGCCCGCCGCCGGTGATGTGAGCGAACGCCCGGATCGCGCAGCTACCGGCCAGCGCCAGGCAGTCCCTGGCGTAGATCCTGGTCGGTGTCAGCAGTTCCGCGCCGAGCGGCTGACTGAGCTCGGCCGGCTGGCCCTCCAGGTCGAGCCCGGCCTTCGGCGCGTCAAGAATCGCCCTGACCAGCGAGTACCCGTTGGAGTGCAGGCCAGAGGCAGCCATGCCGATGACGACATCGCCGGGCCGGACACGGTCCGGCCCGAGCAGGCGGTCGGCGTCGACCACACCGGTAGCCGCGCCGGCCAGATCGAAGTCGTCCACGCGGAACTGGCCAGGGTGCTCGGCGGTCTCCCCGCCGAGCAGCGCGCAGCCGACGCGCACGCAGCCGTCGGCGATGCCGCCCACGATCGTCGCGACCCGCTCCGGATCGACCCGGCCGCAGACGATGTAGTCGGTCATGAACAGCGGCTCAGCTCCGCAGACGACCAGATCATCGACCACCATCGCGACCAGGTCGAGCCCGATCGTGTCGAACCGGCGCAGCCGGCGCGCGATGGCGACCTTGGTGCCCACGCCGTCGGTCGACGTAGCGAGCAGCGGGCGACGCAGGCCGGCCACCTTGGCAGCGTCGAACAAGCCTGCGAAGCCACCGATACCCCCGATCACCTCCGGGCCCGCGGTCTTGCCAACCGCAGCCCGCATCAGCTCGACCGCGCGGTCCCCGGCACCGACGTCGACGCCCGCCGCGGCGTAACTGGCGGGTCTGCCGGAGGTCACGGTGCCTCGGCCCGCCCGCCCAGGGCAATCCCCGCCGCAGAGCCCGCCACCACCCCGGCGGTCCGGCTCACCGCGGACACAACGTTCTCCAGCAGGTGCTTGCCCTTCTCGTCGTCAGCGACCGGCAGCGGATAGTCGCCGTCGAAGCAGGCCCGGCAGAGCCGGCCGGCCGGGAGCGTGGTCGCCTCGATGAGGCCGTCCAGGGACACGAAGCCCAGTGTGTCAGCGCCGATCGACGCCCTGATCTCCTCGATGCTGAGCCTGCCAGCCATGAGCTCGGCCCGGCTGGCGAAGTCGATGCCGAAAAAGCACGGCCACGCTACTGGCGGGCTGGAGATCCGGACGTGCACCTGCCGCGCGCCTGCCTCCCG
>JASHQA010000320.1 GCA_030037785.1 Streptosporangiaceae bacterium
CAGGGCGGGTGCGGGCAGGCGCGCGGCAAGGCAGGCGCAGGGGGTTGGCGCGGCAGAGTAGCCGCCTGGGAGCGCAGCCGCCCGGGAGCGCAGCCGGCAGGGAGCGCAGCCGGCAGGGAGCGCAGCCACCCGGCTACTGCTCAGCCAGTATCGCCTCCAGCTCGGCGAGCGGGTCGCGGACCACCGGGCCGGTCACCCGGACGACCGCGCGCCGGATGACACCGCCGTACGTGAACGGCGCGATGTACCCCTCGCCAACCGCCGGACCCCATTCGTAGCCGCACGTGAGGCCGACGCCTGTGCCGGTGAACCCCGACGGCGTGAACCGCGGGATCACGCCCCGGCCAACCTCCAGCCCGTCGCAACGCAGCACACCGGTCCCGCCGGGAGCTACCCCGGGGTCCTTGGTGAACTGGTACTCGAGTCGGTGCTCACCGGGCGACAGCACCGCCGACGACGCGACCACGTGCCGCTCCTTGCCGTACAGGTTGTGCACGTAGTGCAGTCGACCGTCGAGGATGTGCAGCGACCAGCCGCCGAGCGCGGAGCCAAGCGCCAGCAGCACGCCGTCCGGCTCAGTGCCGGCCACCACGTCGACCGCGAGCAGGTGCGAGCGGTTGCGCACGCCCGCGGCCACCGACTCGGGCACCGGCGCGCCGCCCTGGGTGTACCGGTACTCCGACCGCGGCCGACGACGGTCCGGCTTGGGGTGCACCAGCGCCCACAGCGGCCGGTTGTCGAGCGGCAGTACCTGATTGCGCCTGGCCTCCTGCCACCACAGCGCCTCAAGCTCAGCCAGCTTGTCCGGCTGCTCCGCCGCGAGGTCCCGGGTTTCGGACAGATCGACCGCGACGTGGTACAGCTCCCAGACGTCCTCGTCGAACGGCGCGTTGGGGTTCTGGTCGTCGTAGAGCGGCCCTACCGGGTGGAACGTGACCGCCTTCCAGCCGCGATGGTAGATCGCCCGCGAGCCGAGCATCTCGAAGTACTGCGTCTCATGCCGCTCCGCAGCGCGCTGGCCGCCGACCTCGCCCGCACCGAGCAGATAGCCGAAGCTGACCCCGTCCAGGGACGTCTGCGCCACGCCGTCGAGCGCGGCGGGCGCCGGGACTCCGGTCAGCTCGAGCACGGTGGGGAGCACGTCGATCGCGTGCGCGAACTGGTGCCGGATGGCACCGGGCTCGACCACTCCGCGGTCGGCGCCGGCTGGCCAGGAGATGATGCAGGGGTCGGCGACCCCGCCCTGGTGTACCTCGCGCTTCCAGCGGCGGAACGGCGTGTTGCCCGCCATCGTCCAGCCCCACGGGTAGTTGTTGTGGGTGAGCGGTCCGCCGATGTCGTCGATCCGAGCGGCCAGCTCGTCCCGCCCGGCCGGGTCGAGATTCTGCAGCCGCATGTCGTTGATGGATCCCTCGGCGCCGCCTTCGGCGCTGGCGCCGTTGTCGGAGACGACGCACACGACGGTGTTGTCCAGCTCACCCCGGTCGCGCAGGAAATCCAGCACGCGGCCGACCTGCTCGTCGGCGTGCGACAAGAATCCGGCGAAGCACTCCATGAAGCGCGCTGCCACCGCCTGGTCGCGCTCGCTCAGCGAGTCCCACGCCGGTACCCAGGCTGGTCGCGCCGAGAGCGCGGTCCCGGCGGGCAGCACGCCTGCGGCGAGCTGCCGCTCGAAGACGGCCGATCGCCAGGCGTCCCAGCCCACGTCGAACTGACCCCGGTAGGGCGCCAGCCAGCGCGGCGGTGGCTGGTGCGGGGAGTGGCAGGCTCCGGTGGCGAAGTAGAGGAAGAACGGCCGGTCCGCGTCGACCGCGCGCAGGTCACCGAGAAACTCGATGGCCCGGTCCGCCAGATCCTCGGTCAGGTGATAGCCGTCCGAAATCGAGCGCGGCGGGCGCACAGCGTGGTTGTCGTGGAACAGCGCCGGGACGAACTGGTGCGTCTCGCCGCCGTGAAAGCCGTACCAGCGGTCGAAGCCGCGGGCCAGCGGCCAGGTCGCGCGGGACGCGGCCATGTTCGTCTCGTCCTCGGGGGACAGGTGCCACTTGCCGATCGCGTAACACGCGTATCCGGCGGCGCGCAGGATCTCCGACAGGTAGCCGTTCTCCCGCGGCGGCGTGCCCCAGTAGCCGGGGAAGCCGATCGCGAGGTCCGCGACCCTGCCCATGCCGCTGCGATGGTGATTGCGCCCGGTCAGCAGGCAGACGCGGGTCGGCGAGCACAGCGCCGTGGTGTGGAAGTTCGCGAGCCGGACGCCGCCCGCTGCCAGGCCGTCGAGCACCGGCGTGGCGATGTCGGAGCCGTAACAGCCCAGCTGGGCGTAGCCCACGTCGTCCAGCACGATGAGCAGCACGTTGGGCGCGCCGTCCGGCGGCGTCGGCTCAGGCGGCCACCAGGGCGCTGAGTCTCGCCAGTCCGTTCCTATCCGGCCGCCGAAGTACGGTGCCACGTCCGGCCTCTCCTTCCTGCTGGCTGGTCGCCAGGCCCATCGGTCCATCATCATGGACCGATGGCGGATGATCTCGCCGCCGCGGGGGGCCAAGCGGAGCCGTCCGGGGCAGCCCGCACCTGCACAGTGGCGGGGCGCACCCTCGGGCAACTGGTGCGCTATGTCCTCGGTGTGGCCATCGGGATAGTCGTGCCGGTGCTGCTGGTTGGCAGGCGGGGTGAGTTCGTCGCCGCAGCGCGGCAGATCGGCGACGCCAGTCTCGGCTGGGTGGCGGCGGCGATCGGCGCGGAGTCGATGTCGCTGCTTTTCTTTGCCCGGCTGCAGCAGCGCGCGCTTCGCCTGTCCGGCTCGATGGTCCCGCTGCCCGGTCTGTTCCTCGTGACGCTGGCCAACGATGCGATCGCCAGCACGGTGCCCGGCGAGCCCGCGGTCTCGAGCGGCTACCGCTACCGGTACTACCGGCGGCGCGGGGCGAGCGCAGCGAGCGCAGGCTGGACCGTCTTCACGATCCTGATCGCACAGGCCGTCGGCATGTCGGCGGTGCTGCTGGTTGGCGTGCTGATAGCACTGACGGCGAGCGCCGTCGCGAGCGGCGCGGGCGCCAGCCCGGCGAGCATCGGCGTAACGGCGGTGGGCCTGGTGATCGTCGTGGCAGCGGGCGCGGTGCTGGTGCGGCGTGACCTGGTGCTGCAGTTGGCGAGCGCGCTCGCGGGCGGGCTGCAGCGGCGCGCGGGCCGCCGACCCAACGGAGTGCTCGCGCGGATCGAGGCGACGCTGGCCCGGATGCGGGACATCCCGCTGTCACCGCGGTCAACCGTCGGCGTCGTCGCCCTGGCCACGGCGGTCTGGGTCTTCGACTTCCTGTGCCTGGTCTGCAGCTTCGGCGCTGTCCACGCGGCAGTGCCGTGGCGGGGTGTGCTGCTGGCCTATGGCGCGGCACAGGTCGCGGGCTCGCTGCCGATCGTGCCGGGGGGTCTCGGCATCGTGGAGGGCAGCCTCGCGGTCGTGCTCGTGGGCTACGGTGCGAGCCGCGTCCCCGCCGTCTCCGCCGTGCTCGCCTTCCGGATCGTGAACTACTGGCTCGCCGTCGTGGTCGGCTGGGCCAGCGCGGGGCTGGTCGCTGTGCAGTTGCGGCGCCAGCGCGCTGGGGACGCAACGGTCGAGCCCGACGCCGCACAGTAGAACCACGACAAGACAGGGAACGGGCGTTACCCGCGCCAGTCCCGGGCGTCCCCGCTCGGCCCGAGGGTGCCAGCCCTGAACTCGTATCCGCTCGGCGCATCGATCGCCGACTGGTTCTCCAAGCCGCGCGACATCTCCGGGCTGGACTACGGTGACGGTCCGGTCGCCGTCGTGCTGCTGCTCATGATCGCGGTGCTGGTGGTCTACACCGCGGTGGCGCGGTACGACATCCAGCAGCCGGCGCCCGCTGACGGGGTGCCGGGCGCGGGCCAGCCGACGCGAGCTCGGGGGCCCGCGACCCGGCCGTGAGGATCGAGTCGCCGACTTCCGATCGGCTGGACCAACACGACGCAGCCGACCAGGGCGCGGCGCACGGGCGCACTACCGGCCCGAAGGCCGCTACACCCTTGGTCCTGCCGGGAACGTCAGGGCCGCCGCGGGAAAGTCAGCCGGCTGTGGCCTGACGTCGGCCGCCTCCTCAGCCGGTGCGGCGGCCTGCTCGAGGTCCGCAGCGAACACGTGGCAGTGCTGCGGGTCAAGCCGAAGCCCGACGTTCTCGCCGCGGTTGGCCCGGACGGGCGCGAACACGCCCGTCAGCCGGCCGTGACCGGGAACGTCGATCGCGTACTCGTAGCCGCGTCCGCGGTAGGCCACGTCGGCGACGCTGCCAGCCAGGTGGTGCTCGCCCTGCTGGGTGCTGACGAGCTGGATGCCGGTCGGCCGGATGAGCAGGATGGCCTCGCCGTCCAGCGGGACCGTCGCCCTGGCCGCGGCCGGGCGCACGAGCGCAGGCCCGGTGACCTCCAGCTCGACGGCCGGGCCCGCGGCCGCCCCGTTGCCGCCGTCGGCCGCCACGCCGCGGACGTGGACGGCCAGCTCGCCTGCGAGCCCGGTGAACCGCGCGACGAACGGGGTCGCGGGCTGGGTGTAGATCTGCTCGGGCGGGCCGAACTGCAC
>JASHQA010000032.1 GCA_030037785.1 Streptosporangiaceae bacterium
TCGGCGACGCCGTCGCTGACTGCCTCCGCGTAGGCGGCCACTGCCGCCTGGGTGTTGGTGACCAGGATCGGCGGGCCGGCGGGTACGCGCTCACCGGGCAAGGCGAGCGTTGCGACCTCCGCCAGTTCCGCGGCTGCCGCAGATCTGTCGCTGCCGGGCCGGCCGCCGGTGCGCGGGACGCAGCTGTCATGCTCGACCGCCCGCCAGTCCACCTCTGTGCCCGCACGGGCCAGCTGGTCAGCGCGCTGGCTCGCCAGGTAGGAGTACGGGCAGTTGAAGTCCCCGTAAACGATCATTGTGCTATCGCACCTCCCGCTGTCGCGCTCCTCTTAGTTTAAATCAATTAGCTAGTTAAAACTATCCGTCGGCCGGTGGGAGTGAGTCGAGCCCGGCTGGCCGCAGGCAGCGGCTGGCACAGCCGTGGCCACGGTGGTCACGGGCTGTCTGCGAGAGTGTGAACCCCGCCGTTGGCCGGTCGTGCGCCTACCTGGACGCCCGGAATTCCGCGCGCGGGCCTTAGCGCCGGGGCGCGGCCTTGATCAGCTTCGCAGCGAAGAACGCCTCGAACTGGCGGGTGGGAGACACGCGCAGGGCGTGCCGAAGGGCCGGCCCGAAGCGGCTGCCGCGCCACGTGCTGAGGCCAGGCCGGAAGTTCGGCTCATCCAGGTCGGCCGGCTGCACATCGAGATCGCTGTGACGTCGCAGCAGCTGGCTCACCGGGAACTCGTTTTCTTCAGGGGAGATCGTGCACGTGGAGTAGACCATGGTGCCGCCCGGCCGCAGCAGGCGGTACGCCGCCTCGAGCATTCTGGTCTGCTGGTACTTGTACCGATCGATGCGTTCCTCGGACCAGAACCGCAGCGCATCCGAGCGGCGCAGGTCGATGCGTCCCTCGCCGGAGCACTGCACGTCGAGCAAGATCCGGTCAAACGTCGCCGCGGGCAGTTCCTTGTCCAGGTATTGGGCCGGGATCGAGGTCAGGTTCTCGTAGCACACGCGGTACAGCTGGGCCAGGTCGCGCAGCTTGGCTGCTCGCGGTTTGATCGCGTCGTTGAGCCACAGCCTTGCCTTGCCATCGGTGCGGGCCGCGATGTGGAACGCCTTGCCACCCGGCGCCGCCGCCGTATCGAGGATCAGCTCGCCAGGCTGCGGGTCGAGCAGCACGACCGGGATCAGGCTCGACGCGTTCTGGACGTAGACCAGGCCGCGGTTGGCCAGCGGGACGGCGCCGGAGCATCCTGTCTCGGCGGTGCAGAAGTATGCGTCGGCGCACCAGGACACGGGGGTCAGCGCAGGCACGACTGCGCGCAGTTCGGCGAGGATGTCCCTGGCCGGCACGGCCGCGAGCCGGTGCACGCGCACCGCGGTCGAGCGCGCGCCCGTCAGCAGCGCGGGTACCTCGGCCGGGCGCAGGCCGTAGACCTCGGCCACCCGGTCGGCAAACCTCACCCGCTTGCGTCGGTCGGCCATGGGCTGCCGTCACTCGCCCCGGTAGACGCAGCCTGACGTGCACGTCTCGCGGACAACGACGGCGGACAGCGGCAGCGCAGGCTGCAGCCGGGCCCAGATCCACTGGGCCAGTACCTCGCTGGTCGGATTCTCCAGGCCGGGTATCTCGTTCAGGTAGTTGTGGTCGAGCTGGGCGTGCAGCGGCTCGAACGCCGACGCCACGTCGCCGAAGTCGGTGACCCACCCGGCGGCCGGGTCGACCGGCCCGGTGACGTGCACCTCGATCCGGTACGTGTGACCGTGCAGCCGACCGCACTTATGGCCGGCCGGCACGTGCGGGAGCTGGTGCGCGGCGTCGAACCGGAATTCACGGAAGATCTCCATCACAACGCCGGGTCCGCGACCCCGGCCTCGGCGAAGCCCCGCGCGCGGAGCAGGCAGGAGTCGCACGCTCCGCACGGCCGCCCGTCGACGGGGTCATAGCAGCTGTGGGTGAGGCCGTAGTCCACGCCAAGCGCAAGACCGCGCTGGATGGTCTGCGCCTTGGTCAGGTCGATGAGCGGGGTGTGGATGGTCAGCTTCTGCCGACCCTCGACGGCTGCCTTGGTGGCCAGCCGCCCCATCGACTGGTACGCCTCGATGAACTCCGGACGGCAGTCCGGATAGCCGCTGTAGTCGATCGCGCTGACCCCGATGTAGATGTCTGCGGCGTCGATGACCTCCGCCCAGGCCAGCGCGAACGACAGGAAGATCGTATTGCGGGCCGGCACGTAGGTGACGGGGATCTGAGTGCCAAGATCGTCGCCCGGTGCGTGCCGCGGGACGCGTATCGCTTCGTCGGTGAGAGCCGATCCGCCGAAGGCGCGCAGGTCGATGTCGGCGATCCGGTGCTCGGCAGCCCCTAGGTGCGCGGCGACCCGGCGCGCTGCGGCCAGCTCCACCTCGTGCCGTTGCCCATAGCGGAAACTCATGGCATATGCCTCGAAACCATCGCTCCGCGCGATTGCCAGCACCGTCGAGGAGTCGAGGCCGCCGCTCAGCAGCACGACCGCCCTTGGCGGACGTCCACCGGTGCCTGATGCCACGCTTTCTCGCCCGCCTTACCTTGGCCTGCCAGCTTGTCCCTGGCAGCCTACCAGCGGATTTGCCGCGGGCCACGGCGCGCGCAACGGGTCGGCGCTGGCTGCGCGGCTACACTGGGCCGCATGCCTGACGCTGCCCGGACGGGCACGATGAGCGTGCTCGGCACGGACGTTCGCCGGCCCATGGACCACCTCGAATGGTTTCCGGCGCCGGCGAACTGCACGCGGGTCCGATTCAGCAGCGAGGAGCTGAGTTCGGTGTGCCCGATCACCGGCCAGCCCGACCTCTCCTCTGTCGTCATCGAGTATGAGCCGAACGAGCGCTGCATCGAGTCGAAGTCGCTGAAGCTGTACCTGTGGTCGTTCCGGGACAGGCCGGCCTTCGCAGAGGCACTCGCCGCTGAGATCGCTGCAGAGGTGAGACGGGCGGCCGAGCCACGGTCGGTCAGGGTCGTCCTCACCCAGCACGTCCGTGGCGGCATCGTGACCGAGGCAACGGCGGAGCTGTAAGTGGCTGGCCGGCTTGCCCCGACGCTGGCCAGTTCTGACCTGCCGCTGGCCGGGCCAGGCGAGCTCGTCGTGAGCGAGGTTTTTGGTCCCACGTTCCAGGGCGAGGGCCGGTCGCTCGGGCAGCGGGCCGGATTCGTGCGCCTCGGCACCTGCAACCTCGACTGCGGCCGCGGGCCGGGTGCGACGTGGGCGTGCGATACGGCGTATACCTGGGACTGGGAGCACTACAGCCCCGCCGCCGAGCTTTCGGTGCGCCCGGTCGACGACATCGTCGCGGACCTGACCGCGATGGACGTGGCCTTGCTCGTCATCACCGGCGGTGAGCCCCTCATCCAGCAGCGCCGCCTGGTGCCGTTGCTGCACGCCGCGACTGGCCGCGGCTGGACCGTCGAGGTCGAGACGAACGGCACGATCGCGCCGCTGCCCGAGGTGGCCGGGCTGGTCAGTCGGTTCAACGTGTCTCCCAAGGTGCAGGGCAGTGGCGTAGCCAGGGCAGTCGCGCTCCGGCCGCGAGCCCTCGCGGCGTTCCTGGCCACTGGCAAGGCGGTGTTCAAGTTCGTCGCGAGCAGCGCAGCAGAACTGGACGACATCGCCGAGGTGGTGGCGCGCGGCCGGCTGGCTCCGGTCATGATCATGCCCGCCGGAACCGAGCCGGAGCAGGTGGTCCGCGTTGCCAGGGAGCTGGCCGACCCGGTGCTGGCCCGCGGCTGGGACCTGACCGTCCGGCTGCACGTGCTGCTGTGGGGGAACGAGCGCGCCAGGTGATCAGCAGCGTGCTGTCGACCCGGCGCGGCGACATCAGCCTCCCGCAGTTCGTCCCGGATGCCACCAGGGCTGTGGTCCGCGGTGTTCCGACGAGCGTGCTGCAGCAGACCGGTGTCGACGCGGTCCTCGTCAGCACGGCCCATCTGGTCAGTCAGCCGGGCACGTCCGTGGTGCGCGCGCTCGGCGGCGTGCACCGGTTCATGGGCTGGTCCGGGCCGGTGCTTTCGGACTCCGGCGGGTTTCAGGCATTCTCGCTGCTCACCGGCCAGAAGGGGCTCGCGACTGTCTCGGACGCCGGGCTGAGCTACCGGTTCTCGCCCAAGCAGCGCTTTCGCGAGCTCACGCCGAAGAGCTGCATCGAGACGCAGCTACACCTGGGCGCGGACGTCGTCTACTGCCTCGACTACTGCACGCACCCGCTCGCGCCGGATGCCGAGCAGGAGAAGAGCGTCGCGCTGACAGTTCGCTGGGCAACAGAGTGTCGCGCGACATTCGACCGGCTCGTCGCCGATACGCCACCGCTGCAGCGCCCGAAGCTGTTCGCCGTCGTGCAAGGCGGCCAGCGGGCCGACCTGCGGACGCGGTGCGCGGACGCGCTCATGGACCTGGGCTTCGACGGTTACGGGTTCGGCGGCTACCCGATCGCGGCAGGGCAGCTGGTGGACGAGGTCGAGCTCACCGCGCGCCTGTTGCCACCTGGCGCGGTGCTGCACGGGCTCGGCATCGGGACGCCGGAGAGCCTGGTGGCGGCGTGGCGCTGCGGCTACTCGATCTTCGACTGCACGCTGCCGACGCGCAACGCCAGGCGCGGCGTGCTGTACACCGGCCTGGACACCCGGAACCTGGCGGCGGGAGGGAGGGTCAGCCGGATTGCCCGCATGTCCGACGAGAAGTGGGTGCGCGCTTCCGGACCGGTGGACCCGGGCTGCGACTGCCAGCTGTGTGCACACTACGGCGCGGGCTATCTGGCTCACCTGTTCCGGGTGGCGGACTCGCTCGCCCAGACGCTGGCTTCGGTGCACAACCTGCGCTTCTACGCCCGGCTCACGGCGGCGCTCCGCGAGCGCGTGCCGGGAGCCGTCCGATGACGCGGAAAGGCACTCCCGATGGCACGCGGGCCTGACGCGGTCGCCGTTCTCCGGCAGGTCATGGCGTCGGCCAAGTACGCCGGCCTGGACGAGGGCTTCGTGCGCCGGATAGCCGACGAGGCGTCGGACCGGTTCACTGACCAGAATGCCGCAGTGAAGTACGCCAAGCGCAAGCTGCACCAGGCGTTCGGCGCGTTCGTGACGGGCTCGCTCGGCGACGGAGTGCGCGCGTGTGCCAGCGCGATCGGGTCCGGCGTGCCGGTGCGCGCGGCCTGCCTGGCGTCGATGCGCAGGCACGCGTCGACGGCGGAACGGGCAGTCGTGCTGGCGCAGTTCTATCAGCAGATCGAGACGTGGTGCGGACGGCCGTCGACGGTCGCCGACCTCGCCTGCGGGCTCGGCCCGCTCGCGATCCCGTGGCTGTCGACCGGTCCGGACGCGACGTACTGGTGCTGCGACGTCGACCGCGACCTCATCTCGGCGCTGCCCGGTCTCAGCGCGCCGTTCGGTGTCACCGTGGTGGCCGAGTCGCGCGACCTGGTCCGGCCCGCCAGCCTGCCGCGGGCCGAGCTTGTGCTGCTGCTCAAGGCGCTGAGCACGCTGGAGCAGCAGCGCGGCGGCGCGGCGCGGGACGTGCTCGCCGCGCTCGACGCGCCGCGCGTGGTGGTGTCGCTGTCGCGCGGCAGCCTGTCGCGTCGCCGGCGGTACACCGACGATCCACTCGAGATGATCGGCACGGCAGCCGCTGGCTCGGACTACCAACTGGCCGGTCAGGCGGCCTTCGGTGACGAGGCGCTGTTCCTGCTCGAGCGATGCCGTCGATGACCGGCGGGCTCACGCTCGTCGGCACGCCCATCGGCAACCTCGGCGACGTCAGTGACCGGATCCGGCGCACGCTCGCGACGGCCGACGTGGTCTGCGCCGAGGACACCAGGCGTACCCGGCGGCTGCTGACGGCGTACGACGTCCACCCGGCGCTGCTCGTGTCGGTCCGTGAGCACAACGAGCAGCGGCAGGCCGCCCGGGTGCTGCGCTGGCTCGAAGAAGGCCGTGCCGTCGCTTACGTGACCGATGCCGGCATGCCGGTCCTATCCGACCCCGGGGAGCGGCTGGTGCGCGCGGTGATCGCGTCCGGCGGGACGGTCGCCGTGGCTGCGGGCCCGGACGCTGCCACCTGCGCACTGCTGGTGAGCGGACTGCCGTCGGGCCGGTGGTGCTTCGAGGGCTTCCTGCCGGTCAAGGGGCGTGCCCGTCGGGACCGGCTCGCTGAAGTCGCGGCCGAGCCGCGGACCGTCGTGCTGTTCGAGGCGCCCCACCGGCTGCTGCGCACGCTCACGGAACTGGCCGCGGCTGTGGGTGCGCGGCGAGGAGTGGCGGTCGTGAACGACCTCAGCAAGCGTTACGAGAGGGTGTGGCGCGGCCCTATCGGGGTGGTGCTGGCTGAGCTGAACGCCATCCAGCCACGCGGCGAGTTCGCGGTGGTGCTGGCCGGAGCAGCGCAGTCGCGAACGTGGTGATGATCGTCTGGCCGTAGTCGGTCAGGATGGATTCCGGGTGGAATTGCACGCCCTCGATCGGCAGCCGTTCGTGCCGCAGCCCCATCGGCAGCCCGCCCCTGGTCCGCGCGGTGATGCGCAGAAACGACGGGAGCGTCGGCTCGGATACCAGCAGCGAGTGGTACCGGGTCGCGGCGAACCGCCGCGGCAGCCCCGCGAGGACGCCGCGCCCATCGTGGACGATAACCGAGGTCTGGCCGTGGACCGGCCGCGGCGCCCGGACAACGCTCGCTCCGAAGCAGGCCGCGATCGCCTGATGGCCGAGGCACACGCCGAGCACGGGGATGCCCGCCGCCGCGGCGCAAGCACGGACCACGTCGATGCTGATGCCCGCCTCGTCCGGCGCGCACGGACCGGGGGAGATCACCACTCCGGCCGGGCCGAGCGCGACGACGTCGCCCGCGGTGACCTCGTCGTTGCGGACCACCTCCACCGTGCAGCCGGCCTTCCCGAGGTAGTGCACGAGGTTGAAGGTGAACGAGTCGTAGTTGTCGATCACTGCCACCAGCGGCGCGGTGGCCGGCCCGCGCACCGGCCCGGCCGTCCGGTGCGGCCGGGCGAGCGT
>JASHQA010000321.1 GCA_030037785.1 Streptosporangiaceae bacterium
GGGGGCTCCGGGGGGTCGTCCCCCCGAGTCAGCACAGCAGGCGGCGAGACCCGCGCTCGTCCGGGCGAGCCTGGCCGGGCGCCCGAAGCTCACCAGCCGCGCGGCGGTGCTCGCGATCGTGCTCTGCGCCATCGCGCTGAGCCTGGCCTACCCGGTTCGCGAGTACATCGCCGAGCGCCGTCAGATCGATCAGCTCCAGGCGCAGAACGTGGCGGCAGCGGCACAGCTGAAGTACCTGAAGTCAGAGCAGCAGGCGCTTGCTTCGCCCGGCAGGATCGAGCAGGAGGCGCGTGACGCGCTGCACATGTGCTTCCCGGATCAGACCTGCTACGAGGTGATCACCCCGGTCAAGCCGCACGCCAGCGCGCCGGCTCGGCTGGCAACCTCGCCGTGGTACGGACGGCTGTGGGAGTCGGTGAGGAAGGCGGACGGAGCCCCATCCAGGTGAGTAGCCCGGAAGCTGCCGGCCGGCCGTCGGCGGCAGACCTCGGGGTCGTGGCACGCCAGCTAGGCCGAGCGCCGCGCGCGGTCATGGCGATCGCGCACCGCTGTCCGTGCGGGTTGCCCGACGTCGTGCAGACGGCGCCGCGGCTGCCGGACGGAACGCCCTTTCCCACCCTCTACTATCTAACGTGCCCGCGGGCCAGCGCCGCCATGAGCAGGCTCGAGGCGGTTGGCACCATGCGCTCGATGGCGGCCCGGTTGCGGACCGATCCGCAGCTCGCTGGCTCCTACGCCGCCGCGCATGGTGACTACCTGGCCAGGCGGGCAGCAGCGGCGCTGCACGTCGGCGTCGACCCGCTGCCGGTCGGCACGCAGAGCGCCGGCGGGATGCCGGATCGGGTGAAGTGCCTGCATGCACTCGCGGCGCACGCGCTTGCCGTGCCCGGCGTCAATCCCCTGGGCGCGGAGGCAGTCCAGGCAGCAGGAGGCTGGTGGCAGGCTGGGTCGTGCGCAGAAGATGGGCTATGAGGGCTAGCGGACGAAGGGCAGAAGCATGAGCAGGCGAGTTGCGGCGATCGACTGCGGTACGAACTCGCTGCGGCTGCTGATCGCCGACGTCGACCCAGCCCGGCACGAGCTGACCGACGTCAAGCGGCGGATGGAGATCGTGCGGCTGGGGCAGGGCGTGGACGCGACCGGCCGTCTCGCGCCCGAGGCGCTGGACCGGACGATGCGAATGCTGGCCAGCTACGCCGCGGACATAACGGCTGCTGGCGCTGTCGCCATCCGGATGGTGGCGACGAGCGCTACCAGGGACGCGGCCAACGCGGGTGACTTCACCGACGGCGTCCAGCGCACGCTGGGCGTGCTGCCCGAGGTCATTTCCGGCCGGGAAGAGGCCGGCTTGTCGTTCGCCGGTGCGACCGCAGAGCTGGCTGCCGAGGCGGCGGTCGGTGCCGAGCAGCGGCCGGAACCGCCCTTCCTGGTGGTTGACATCGGCGGTGGGTCCACCGAGTTCGTGCTGGGCAAGTCCGGTAACCACGCCCAGCCCGACGAAGATCTGACGGCGATCTCCGTTGACATCGGCTGCGTGCGGCTGACGGAGCGACACCTGCACGGCGATCCGCCTTCCCCGACAGAGGTCGCGGCGGCCACCGCGGACATCGACCGGGCTCTCGACGACGTGGCCGCCGCGATCGCCGTCCAGGACGCGCAGACCCTGGTGGGGCTGGCGGGGTCGGTCACCAGCCTCACGGCGATCGCACTGGGCCTGACAACCTACGACGCGCGCCGGACCCACCACGCGCGGATTCCGGCCGCGACCGTGACAGCGGTGACCAGGCAGCTCCTCGGCCAGACCCGACAGCAGCGAGCGGCGATCGGGTCGCTGCACCCCGGCCGGGTCGACGTCATCGCGGCCGGCGCGCTGGTGCTCGACCGGGTCATGGAGCGCTTCGGCTTCGGCGAGGTGGTCACCAGTGAGCACGACATCCTGGACGGGATCGCCTGGTCGATCGCCGACGCGGGATTACCGCGCTGGGTTGGCTGAGTAGCGCAGTGGTGGTGGACAAGGGACCAGTCCGGCCTGGCAGCGGCTGGCCTGAGGATCCGGCGAGTCCCCGCACCCCGGTGGCGCACAGCCCGGCCGAGGTGCGAGCGCTGGCCGTCGGAGCAGGCTCGCTAGCCGAGCTGGCAGCGCGCGAGTCCGTCTGCCGGGCTTGTCCCCGGCTCGTCGGGTGGCGCGAGGAGGTAGCCGCGACCAAACGCCGGTCGTTCCAGTCGCAGCCGTACTGGGGGCGTCCGGTGCCCGGCTGGGGAGCGGACCAGGCGTCGATCCTGATTCTCGGCCTCGCTCCGGCAGCGCACGGCGGCAACCGGACCGGACGGATCTTCACCGGGGACCGCAGCGGCGACTTCCTGTTCGCGTCCCTGTGGCGGTGCGGGCTGGCGTCGCTGCCGGAGTCGGTCGCGGCGGGGGATGGACAGCGGCTTTTCTCGGCCCGGATGGCTGCCACGGTTCGCTGTGCGCCTCCTGACAACAAGCCGGAGCCGAGCGAGCGCGATGCGTGCGCACCCTGGCTCGCCGCCGAATTCGCCCTGCTGCGTGAGCACGTGCGCGTCGTCGTCTGCCTGGGCCACTACGCCTGGCAGGCACTGTGGCCGCAGTTGCCGGGCATCGGTTATCAGCCACCGCGGCCGCGGCCGGCCTTCGGACACGGCGCTGAGGTTGGCGTCGAATCGGCCGACGGCAGCGACCGGCGGCTGACAGTGCTTGGCTGTTACCACCCGAGCCAGCAGAACACCTTCACCGGCCGGGTGACCGAGCCGATGCTGGACGCGGTGTTCACCACCGCTCGCGACATCGCCGATGACCAGCGACCGCTCGGTCGCGGATAGCCGGGTCTCCCGTCGGTCGCCGTCAGCGGGACGTCTGCCCGGACTGCGCGCTGAGCGGGCTGCCCTGTCCTCCCGGCCGGCTGCCGTCAGCGGGACGTCTGCTCGGACTGCGCGCTGAGCGCGCTGTCCTGCTCCGTCTCGCCACCGGCGGCGGGCTGTTCCGCCCCCGCCCCGCCGCCGCCCGCGGACTACCTAGTGTAATAAGAATGGCCTATTGGTTACTGCGAGTATCAGTTGCGAACTATCGCACCGATTAGAAAGTCACAAGAAGGATAAACTAAAAAGATTTAAATGCATTGTCTGGAGTCGTTACGTGAGTGCGGGGTATCATCGCAACGCCCCCGTAGCCCAAGGGAAGAGGCCGGCCCCCTAAAAGGGTCCCCAGTGTCGGTTCGACTCCGACCGGGGGTACCCGCTGACCTGCGCTAACTCCTGCGCCGACAACTCCCGCCGTCTTTCGCGGGACGGATTAGCCGGGTTCGGCCGTCAATTGCCCCAGCGGTAACAGCGGAGTTACCGCACGTTCAGCAGACCGCAGCGCAACGATGGTAGTGACCATTTGCGCCACATTGACCACAGCCAGCCGACACCCAATGCATTCCGGGCATTGGCGATGGCTGGCCGGGTGTCAGCCGCTCACGTCGGGCCCGGCGCGGTCGATCGTGATGCGCACGATCAACCGCTTGTCCCGCCTCATGGCCGCGCGATAGTCCTCCCAGTCCGGGTGCTCCCCGGAAATCCTCCGGTAGTACTCCTCAAGCAGTGGCAGCGCCTCGGGCAGGTGGATAAGCTCCGCGTTTCCCTCCGCCTGTACCCACTCACCGAAGAAGCCGTCATTCATCACACACAGCGACGCCCGGGGATCGCGTGCCAGGTTCTTGGCCTTGATCGCGGTCTCCCTGGTGCTGATCAGGACTCGGCCGTCAGCATCGACCGCCGCTACCACCGGCGAAAGTTGCGGACGACCGTCGGATCTGGCGGTGGCCAGAACGGCGCGCGGGTTGCCGGAAATGAAGCCGACTGCGCGACCGATGTCCACGACAGGGCTAGGCGCCGTTGAGCCTGGCTCGGCGGCGCACCTCGTACTCGTGCACAATCGCGCTGGCGTAACCGTGTGACAGGCCATGCTCGTCGGACAGCCACTGCGCGCGCTCGGTCAGGCGCAGGAACGCGGGACCGGATTCAATCCGGCTGAACCACTCTCGGAGTTGGAGTCCCGTGACTATCGGGATGCGGGCGATGAGGTTCTGGTGCAGTTCCGGAGAGTGGGTCAGCGACAAATCGCACCTCCGACGTGAGCCTCGGCCTGTCGGCCTATGCAGTCGAGAGTGCACCACCACCGGCCCCCTGACAACCCCTGAGGGCTGATCTTCCGCAACGCGCCGGCCCCCGTCGGCCACGTTCCGGACAAAGCCCTCAGAGGAGCCGACCGCACCCGGTCGATCCCAGCGCAGGGCGCGAGAAAACGCCTCATTCGCCAAGATGACGATGAGTGTCGCTATTGCACTCCTATGAGGCTATAGCAGGGGAATCAGCTGAGTCGCTCGAAGATCATGGCCATGCCCTGACCGCCGCCGACGCACATGGTCTCCAGCCCGATCGTCTTGTCGTGGAACTGCAAGCCGGTCAGCAGTGTCGAGGTGATGCGCGCGCCGGTCATGCCGAACGGGTGTCCGACGGCGATCGCTCCGCCATTGACGTTGAGCTTGTCGATGTCGATGCCGAGGTCGGAGTAGGACGGGATGACCTGCGCGGCGAATGCCTCGTTGATCTCCACCAGGTCCACGTCGTCGATGGTCATGCCCGCCCGGTCCAGCGCCTGCCTGGACGCCCCAACCGGTCCCAGCCCCATGATCTCCGGCGACAGCGCCGTCACGCCGGTCGACACGATGCGGGCGAGCGGTGTGATGCCGAGCTCGGCTGCCTTGGTGTCACTCATCACGATCACGGCCGCGGCTCCGTCGTTCAGCGGGCAGCAGTTGCCTGCGGTCACGGTGCCGTCCGGCCGGAATACCGGCGGCAGCTGTGCCACCTTCGCCAGCGTGGTGCCGGGCCGCGGGCCGTCGTCGGCCGAGACCACCGTGCCGTCCGGCAGCGTGACGGGCGTGATGTCGCGCTGCCAGAAGCCGTTGGCCAGTGCCTTCTCAGCCAGGTTCTGGGAGCGCACGCCGTACTCGTCCTGCTCGGCGCGGCTGATCCCGCGCAGCTGGGCGACGTTCTCCGCGGTCTGGCCCATGGCGACGTAGATATCAGGGACGTTGCCGTCGGCGCGGGGGTCGGCCCAGGTGAAGCCGCCCTTGCCCATTTCCGCGGCGCGCGCTTCGGCGGCGGCGAACACCGGGTTCTTGGTGTCTGGCTGACCGTCGCTGCTGCCCTTGCTGAACCGGCTCACGCACTCCACGCCGGCCGAGATATAGATGTCGCCCTCACCGGCCTTGATGGCGTGGAAGGCCATCCGGGTGCTCTGCAGCGAGGACGAGCAGTACCGCGTGATGGTCGTGCCGGGCAAGGAGTCATAGCCGAGCAGCACCGCGACGACCCTCGCCATGTTGTACCCCTGCTCGCCGCCCGGCAGGCCGCAGCCGAGGATGAGGTCGCTGATCTGCGCCGGATCCACCTGCGGAACCTGGGCAAGCGCTGCCGTGACCAGCTGCACGGTCAAGTTATCGGGGCGGATGGTGGTGAGCGAACCTTTGAACGCCCGGCCGATCGGCGAGCGGGCTGTGGCGACGACGACTGCCTCCGGCATGGCGACTCCTTGGGACACGTCCGTTTGTTACTGTCTAGCAGCTTATGAAACGCGGAGCTCCAGGGCTTCCTCGGCGGGCAGAACGGACCGGTGGCGAGGTTTGTCCCTGGTAACAGAGCGCGGATTGAGTCGTTGTGCCCGCGCCCAATGTCGAGACCAGACCTGGTGCAGCAGCCTTTAGTCAACGAGCCGGACTGTCAGCTGGGCTCGGCCGACCTGCGGAGGGACCATGGCATTCCCGAGCGACCTGGAGATAGCCAGGGGCGCGTCGCTTAAGCCGCTGGAGGACGTCGCAGCCGAGATGGGCATCGGCAGCCACCTGCTTGAGCCTTACGGCGAGCAGGTGATGAAGGTCAAGCTGGCGGCGATCGACGAGCTTGCGGACCGGCCGGTCGCGAAGTACGTCGTGGTCTCGGCGATCACGCCGACCCCGCTGGGAGAGGGCAAGACCACCACGACCGTGGGGCTGGGCCAGGGCCTGCACCGCATCGGCAAGCAGGCCACCGTGACTATCAGGCAGCCGTCGATGGGGCCGACGTTCGGCATCAAGGGCGGCGCAGCGGGCGGCGGGTACAGCCAGGTGGTGCCGATGGAGGTGCTGAACCTGCACCTCACCGGCGACATGCACGCGGTAACGGCGGCTCACAACCTGCTGTCCGCCATGATCGACAACCATCTGTACCAGGGCAACGCGCTGGGCATCGACCTGCACAACATCACCTGGCGCCGAGTTCTGGACGTGAACGACCGGGCGCTGCGCAACATCATCATCGGGCTTGGCGACCGCGGGGACGGCGTGCCGCGGCAGACCGGATTCGACATCACGGCTGCCTCAGAGGTGATGGCGACGCTGGCGCTGACCTCCTCGCTGGCCGATCTGCGGGCCCGGCTCGGCCGGATCGTCATCGGCTACACCAGGGACCGCACCCCGGTCACCGCCGAGCAGCTCAGCGCCGCGGGCTCGATGGCCGTCATGCTGCGGGACGCGATCAAGCCGAACCTCATGCAGACGCTGGAGAACACGCCAGTGCTCGTCCACACCGGACCCTTCGGCAACATCGCGACCGGCAACTCGTCCGTCATAGCCGACCTGATCGCCATTCACGGCGGCGACTTCCTGGTGACCGAGGCCGGCTTTGGCGCGGACATGGGCGCGGAGCGGTTCTTCAACATCAAGTGCCGAACCTCGGGGCTGGTGCCCAACGCCGCGGTCGTGGTGGCCACGGTGCGCGCGCTCAAGGCGCACTCCGGCAAGTACCGCATCGTCGCCGGGCGGCCGCTGCCCGAGGACCTGCTGGCTGAGAACCCGGACGACGTCATCGCCGGCGCCGCCAACCTGCGCAAGCAGATCGAGAACATCCGGCTGCACGGCGTGCCGGCGGTGGTCGCCGTTAACGCGTTCCCCACCGACCACGCCAGCGAGCACCAGGCGATCCGGGAGATCGCCGCCGAGATGGGCGCCCGCTCGGCGGTGAGCACGCACTTTGTCGACGGCGGCGCTGGCGCTGTCGAGCTGGCCGAGGCCGTCGCCGAGGCAGCCGCCGAGCCGTCGCACTACCAGCCCCTGTATCCGCTTTCTGCCAGCCTGCGGGAGAAGATCGAGACCGTGGCTGCGAAGGTCTACGGCGCCGCCCGGGTAGAGTATTCGGCCGAGGCGGCCAAGCAGCTCGACACCTACGAGCTGGCCGGCTTCGGTCAGCTGCCGGTCTGCATCGCCAAGACCAACCTGTCCATCTCCTCCGACCCCGCGCTGAAGGGCGCGCCCACCGGGTGGACGCTGCCGGTCAGGGAAGTGCGCGCGTCGGTTGGTGCCGGGTTCGTGTACCCGATCTGCGGTGACCTCCGGACGATGCCGGGTCTGGGCGCCAGTCCGGCGGCGGTCCGGATCGACCTCGACGAGGACGGGCAGATCGTCGGCCTTAACTGACCGAGCTGGCCGCCGAATCTCCTCAGCCTGGAAGCTTGGCGTCCTATGCGGACGCCAAGCTTCCAAGATCATGGGGTAACCGCTTACCGAGCCGGGGCCAGCCCGGCCGGCGGACCAGGCGAGCCTGGCCGGCCCGGTGGGATACCGTCGATTAACAGGTGTCCCAGCACGGCAAAGGCGGCCATCTCCATGCAGGTCTACGAGTCCCTGATCGACCTGGTCGGGAACACGCCGCTGGTCCGGCTGCGCACGGTCACCCGCGGGCTGCCCGGCGCCGGAACCGGACCCGCCGTGCTGGCCAAGGTCGAGTACTTCAACCCTGGCGGCTCGGTGAAGGACCGCATCGCGCTGCGGATGGTCGAGGCCGCCGAGCGGTCAGGTGAGCTCAAGCCCGGCGGCGTCATCGTGGAGCCAACCTCGGGGAACACCGGCGTGGGCCTGGCGATCGTGGCGGCCGAAAAGGGCTACCGCTGCCTCTTCGTCTGCCCGGATAAGGTGGGCCAGGACAAGATCAGCGTGCTGCGGGCGTACGGCGCGGACGTGATAGTCTGCCCGTCCACCGTCTCGCCTAGCCATCCGGACTCCTACTACTCGGTGTCCGACCGGCTGGCCAGGGAGACGCCGGGCGGCTGGAAGCCCAACCAGTACGCCAACCCGGAGAACCCGAACTCGCACTATCACTCGACCGGCCCGGAGATCTGGGCGCAGACCGACGGCCGGATCACGCACTTCGTGGCGGGCATCGGCACCGGCGGGACGATCTCGGGTACGGGGCGCTACCTCAAGGACGTGTCCGGCGGCCGGGTCCAGGTGATCGGCGCCGACCCGGAAGGCTCCGTCTACTCCGGCGGCACCGGCCGCCCGTACCTGGTCGAGGGCGTGGGCGAGGACATCTGGCCGGACACCTATGACAAGAGCATCTGCGACCAGATCATCGCGGTGAGTGACGCCCAGTCGTTCCTGATGACCCGGCGGCTCGCCAGGGAAGAGGCCCTGCTCACCGGCGGCTCCTGCGGCATGGCCGTGGTGGCCGCGCTGCACGTGGCGAAGACGGCGCCGGCCGACGCCGTGATCGTGGTGCTGCTGCCGGACGGCGGTCGCGGCTACCTCGGCAAGATCTACAACGACGAGTGGATGGCCGACTACGGCTTCCTGACCGCCGAGACGGCCGAGCCGCGGGTCGGTGACGTGCTGGAACGCAAACACCGCGGGCTGCCGCCGTTCGTGCACGCGCACCCAACCGACACGGTCCGGCACGTGATCGGCAGCCTCCGCGAGTTCGACGTGTCGCAGCTTCCCGTGCTGAGCGCCGAGCCGCCGGTCATGGCGGCCGAGGTCGTCGGCTCGATAGTGGAACACGACCTGCTGGAGGCGCTCGTCACCGGGAAGGCGGCGCCCGACGACGAAGTGGCCGGGCTGATGTCCCCGCCGCTGCCCATGGTCGGCTCGGGCGAGCCGGTCAGCGTCGCGGCCAGGGCGCTCGGCGCCGCGGGCGCCGCGATCGTGCTCGTCGACGGCAAGCCCGCGGGGGTCATCACCAGGCAGGACGTGCTGACCTTCCTGTCCGGCGAGCCCGGCTAGCTATCCCAGGGGCTAGCTATCCCAGGGGCTAGGTAACCCAGGGGCCAGGTAACCCAGGGGCCAGGCAGCCGCCCGCAGGTATCCGGCACAGCGGCTCGCCGCCCCCGGCCGACGGCCGCGGCTGCACCCGCGACGGCCGCGCCGCCCCCGCACGGCCGCGCCGGAAGCCGACCCCGTTCCCCTAAGATGGGCACACCCACGGGGCAACGGCCACGGGCGGACAGCACACCCCCGTGAACCCCCGACGATCGGGTGCATAACCGCGGAGCAGCGCAAGGGGGCGCCGAGGATGCGGCACGACGGGTTCGAGACCCTGGCGATCCACGCCGGTCAGCAGGCCGACCCGGCGACCGGCGCGGTCGTGCCGCCGATCTACCAGGTGTCCACCTACAAGCAGGACGGCGTCGGCGGGCTGCGCGGCAAGGAACTCGGTGCCGCCGCGCGCTGGATCGAAGGCTACGAGTACTCGCGCACCGACAACCCGACGCGGGGCGCGCTGGAGGAATGCCTCGCCGCGCTGGAGGGCGGCGCGCGCTGCCTGGCGTTCGCGTCCGGTATGGCGGCAGCCGACGCCCTGATCCGCGCGGTGTGCCGGCCCGGTGACCATGCCTTGATCCCCCACGATGCGTACGGCGGCACCTTCCGGCTGTTCGACAAGGTGCTGGCCGGCTCGGGCCTGAGCTATCTGCCGGTGCCCATGTCCGACGCCGGGGCGGTGCGAGACGCGCTCGCCGCGCGGCCGGCGCGCCTGGTCTGGGTCGAGACGCCGACCAACCCGCTGCTGTCCATCGCCGACATCGCCGCGCTGCACCACCTGGCCGCCGACGCGGGTGCGCTGCTCGTGGTCGACAACACGTTCGCGTCGCCGTACCTGCAGCAACCGCTCGCCCTCGGCGCCGACGCGGTCGTCCACTCGACGACCAAGTACATCGGCGGTCATTCCGACGTCGTGGGCGGCGCGGTTGTGGTCGCCGACCCCGAACTCGCCGAGCGGCTCTATTTTCTTCGGAACGCGGTCGGCTCGGCTCCAGGTCCTTTCGACGCGTGGCTCACTTTGCGGGGCGCCAAGACCCTGGCCGTCCGGATGGACCGGCACTGTGCGAACGCGGCCCGGATCGCCGACATGCTCACGGCGCACCCGGCCGTCGCTGCCGTCTACTACCCGGGCCTCGCCTCGCATCCCGGCCACGAGGTCGCGGTGAAGCAGATGCGCGGCTTCGGCGGGATGGTGTCCTTCCGGCTCCGAGCCGGGGCAGCCGAGGCTCTGGCGGTCTGCGGCCGTACCCGGCTGTTCACCCTCGGCGAGTCCCTCGGCGGCGTGGAGTCGCTCATCGAGCACCCGGCGCGGATGACGCACGCGTCGACCGCCGGATCGCCGCTGGAAGTGCCCGCTGACCTGATCCGGCTGTCGGTCGGCATCGAGTCGTGCGACGACCTGATCGAGGACCTGCGGATGGCGCTGGGCTAGCAGGGGCGCGCCAGTGCCGCGCCGGTGCTGCGCCGGTGCCGCGGGCTGGCTCAGTGCACCTGCCGGGCCGGAGCGCGCCAGCGCTGCCAGCCTGGGTGCACGGTGAACAGCCGCGACGGCGCCGGCGGCGCTGCGGTCAGCTCGGCACGGGACCGCAGCATCAGGCCGGATGGGACCGGCTCCCACCACGGCTCGGCGCCGAGCAGCCTGCTGTACAGCTCGACCTGGCCGCGCCGGGCCTGCGCCGCGGCCGGGCCGAGGATCAGTTCGGCCGGAGCGGGCTGGTCGGCCGCCTGCCAGCGGAAGTCTGCTGAGATTCTGGCTCGGTCGGCGTGATTCGGCAGCGCGGCGTGCGCGGTGAGGCAGTGAAACAGCAACACGTCGCCGGGCCGGAACTCGGTCGTGGCCCAGCCCGCCGCGTCGGCGGGGAGCAGCCGCGGCCGCAGCGGCGGGCCCAGGTGGCTGCCGGGGAGCACCGCGAGCCCGCCGAGCTGCGGGGCGATGTCCATGAGCGGCAGCCAGGTGGTGAGCATGTCCTGCACGCTCGCCACCGCGAAGTCCTGGTGCACGTAGCGGCCCTTGGTCACCGCGCCGCCGCGTTGTTCCGGGTAGACAACCCGCAGCACCTTGACCGGGTAGCAGAACGCGCCGGTGCCGAGGATGAGCCTGACCACGCCGCGCAGCGGCGCGAGATAGGCCAGCCGGTTGAGGCCGCGGCTGGCCAGCGCCGCGCGAAAGGACGGGTCGGCGAGCGCTTCCCGCACGCCCACGACG
>JASHQA010000322.1 GCA_030037785.1 Streptosporangiaceae bacterium
CGAGCGTCGAGCGTCGAGCGTCGAGCGGGGGACCATGGCGCGGCCCACCTTGAACGAGGTGAAGTCGGCAGGCCAGCCGAGCTGGGTCGTCGAGCGAGTGAACGACGAGCACCTGTTCGGCCGCCTCTATATGCGCAAGATCTCGCCACGGGTGACGTGGGCGCTGGCTTGCACGGGCCTGTCCCCGAACGCGGTCACGCTGGCCTTCATCGGGTGCGGCGTCGCGGCCGGCGCGGTGATCGCGTTCGGCGGCTTGGCGACCGCCGTCGCGGCGCTGGTGCTGACCCAGCTGGCCCTGCTGTTCGACTGCTGCGACGGCGAGCTGGCGCGGCTGACCAGGCAAACCTCAGCCCGCGGCGTGTACCTGGATCGCGTGGGGCACTATCTGTGCGACGCGGCGATGCTCGTTGGCCTCGGCATTCGCAGCCAGGGCGCGCTCACGGTGTCCGGCAGGTACGTCACGGCGGGGCTCGCCGCGGCGCTGCTCGCGTGCCTGACCCAGGCCGAAACCGACAACGTCGTCGTCGCCAGGGCGGTGCAGGGGCTGCCGGCCGCGTATGACGCGACAGCGCTCGCGCCACGGTCTGCCGGGCTGGCGCACGCACGACGCGCCGCGAGCACCCTCAAGGTGCACCGGATCATCCAGCAGATCGAGCTGTCGGTGCTGGTGCTGGTCGCCGCTATCGCTGACCGGGCGCTGGGCGGCCTGCTCGCCACGAGGGTGCTGCTCGTGGCCTGCCTGGTCGTGGCCGCGCTGCTCGTGCTCGCGCACCTCGCGGCGATCGTGGCGTCCCGGCGCCTGTCGTGAGCCAGACCACGGACTCCCGACTGTCCTGCGTGATCATCACGATGGGCACCCGCCCGGCCGAGCTCGCCAGGGCCATCGCCAGCACCGAACCGCTGCGCGCCGACGGCGTTGAGGTCGTGCTGGTGGGGAACGGGGCCGACCTGCCCCCGGTCCCTGCCAACGTGCGCACCGTCCGGCTGGCCGAGAACCGAGGGGTCGCTGGCGGGCGCAACGCTGGCCTGTCGGCCAGCTCCGGCGGCGTCGTCCTGTTCCTCGACGACGACGCCTGGTTCGGCGATCCCGGCATCGGCAAGCACGTGGCGGCGCGGTTCGCCGCGGACCCGCGGCTCGCGGTGCTCGCCTTCCGGGTGGACGATCCCGGCGGCGGGCCCGGCGCGCGCTGGCACGTGCCGCGGCTGCGCGCCGACCCCGGCCGGTCGTCGGCGGTGACCACGTTCGTCGGCACCGGCTTCGCCGCCCGCCGGTCTGTCTGGCTGGCGGCCGGCGGCCTGCCCGAGGTGTTCTTCTTCGCGCACGAGGAAACCGACCTCGCCTGGCGGCTGATCGACCGCGGCTACCGCATCGAGTACGACGCCGGCGCGCGCGTGTGCCATCCGCCGGTCCCGAATGCCCGGCACGCGGACTGGTACCGCTACGACGGCCGGAACAGGGTGCTGCTCGCCCGGCGGAACCTCCCGTGGGCGCTTGCCGTCGCTTATCTGCTCGACTGGCTCGTGATCACCTTTTTCCGGGAACGGGCCTCGAAGGGCGCGCTTCGCGCCTGGCTGGGAGGGTTCGCGGCGGGCTGGCGAACGGAACCCGGCAGGCGGCAGCCGATCTCGCTGCGAACGGCCTGGCGGCTCACCAGGCTGGGCCGCCCCCCGGTTATCTGAGCTGAGTCCGAGCGTCCGCGAGCTAGCTCAGCGGGCCGGTCACGGACTCGGCCGCACGGATGGCGCCGCCGTCGGCGACGTACCGGACGGCGGCGTCAATCTCCGGAGCGAGGAACCGGTCGGGTCCCGGCCCGGCCGCGCTAGCCCGCAGCCCCGTCACCACCGCTCCGGTCGCCGCCGCAGGCGCCAGCGGCGCGCGCAGCTCGATGCCACGCGCCGCGGTCAGCAACTCGATGGCGAGCACCCTGGTCAGGCCGTCCAGCGCCCGGCGCAGCTTGCGCGCTGCGGACCAGCCCATCGAGACGTGGTCTTCCTGCATCGCCGAGCTGGGAATCGAATCGACGCTGGCCGGTGCGGCGAGCCGTTTCAGCTCCGACACGATCGCTGCCTGCGTGTACTGCGCGATCATGTACCCGGAGTCGACGCCAGGGTCGTCGGCGAGGAAGGCCGGCAGGCCCTGGTTGCGCGCGACGTCGAGGAAGCGGTCGGTCCGCCGCTCGGACACGCTCGCGAGGTCGGCTACCCCGATCGCCAGGAAGTCGAGCACGTAGCCGAGCGGCGCGCCGTGGAAGTTGCCGTTGGACTCCACCCGGCCGTCCGGGGTGATCACCGGGTTGTCGATCGCCGACGCCAGCTCCCAGCCGGCGACCCGCGCGGCGTGGTCGACGGTGTCCCTGACCGCGCCGGCGACCTGGGGTGCGCACCGGAGTGAGTACGCGTCCTGCACCCTGGTGCACTCCGGACCCCTGTGACTGGCCATGATCGCGCTGCCAGCCAGCAGTACCCGCAGGTTGGCCGCGGCGGCGGCCTGCCCCGGATGCGGTCTCAGGGCCAGCAGATCCGCGGCGAACGCGGCGTCGGTGCCGAGCAGCGCCTCGACGCTCATCGCGGCGGTGATGTCCGCTACTTTGAGCAGCTCGCGCGCGTCGGCGATCGCGAGCACCAGCATGCCGAGCATGCCGTCGGTGCCGTTGATCAGCGCCAAGCCCTCCTTCTCGCGCAGCCGCACCGGTGCGATGCCGGCTGCGGCCAGCGCCGCTGCGGCCGGCAGCGTGCGGTGACTGGCATCCCGGACCACGCCCTCGCCGGTGACCACGAGCGCGCAGTGGGCCAGCGGAGCCAGGTCACCGGAGCAGCCGAGGCTGCCGTACTCGTGCACCACGGGCGTGTAGCCGGAGTTCAGCAGCGCCGCGTACGCCTGGACCGTCTCCTCGCGTGCCCCGGTGCGACCGGTCGCCAGGGTGGCCAGCCGGAGCAGCATGAGAGCGCGGACGACCTCGTCCTCGACCTCGGGACCCGAGCCGGCCGCGTGGCTGCGCACCAGGCTCGCCTGCAGCTGGGCCCGCAGTTCGACCGGGATGTGCCGGGTCGCGAGCGCGCCGAACCCGGTGGACACGCCGTAGTGCGGCTCGGCGTCCCCGGCCAGGGCCTCGATGACCTCGCGACCGCGCCGGACCGCCGCCAGGGCCTCGGGCGCTAGCTGCACCGGCGCCCCGCAGCGCGCGACCGCGACAACGTCATCTGCCGTCAGCGGTCCAGGCCCGACGAGCACCGGCGTCGTCGGCTGTGTCGCGGTCATCGCGCACCTCCCATGCGACCTTACAGTACTTGCAAATCATGTGCAGTTACGGCTAGCGTGCAGCTGTGACCACCGTTACCAGGCCGCGGCTCGGTGCCCTGGTCCGCCAGTCCTTTCAGGCCATGACGCCGGTCGAGCGGCGCCGGGTGACAGCGATGTACGGCTCCATCCTGCTGCTGCACGCGCTGGGTTTCGTTGTCTTCGTGGCCTTCGTCGTACCCGCGCACTACAAGGGCTTCGGCGCGGGCCTGAGCGTGCTGGCCTATACGCTCGGGCTCCGGCACGCCTTCGACGCCGACCACATCTCCGCGATCGATAACACCACCCGCAAGGTCATGAACGAGCGCGCGGGCACGGGGCGACCGCGGCCGTTCGCGTTTGGGTACTTTTTCTCGCTCGGCCACTCCACCATCGTCGTCGCCATGGGCGTTGGCATCATCATCGCCGAGAAGACCGTCTTCGCTGCCGTCTCGAACGACGGCTCTGGACTGGAGCGGTTCGGCGGCCTGTTCGGGACCCTGGTGTCCGCGGCGTTTCTCTTCCTCATCGGCGGGCTGAACCTGATCATCCTGGGCGGCATCTTCAAGGTCTTCCGGTCCATGCGCCGAGGCGACTACGACGAGGCCGCACTGGAGCGGCAACTCGAGAACCGCGGCTTCTTCTACAGGTTCTTCAGCCGGTGGATGCGGGCGATCAAATCCGAATGGCAGATGTACCCGGTCGGCGTGGTGTTCGGCATGGGCTTTGACACAGCGACCGAGGTACTGCTGCTCGGCACGACGGCCTTCCTGGCAGCCGAGCATCTGCCGTGGTACGCGATCATCTGCCTGCCGATCCTGTTTACCGCCGGGATGAGCCTGATGGACACCTCCGACGGGCTGTTCATGAACCTCGCGTACGGCTGGGCCTTCTTCAACCCGGTGCGCAAGGTCTACTACAACCTCGCGATCACGGGCTTGTCGGTCGCCATCTGCTTCCTCATCGGCGGGATCGAGAGCCTCAGCCTGATCCCTTATGAGATCAAGGGAGTCTCCCAGAAGCATGGGTTCTGGGGATTCATGTACAACTTCAACATCAACACGGCCGGCTTCGTCATCGTCGGGTTGTTCGTGCTGACCTGGGTCGCGGCACTGCTGGTCTGGCGGTACGGGCACATCGAGGAGAAGTGGGGCGCCCAGCTGCGCCGCGGCCAGCCTGAGCAGGCTGGCTAGCCGAGCTGACATCAGCGCTGTTCGTCCGGTTCAGCTAGGGTCACCGCATGGAACTGCAGGACGTCATCAGGCTGCGCCGGATGGTGCGGCGGTTTACTCCCGAGCCGGTGTCGCCGGAGAGCCTGGACCGGATCCTGGCGAACGCGGTGCGCGGCCCGTCGGCCGGCTTCTCGCAAGGTCAGGCGTTCCTCGTGCTGACCGGCGCCGACCTGGCGGCGTTCTGGGCGGTCGCAGGCGAGGCGGTGAGCCCCACCGCGCAAACCGCGCCGCTGGTCATCGTGCCGATGTCCAGCAAGCGGGTCTACCTGGATCGCTACGCGCTGCCGGACAAGGGCTGGACGGACCGGGACGAGCGCCGCTGGCCGGTGCCGTTCTGGCACATCGACACCGGAATGGCCGCGCTGCTCATCCTGCTCACGGTCGTCGACGAGGGCCTCGGCGCGGTGTACTTCGGTATCGTGCCCGAGGCGGTGGCCGGCTTCCGGGCGAGATTCGGCATCCCGGACGACCACGAGCCCATCGGCGCCATCGCCATCGGCCACGACGCCGAGGACGGCAAGCGTGATCTGCGCGCCCGGCGCCGGCCGCTCGCAGACCTGGTGCACTACGGAAAATGGTGATCTCGTAACCCGGTAGGCAGGTACAGGACTGCCTGGCCAGCGGGTAGAACCTGGCCGGGGACCGCACCGCCTGGGCCGATCCAGGGCGCGGGCCAGCTGTCCGAGCGGCACGGCGGCTCGACTTGGCCTGCTGGCGGCTGCCTACAACCGGGACGAGACGGGGGAACAAGTGCGGAAGAAGATCATCGTAGCCGCGGCGTGCGCCGGACTGGCGGCTGTCTCTGCTGCCGCCTGCAGCAGTTCAGACGGCGGCGCTGAGACGTTCGCCGGCACATCGACCAGCCTGACGAGCGACACGGTGCACGTCCACGCCACGGGCGTTCTCAATGACCACGGCACCATCGATCTCGCCGGGAATAGCGACAAGGGAACGTTCGTCCTCAACCAGGGCGATGTCGATGTGGTGCATTCCAAGGGCCTGAACACCCAGCACCTTGACGCGGCGACCTGCGTGGCGGAGATGACGACCGCCGGCACGTACACGGTCATCGGCGGCACCCGCGCCTACAAGGGAGCCAGGGGCCACGGTGACTTCAAGATCGTGTTTTCCGGCACGATGCCGAGGGTGAACGGTACGTGCGCGAACCCGAATACGACTCAGCCGGTCAGCGGCCGCCTGGCATTCCACGCTGACGGCCCGCTGACGATGGGCTGATCACACAGGCTTGCGGGCCAGCACGAAGAACTGCTTGCCCAGCAGCCGCCACAAGACCGGTGCGCGCAGGTAGGCCCTGGTCAGCGCCGGCGAAGGCGGCAGGAGCCCGCGGAAGGAATACGGCAGGAACCGCGCCGACACCCCGGTGACGTCGAATCCCGCGGCATACAGGTGCTCGCTGACCGCGACATGGGACAAGATCACCGTGTGATCGGCGCAGTCGAAATACTCGCGTGTGCAGTACCGGAAGTTCGGCCCGATGATCGCGATCCGGCCGCCGGCCTTCATCGCGGTGTAGAGCTTGCCGAGCAGGGCGGCGACGGCGTTCTGGTCGGGCAGGTGCTCGAGGAAGTTCGACACGAACACGCCGTCGAAGTAGTCGCTCGGGATGTCGGCGGCCATGATGTCGCTGACGATCATCTTGGTTCCCGGTGACTCCGGCACGCCTTGGCCGACCAGGTCGACGCCCCATCGTTCGGCCGCCGGGACCGCGGTAATGAACTCGCCGCGCCCGGCCGCCGGGTCAAGCACCCGGGCCGGGGCACCCATCCGGTGATAGACATAGTGGGCGATCTCCCGCCAGACGGCCTCCCGGCGACCCTGGTCGACATCGCGGAACCGCCACGCGTACATCCGCTCGTAGTTGATGCTCGCCGGCTGGGAACAGTGCGCCGCGCTGCCACCGTGCCGAGGTTGGACCGCCATCCGCACACCGTATCGCGATGTCTGGCCCGCTCTGGGTGATACGACCCGATGGCCCACTCTGGGTGGTACGACCCTCCCGGCCTCGCTGCTGGAGACGCCAGCAGCCGCCGTCCGCCGCGATCGCGTCGCCATGCCTCTGTGATACCCGGAACGCCGGCCGCGATCTCCTGTCGATCGCCGCGACCCCAAAGAACGTCCGCTTCTGGAGCATCTTGCGTGGCTACGCGCTACCGAGATGGGCCCCCCGAGACGGCAGGGCGGGCGGGGAGCAGCGGGCGGGCAGCAGCGGGCGGGCGGGCGGCCTCAGCCAGCCGGCGGCGCGCCGATGGTGACAGGAGCGCCGAAGCGCTGCAGGACCTCGGGCACCGCGACAGTGCCGTGCTCGTCCTGGAAGTTTTCCATGATCGATAGCAGCGCCCTGGCGGTCGCGCCGGTGCCGTTGAGGGTGTGCACGAACTCCAGCCTGCCCTCCCGGCGGAACCGGACATTAAGCCTGCGGGCCTGGTAATCCGTTGTGTTCGAGCAGGATGTGATCTCCCGGTACCGCTGCTGAACCGGGAACCAGGCCTCGATGTCGTACTTCTTCGAGGCCGGCGCGCCGAGGTCGCCGACGGCGATGTTCATCACCCGGTAGGGCAGGCCCAGTTCCTGTGCGATCTCCTCCTCGTAAGACAGCAGCAGGTCGTGGACCTCCCGCGACTGCTCCGGAACGCAGTACACGAACATCTCCACCTTGTCGAACTGGTGGACGCGGAACATGCCCCTGGTGTCCTTGCCGGCCGCCCCGGCCTCCCGGCGGAAGTTCGTCGTGAACGCCGTGTACCTGGCCGGCAGGTCAGCTTCCTCGATCCGCTCGTCTGCGTGGATGCCCGCCAGCGCAACCTCAGATGTGCCGGTGAGATACAAGTCGTCGTGTTCGAGGTGGTACAGGTTCGACGCCTCGGTCGGCAGGAAGCCCGTGCCGTACATGGCACGCTCACCGACCAGGATGGGCGGCAGCACCAGCAGGAAGCCGCGGCCGGTCAGCTTGTCGATCACGTACCGGTACAGCGCCATTTCGGTCAGCGCGACGTCGCCCACCCGGTAGGCGAACCGGGAGCCTGACAGCCGGGCGCCCCTGGCCATGTCGATCCAGCCTCGGGCCGAGGCGATCTCGGTGGTGTCCCGGAGCTCGAATCCGAACTTGGGCTTCTCGCCCCAGGTCCGGACCAGCTGCGCGTCCTCCTCGTCCATGCCGTCAGCGGCGGTGGGGTCAGGCAGGTTGGGGATGCGCGCGAGCAGGTCGTCCCGCTGCCGCGCCGCCGCCGCGAGCGCGTCCTGGGCCTGGTCGAACTCGTCCCGCAGGCTGCGCAGCTGCTCGAGCTGCTCGGGCGTCGGCTTGCCGCGCGACGCGCCCTTCTGAGCCGCGCGGAGCGCCTCGGTGCGCTCGGTCAGCGACCGCCAGGCGCCGTCTGCGGCCAGCAGCGCATCGAATTCGGCGGCCGCGCCGCGCCTGGCCAGGGCGGCGCGGTAACCCCCCGGATCCTGCCGGGCGGCCTTGAGGTCGATCACGCGCGCGAGTCTAGTCGCGCTCGGCTGGCCGCGCCGGGCGGTACTCGCCGGCCACCACCGCGTCGGGCTCGCGCCCGCTGTCGGGACCGCCGCCGCTCGCTCGCCGACCGGCGGCCCTGGTGGCCAGCACTGAGCCGCCGAGGATCAGCACGAACGCGATGGCCATCTGGGCGGTCAGCCGCTCCCCGAGCACCAGGACGCCGAGGGCCACCGCGACCGCGGGGTTCACGTACGTGATGACCGCTGCCCTGGCCGGTCCGGCCTCGGCGATCAGCGCAAAGAACAGGACGAAGGCCAGGGCAGTGCTGATCACAGCCAGGCCGGCCAGGGACGCGAGTACCTTCGCCGCCGGCACCGCGTGCGGCCAGGTGACCGCAGCTATCGGCGCATAGACGACGGCGGCCAACGCCAGGCACGCGGCTGTCATGCCGAGCGACGGCAGCTCGCTCAGTTTGCGCGCCGCGATCAGCGGCCCGATCGAGTAGCACACCGCGACCGCCAGTACCTCGGCGACAGAGCCGGCGTCCCCGTTCGTGCCGCTGCTCACGACCAGCAGCGCGACGCCGCCGAGCCCGACAAGCAGGCCCGCCCACCTGATAGGGGCGGGCCGGTCCTGGCCACCGGTAAGCAGGCCGAACACCGTGACGAGGATGGGTACCGACGCGATCAGCAGCCCGCTCAGCGAGCTGGAAAGTCTCGTCTCGGCCTCGGACAGCAGCAGCCACGGCGTGATGATCTCCACCAGCGCGAACAGGACCAGCCAGCGCCAGTGCGGCAGCAGCGGCGCAAGCTCGCGGCGGCGGATGGCGACGGGGAGCAGCAGCGCCGCGCCAACCGCCACCCTGGCCAGCACCAGGACCGGCGGCGCGACCCCGCTGTCGGCGACTTTGATGAGCAGATATGGAATGCCCCAGATCACGCTCATCGCTGCGAACAACCACCACCCGCGGCGGCTCACCAAGACTCCTCTGCCTTAGTCACACCAGCGCGCACCGGCCGTCCCATGGCGGCGCGCCCTAGCAGCATGCGCGGCCGGTCCCAGCTACGTCTTGAACGCAATTGCGGGACCGGCTATGCCAGCCGGCGGACACG
>JASHQA010000323.1 GCA_030037785.1 Streptosporangiaceae bacterium
GCGCCTCGCGGTCACCCGGCAGCCACGTGATGAGCGCCGGCCGGGCCGGGCTGGTGAACTGCAGCCGGATCCTGTCGGCCGGGTGGCCCTCGAGGTGACCAGCGTGGCCGGTCAGCGCCGCCGCGGTGAGCCCGTCCAGCAGGTAGTGCGGATTGAACGAGATGACCTGATCCGCACCGTCCAGCTGAGCCGGGACCGACTCCACCGCGCGAGCGCGCCCGGCCGACTGAGCCTCGATCACCACGACGTCACGGCGGAACGCCAACTGCACCGCGGCGCCCCGGTCGGCTACCAGTGACACGCGCCGCACGGCCTCGGTGAACGGCCCGGCTGGCAGCTGTGCGCTGGCCTCGAAGCCGGCCGGGAAGCGTGCCTCGTACCGGATGAACTCGGCCCCGATCAGCCGCGCCGAGAGGAGTCGGCCAGCGCCCTCGAAGCAGATCACGCCGCCGACAGGGCGGTCGTCGTCCCGCTCGGGCTGACCCACGGCGATCGTGACCGGATTGCCGGGCGCCATCGTCCTGGCCACTTCGGCCAGCGTCCTGGCCGGCACGAGCACACGAAGGCGTGCCTGCGGATCGACCGGCTCCCACCGGGTGGTGCGGACCGCCATCCGGTAGCGGTCGGTCGCTGCCAGCGTCAGCACCGGCCCGTCAGCCTCCAGGCACACCCCGGTGAGCATCGGCAGCGTGTCGTCGCGACTCGCCGAGGGCACGACCTGCGCCGCGGCGGTGGCCAGCAGCCCCCCGTCCACCGTGCCCGCTACGCCCGGCACCGCAGGCAGCGCCGGATAGTCGGCCAGCGGCAGCGACACGAGGGTGAACTCCGCGCTGCCGCACGTCAGCACGACCATCTCCGCGGTGGTGCTCACCTCGACGTCGGCCGACGGCAGGTTCCTCGCGATCTCGGCCAGCAGCGAGCCCGGCACCAGCGCGGTGCCGGGCTCGCCGACGTCGGCCGCCACCGCGGCCCGCGCGGAGACCTCGTAGTCGAAGCACGACAGCCGCAGCTCGTCACCCTCGGCCTGCAGCAGCAGGCCAGCCAGCACTGGCACGACCGGCCGGGTCGGCAGCGCGCGGGCGGTCCACGACACTGCCTGGCCCAGTACGTCGCGCGCGACCCTGAACTTCACTGCATCCTCCCGCCCGACCCGCGGTTCGCCTTCGATCGTGGCATGCCGTGCCGACAGTGCCCGTCGGCAGGCAGCCGGGCGGGTGCTCAGCCGACGAGCGTGGGCACCGCGGCGAGCGCTGCCTCGATGGCGCCGACGAGCGCGCGCGCCGACTCGGCGGTCAGCTCCACCGCGACCCGCGCGGACGGGCCCTTGGCCGGGTTGCGGAAGTCGATGTTCAGCGTGTGCTCTGCCATCGCGTGCACCGGGTGGTCGAAGTACACGGTGGCGTCGCTCAGCGCGAACCAGCCCTCGCTGCCCTTACCGCTCCCGGCGATGTCGATCTTCTCGGTCGTGTACGTGCACATGCGAGCTCCTCAGCGTGCCAGGTAGCGGCCGTAAAAGTGCCAGATCTTCTGCCACCCATCATTCGCAGCCTCGGGCCGGTACGCCACCCGGTCCACCGAGAAGAATGCGTGGCCGGCGCCGTCGTAGGTGTGAAACTCGTGCTGCTTGCCGAGCCCGTCGAGCACCGCGGACAGCTCGGCGGTCTCATCCGGAGCCGGCATCTTGTCATCCGCGCCGAACAGGCCGAGCAGCGGGCAGGACAGATCCCTGGCCATGCCGACGATCGGCTTGAAGGCCAGCGGCACGCCGTCCGGTACCGGCTTCACGACGAAGGCGCCGTAGCAGTCGACGGCCGCGTCCAGTTGCAAGCTGCACGCGGCGAGGAAGGACTGGCGACCGCCCGAGCAGTAGCCGATGACACCGACCTTGCCGTTCGATCCGCCGAGCGCGCGCAGCTGCTCGGCGGCGCCCGCAACGTCACCGACGAGCCGATCGTCGGGCACGCCGCCGTTCGCCCGCACGGTCGCCGCGGCGTCGTCCGGGCTGGCGCCCGGCGCCTCCCGGTAATACAGGTTCGGCATCAGCGCCGCGTATCCGTTCGCGGCAAATTTGCGCACGATCTCCTTGGTCGAGGAGTCGTAACCCGGCATGTGATGAATCACGACCACGCTGCCGCGCGAGGCCGCGCCGTCATCCGGCACCGCCAGATAGGCCTCGATCTGATCGCCACCGTGGCCGGTGATGGTGATGGTGCGCGCAGTCAGTGCTTCGGACATCCGGTGAGCTCTCCTTCGCAGTGTGCCTTGTTCGCAGCCCAGTGTGCCTTGTTCGCAGTGTGCCTTGCGGCCGGTTTTGTGCCGGGCCACGGCTCGGCCAAGCCCATCCTGCCAGCCCGCCCCCCGGCGTTTCCGCTGGTATCCGGTTCTGCGTTGCGGGATCATCAATGCAGACACGGGGGGGTCCGGGATCAGGTATGACTCCGGCAGCAATCATCATTGTTATCTTCTTCCTCGCGGCCGGACTGACGCTCGGCTGGCACGGCCAGAAGTCGGTTGCCGCGCACGAGGACGTCAAGGTCGGTCACACGCGCGTGAAAGGCGGCCGACGGACCAGGTGGCGCAGCGGGGTGGTGGCTGTCGCCGTCCTTGCCGTTCTGCTGATCGCGGTCTACGACCTCGTCTTTCACCGGTGAGGGCTCGAGTCGAGGATGCCGCGGCAGCAGATGGGATTATCAGCACGACGGACTGCACCCGACTCGGAGGTCACCTGATGTCTGCTGCCGACCTGCTGGTAGACGGCTTCGGCCGCATCCGCGAAATCGTGCACGACGTCCTCGACGAACTGACCGACACGGACCTGCTGTACGTGGCCGACCCGGCGTCGAACTCGATCTGCTGGCTGATCTGGCACCTCACGAGGGTCCAGGACGACCACGTCGCCGCGGCGGGTGGGCTGACCCAGGTGTGGCTGTCCGGCTGGGAGCAGCGGTTCGGCCTGCCGCTGGCTCCGCGGGACACCGGTTACGGCCACAGCTCGGAGCAGGTGTCAGCCGTCGCGGCGCCAGGCAGCCTGCTCGCCGGGTACCACGACGCCACGTACGAGCAGACGGTCGGGTTCGTTCGCACCCTGACCGAGGCCGACATGTCGAGGGTCGTCGACCGCTCCTGGCATCCCCCGGTCACGCTGGCCGTGCGCCTCGTCAGCGTCCTGGCGGACGACCTCCAGCACGCCGGTCAGGCCGCCTTCGTCCGCGGCATTGCCGAACGCAGTCGCTAGCGCAACTGTTGAGTCACACAAAGATTGACAGGCTCAACCGAGTGCGCTAGCGTTTGAGTTGCTCAACCATTTATTTACTCAAGCGCTGGTCGGCAGGTCAGCCGCCAGCGCCCACCGCCAGCACGGGGAGTGCCAGGAGTGAGGAAGCAGCTCGCTACGGAGCAGCAGCAGATCCGCGAGATCGCGGACTGCTTCTTCGAGCTGATCGCGAAGATCATCGGAGAGGCCGAGCAGCTGGCCCAGCACGTCGGCATCCCGACGCCGTTCATCAAGGCGCTACACAGCATGGACTGCCCGCTCGCCATGAAGGAACTCGGCAGGCGGATGCACTGCGATCCGTCCTTCGTCACCCTGATCGCCGACATGCTGGAGAAGCGCGGGCTGGCCCGGCGCGAGCCGCACCCGGCCGACCGCCGGGTCAAGAACCTCGTGCTCACCGATGACGGCCTGGCGCTCAAGCACGTGATCGAGGCCGAGATCACGGCGCGCATGCCGTGGAACCGCCTCGATGCCGATGAGCGCTCGCACCTGCTTGCCTTGATCCGCAAGATGGTCAGCGCCGATGCCGACGGCGTGCCCGCGACGGGGGCGGTCACGCCGGGCGAGCTGCCTGGCCAGCTGGCGACGTTGCTCGCCGGCCCCACTCGCGAGTCCCCCGACGGCGACGGGGGAGGTGACGCGCATCGTGAGCGAGACGTCAGCTATCCGCTGACCTAAAGAGCCCCTCTCGCTCCCGCCCCGCACCACGGGGACAGCCGCGCCGACGGGTGATGTCACGCCCTGGCGCCCGGTGTCGTCTGCGTTAGCAGAGCCCGCATAAGCCAACACGCCTGCTGGCAGCACGACGTCCGTGCTGACCACAGATCGTAGCGAAGGAGTCACCCTCGAGATGCCTGCCAACTCACCGGGCCTCACCCGACCGGGCAGCGGAGCCGCCGCTGCGGGCCACCCCGGCGGTACCCAGGCCCCGGCCCACCGTCATCTCGGCCTGGCCCTCGTGGTCATCGCCGCGGCCCAGCTCATGGTGGTGCTGGACGCCACCATCGTGAACGTTGCCCTCCCGCACATCAAGGACGCGCTTGGCTTCTCCGACTCCGGCCTGGAGTGGGTGGTCAACGCCTACGCCCTGACCTTCGGCGGCTTCCTGCTGCTGGGCGGCCGGGCCGGTGACATTCTCGGTCGCCGAAAAGTGTTCATCGCCGGCATCATCCTGTTTTCGCTGGCGTCACTGCTCGGCGGGTTCGCGACCAGCCAGGCCTGGCTGCTGACGTCACGGGCGGTCCAGGGCCTCGGCGGCGCGATCGTGGCGCCGACCGCGCTGTCGCTGATCACGACGACGTTCCCGGAGGGCCCGCGGCGCAACCGGGCTATGGGCGTGTACTCCGCGATGAGCATTGGCGGCGCCGCCATCGGACTGCTGGCCGGCGGCCTGCTCACCACGTACGCGTCCTGGCGGTGGGTGCTGTTCGTGAACGTGCCGATCGGCATCGGAGTCGCTTTCCTCGCGCCGCGCGTCCTCGCCGAGTCGGACCGGCACGCCGGGCGATTCGACCTGCCCGGCGCCATCACCGGCACCGGCGGCCTCGCCGCGCTGGTCTACGGCCTGTCGAACGCGGCCACCAGTCAGAACGGCGTCTCGCACTGGGGCGACACCACGGTCATCGTGTCGCTGGTGGCGGCCGTCGTGCTGCTCGGGGCGTTCCTGCTGATCGAGTCGCGCAGCAAGCACGCGCTGCTGCCGCTGCGGATCTTCCGCAACCGGGACCGGTCCGGCGCGAACCTGATCATCTTGTGCATCGGCACGGCGATGTTCGGGCTGTTCTTCTTCCTGACCATCTTCGTGCAGACCGTGTGGGACTACAGTCCGCTCAAGACCGGCATCGCCTACCTGCCGATGGTGGGCGTGATCATGGCGATGGCGGGCACCAGCACCCTGCTCGTCGGCCGGATCGGTGCCAAGCCGATCCTCATCGCGGGGACCACGATGGCCGCGGGTGGCATGTTCTGGCTGTCGCGCATCACCGCCGACAGCAGCTACGTGGGCGGCCTGCTCGGCCCGATGCTGCTGACCGCCGCGGGCCTCGGCAGCCTGTTCATGCCGCTGTTCCTGGTGGCGCTCTCCAAGGTGGACGAGCGGGACGCCGGCCTCGCCTCCAGCCTCGTCAACACCGGCCAGCAGGTCGGCGGCTCGATCGGGCTGGCGATACTCGGCACCGTGGCGTGGACGGTCGTCGCCAACACGGTCCGCAGTTCGGTCGCTGCGGCCAAGGCCTCGGCCGCGCGCGCCGCGGCGGCTGGCCACGCGGTCACGCCGACCGCACACCAGCTCGCCACGGCCAGGGCTGCGATCACCAATAACGCGCTGGCGACCGGGTTCTCGCGCGGGTTCGAGGTCTCGGCCGGGATCATGCTGCTGGCGCTCATCGTCGCCCTGGTCGTGATCCGCGTGCGCAAGCGCGACCTGCAAGGCGTGAACCCGCAGGTGATGGGCTGACGAGACGGACTCGGGCTGACCCTTCGCACACACCCAGCGGCCTGGCCGGGAAGTCATCCTGGCCAGGCCGTTGAACGCCCCACCGGCCGCTACCGCCAGCGCCGCCTCCGGTCGCCATAGCTCTCGCCGACTCAGCGGGCTAGCCACTGACACAGCCCGTTCCCTCCCAACGCGCAGACGCGCTACCGCGCGCGGTGTTGCAAGTCGTGGTAGCCGACCGCAGTCCTCGCCTCGGCTAGCCGACCGCCGGCCAGCACCGCAGCTCGGATCCGCTCCTCGCTGGCGGCGATCTGGGCCGCGACGTCCAGCACCTCGGC
>JASHQA010000324.1 GCA_030037785.1 Streptosporangiaceae bacterium
GCGAACCGGCCACCGCGAACCGGCCACCGCGAACCGGCCACCGCGAACCGGCCACCGCGAACCGGCCACCTGAACCCGCAGGCGTGACCCGGCCCGGCGGCGGAGGATCTTCCGGCGAGCAGCGGCATGGCCGGGTACCGTGGACGATGTCCGCAGGAGGTGCGCTGTGTGGCGGAACAGGCGTGGCTTCCGGCGCCTCGCTGACGAACTCGCCGTGGCCAGGACCGAGCAGGCCGAGCTTCGGCGACGCATCGAGGCATTCGAGATGATCGCAGCCGCAGCCGGTGCCGCCATGCCCGACGCGCCTGACGGGCCAGCGCCGCTGACCCTGGTCGCCGCCGCCGACGAACGGCACTCGGCCGATGTCGCGGTGCGCCTCGACGTGGCCGGCAGCGAGGTGCTCGCGGTCGTGGGCGGTCCGGGAGACCCGCGCGAGTGGTGGGCCGCGATCTGGCGCCTCGCCGGTCAGGGCGAACAGGCGCGCACGTGATCCGCGTCCGGCACGAGGCCTTACCGTCCGGACTCAGCGCGGTCGTGCGCAGACGCCGAGGCGGCGATACCGACATCGTGGTGTCGACGCTGCTCAGCCCAGCGCGCCAGCGCGCCGCCGTCCGGGTGGGACTGCGGGCGGCCCGGCCGCCTGACCGGCGGGCGATACTTCCCACCCCACTGCTGGGCGCGCTCGCTCTCGCCTGGGCCTCCTGCCGGTCGATCGGCACGGGGATCCGCCACCACCCTGCGGCGCTGGTGGCTGGGGCTGGCGCCGTCACCGTGGTGACGGCCGCTGCGGTGGTCATCGCGGTCGTTCCGCACCAGCACGCCGCGACCGGCGGAGGGCACCCCGCGACCGGCGCCGTCCCGGCACCGGCGCCTGCGGCCGGACACTCGGCCGAACGGACGGCCCGCAGCACGCAGCCCGCCGGACGAGGCCGCACCACCCAGCCGTCGCCGTCGGTGGTGCCCGTCGCTGACCACACCGTGCCCGCGTCCTCGCCAGCGCCGGCTACGGCTACGGCTACGGCTACGGCTACGCCGAGCCCCGGCTCGGCACGGTCACCGTCGACGACGCCGCCCGCACAACCGAGCCCGGCACCGTCCACGAGCAGCGGCGGAGGCACCTGCCTGGAACTGCTGGGCGTACGGGTCTGCCTGTAAGCGGCGGCTCGGGGCCCAGTTCGCCCGGTGAGGCGCCTGGCGCGTCAGGCGTGCCGCTGTTCCGGCTCCGCGGTTCCGTCGTCGCCACCCCGCCAGTTCCGCGCGAGCGCGATGAGGCCGCGCACCACGTCGGGCGGAAGTCCCGGCGTGTTGGCGAGGTGGCGGAGCGTCGGGTCGGCGTACTCGCCATCGGCAGCGGCGCTGAGCGTCGGCTCGCCACCGCCGAGGACGCGCCGGCCTGAGCCTGGTGCCCAGCCAAGCTCGTTCTCTATGGCCGCCAGCGTGCTCGCCGACACCCGCTGTCCGGTCTCCAGCTTGCCAAGGGTGCGGTCGGTGATGCCGGTCGCGGCGGCGAACGCGCGCCTTTCCCGCATCCCGAGTTCCACGCGGCGGGCGACGACGTAATCGGCGAGCCGACGCCAGTCTTCTACGGGCATGTGCCCATCCTGACCGAAGAGAGAGGAAGAATCCAGCATTTCTGCTTGACTTATCTTCCGCTATCTTCCTACAGTGACGACAAGCGCAGCTGCCGGATGGCCGACAGACGCGCCCCGGAGCGTCTATGGGCCACACCGAGGAGCCAGTCCGCCAGCCTGAGCCGACGGCGGAGTGCCCGGCCGCCGCGACACTTCGGGACACATATTATCGGCCGCTCGTGCGGCTGGCTGCCTTGCTGACCGGCGACCCCGCTAGCGCGGAGGCGGTCGCCTACGACGCGCTCGCGGGCCTGCGGCCCGCCGCACCACTGAGCTCGGAGCCGAGCGCGGACGTGCTGCGTGCGTTGCAGCAGCGCGTGCTCGTCCGGTCCCGCCGCAGGAGCCGACCGAGCCTCCCGCCGACCGAGATCCGGCCGCCACGCGGCGCGCGGTCGCCAGCCGCGACCGGCAGTTCCTCGCTGCCGAGCGCAGCCGAGTTCGCCAACCTGCCCGTCGTCCGCGCGCTGCAGCAACTTCCCCGACGTGGCCGCGAAGCAGTCGTCCTCACGCACTACCTCGACCTCAGCGAGCAGCAGGCCGCGCACCTCGCTGGGGTCACGCCTGCCGCGCTGCGCCGGACTCTCGGCCAGGCAATGCGAGTGCTGGACGACCGGTTCCCGCGGGCCTGACCGGTACCAGCTCGCGCGAGACGGTCGAGGAGCCATCGAAGCAAGCCGCCCAGGGAGTCACGCCGGTTCCGCGGCACACAGCAGTGGCGAGCGCGGGTCACGCACCTTGCCGGGTGTCATGATGCCGTCCGGGTCGGGCGCTTCCTTGATCGCGTGATGCACGCACCGCGACTCAGGTACGAGCTCCGCGGCGACCGCCACGACGGCGCGCGGTCAGATCGGCCGTCGGCGTCGCCGTGGCGGATGCCGACCGCTCGGCGGCCCAACCGCGACCGCTGCCAGACCTATAGCGACCGCTTCCACCCCATAGCGACCGCCAAACACCCATCGCGACCGTAGAGCGCGAAATCGTGCCCGATTCGTCGCGTATGACCCCACCGAGTGGTCGCGGTCGCGCGCTAACGGTCGCCATGAGCCGGTCAGAAGCCGCCATGGCGGTGAGCGACGGCGGCGGGCTGGCG